>DASWND010000140.1:0-11877 GCA_036399435.1 Flavobacterium sp.
AAGGTTTGTTGGTGGTATCTTTATTTCCGAATAATCTTGTAAAAACCTGATATACAACTGCCTTTTGTTGTGGAAGCTGACTTTGATCTGAATTCATTCTCGCACTATTATTTTTGGTGGCGCATCCTGCTAGAGTTGTAAGTATCACAGCGCAGCCTAGTATTTTTTTCATTTTCGATGTTTTAATCCTAAAGGACAAATATAAAGTTTTGACCGCTTATTCAGGCTGTTACTAATTAAATCTTAAGACTCCATTATCTGCTTTCATTTTGCATAAATTTGCTAAAAATATTGCATTGAGAAGAACATTGTTTTTTATTTACATCTTACTGGCTTTCTGCTCGTTTACTCCGCTTTTTGCTCAGGCTCCAAAAAAGATTGTTATTGAATATTCCGACTTTGCTGATATTAATCAGACTGAGATTCCGGATGCATTTTTGTTGACAGGAAACGTCCGTGTAAGCCACGATGGCGTTGTGATGACATGCAACAAGGCATATTATTTTCAAAAGGAAAACTATATTAAAGCTTTTGGAGATGTTCAGATGGTCCAGGGCGACACACTTTTCATGACGAGTAAATATGCCGAATACAATGGAAATGTCCGTCAGGCATATGCGACCGGCAATGTGAACATGCGTTCTCCCGATATGACGCTAACCACCGATACGATAAACTTTGACCGAAATATTCAACAGGCATATTACACTACATACGGTACCATCAAAAACAAAGACAATACTTTGCGCAGCAAATCAGGCCGATACTTTGTAACCCAAAAGAGATATCAGTTTTTAACTGCAGTGACGATCACAAATCCAAAGTACGTGATCAAATCAAATCATCTTGATTACTATACTAATTCAGGCCACTCCTACCTATTCGGACCTTCAACAATTACCAGTGAGGCCAATTATATCTATACTGAAAAAGGCTTTTATGACACAAAACGAAATCTTGCACATTTTCTTCGGAAGTCATATATCAGATACAAAGACCGCCTGATCGAAGGTGACAGTTTGTATTATGACCGCAACCGGGAGTTTGCCTCTGCGACCAATAATGTTAAAGTGACTGATTCTATCAACAAAGGAATCGTCAAAGGTCATTACGCCGAAGTCTTTAGGAATCAGGATTCTATGTATGTTACAAAACGCGCAGTTGCTATTAATTTAGTTGAAAACGATTCAGTTTACATACATGGCAAAAAACTGATGGTGACAGGAAAAGTTGGAAACCGCATCATCCGGGCTTTCAATAATGCAAGGTTTTATAAAACAGATATGAGTGGAAAATGTGATTCTATTCATTCGGATCAGAAAGTTGGACTGACAAAAATGATCGGTAAGCCAATTATGTGGAATTTCGACAACCAAATGACTGGCGATATCATGCACCTCATTGGCAACAATGCAACTGAAAAGCTCGACTCGCTGAAAGTTTTAAATAACGCATTTCTCATTTCGAAGGATACAATTGGCACCGGCTTTAATCAGGTGAAAGGGGTGAATCTGTATGGAAAATTCCGCGACAACAAGCTTTATGATGTCGACATTGTCAAAAATACCGAAGTTGTCTATTACATGCGAAACGATAATAATGAACTAATCGGAATCAACAAAAATCTCAGCAGTAAGATCAACCTGACGCTCGAAGGCAACAATATTGAAACCATCACCTTTTTCAAAACCGTTGATGGTGATATTTATCCGGAAAAAGATCTTCCCGAAAATACGCGCAAACTTCGAGGTTTTGTATGGCGAGCCGATGAACGGATAAAATCAAAAGATGATATCTTTCCGCCTGAAGAAAACGAGATGCACGATAAAATCGTAAGTAAAAGTGAAGCTGAACTGGCAAAAGAAAATGTTCCAATGGAAATTCGAAAGGAGACTTTGGAATATGACAAAAACAATCCTTCGCCCGCAGTTAAATAACATCACTTGAATCAGGAATTTTTAAAATATCAGGCGCAGACCTCACCGTTTCCACTCGGAATGGAGGTTTCACATGCTTTAGGTTCGTACATCTACGACACCAACAATAAGAAATATCTGGATTTGGTTGCAGGAGTTTCTGCATGTTCGCTCGGCCATCAGAACCAACGTGTTAACGATGCCATCAAAGAGCAGCTGGATAAATATTCACATGTGATGGTCTATGGTGAATATTCACAAAGTCCGGCAGTGGAATATTGTAAACTGCTGGCATCGTATCTTCCGAAACCGCTTGAAACTACATATCTGGTCAATTCCGGAACTGAAGCCACTGAAGGCGCACTCAAACTCGCACGGCGCGTTACCGGAAGAAGCGGACTCGTTTCCTGCTACGATGCGTATCACGGAAACACGATGGGATCAATGAGCGTCATGGGTTTTGAGGAACGAAAGAAGCCTTTTCTTCCACTGATTCCGGATGTTGAATTTATGACCTTCAACAATGTTGAAGATTTGCAGAAGATCACAACAGAAACCGCAGGAGTTATTTTAGAAAGCATTCAGGGCGGCGCTGGATTTATTGAACCTTCAGATAATTATCTGCAGAAGGTGCGTGAACGATGCAATGAAACCGGAGCTTTAATGATCATTGACGAAATTCAGCCTGGCTTTGGCAGAACCGGCAAATTGTTCGGGTTTGAAAACTATGATGTAGTTCCGGATATTGTCATTTTAGGCAAGGGAATGGGCGGCGGAATGCCAGTTGGCGCCTTTACTGCGTCCCGTGAAATGATGCAGTTATTAAGCAATAATCCAAAGCTCGGACATGTTACCACTTTTGGCGGACACCCTGTCATTGCGGCAGCTTGTCTGGCCACTTTAAAGGAAATAACGGAGTCGGATCTGATATCTGAAACAATAACTAAAGAAAGGCTGTTCAGGCGGCTTCTGGTACATCCTTTGATAGAAGAAATCCGCGGTAGAGGCCTCATGTTAGCACTAATAACCCGCAACGCTAACGTCACCGATCAGGTAATACTGAAATGTCAGGAAAAAGGCGTAATTTTATTTTGGCTGTTATTCGAAGGGCGCGCTGTCAGGATTACTCCGCCACTGACCATTTCAGAAGAAGAAATTTCAGAAGGATGCGCGATAATACTTGAAGTGCTTGATGAGATAGCAGCTGCACAATAAGAAGCTCACTACGTTCTAATTATACCAATATCACGTTCCTGCCGTTCTTACAGTATTGTTAATTAAATTGTTCACAAGAACTCCTGATTTTCACCGCAAGCAGATTTGCACTCCGTACTTTTAGTAAGGATAATTTAAAGAAAAACAGTATGCAATTAAGCAACGAAGAAGAAGAATATAATTTATCCCTGTCCAAATTTGAGTCGATGCTGAAAACAAACAAAGTACTCTTTTTTGATTCAGAAGAATTTGAAGAGATTATTTTGCACTACCTCGACATGGGCAAATCTTCCCTGGCTAAAAAAGCACTTAAACTTGCTCTTGAACAACATCCAAAATCAACCGGGCTTAAACTAGTTCAGGTTGAAATGCTTGTTTATGAAGACAAGCTTGACGCTGCCGAAAAACTACTTAACGAACTTTATGCTTTTGAGCCTCATAACGAGGAAATTTATATTCAGAAAGCAAACATATATTCTAAACGAGACAATCACGAAAAGGCTGTTGAGCTGCTAAAAACGGCACTTCAGTATACAGATGATTTTGCCGATGTATACAACCTGATCGGGATGGAATACCTGTTCATGGACAACCTTGAACTTGCAAAAGAGAACTTTATCAAGTGCCTTGAGGAAGATACCGAAGATCAGGCTGCGCTTTACAACGTGGTTTATTGCTTTGAATTTCTTGATCAAAACCGTGAGGCGATCGAGTATTTGATGCAGTACATCGAACGTAATCCATATAGTGAAATCGCATGGCATCAGGCAGGCAGGCTTCATTATGGACTGAAAGAATATGAGGAAGCTGTTCGAGCATTTGAATTTGCAACTTATATCGATGATGAGTTTCTCGGTGCTTTTATGGAAAAAGGAAAAGCGCTTGAAAGACTAAAACGTTACGACGAGGCGATTGAAAGCTACAACAGGACCATCGAACTTGATGATCCTACATCGTATGCGCTGCTTCGAATTGGTAAGTGTTATGAAAAGCTAGGCGATAAGGCAAAAGCTTTAAAATATTTTAATAAAACGGTGCATGAAGATCCATTGCTTGACAAAGGCTGGATCGCGATCACAGATTTTTATGTACGCCAGAAGAATTATCAAAAAGCACTGTTCTATGTGAATAAAGCACTTGCCATTGATAATGAAAACCGTTTGTACTGGAAGCGTTATGCGACGATCAACAAGGCGATGAATTTCTATGAAGAGGCTGAAGTTGGATACCGTAAAGCTGTGGAATACGGAGATTATCAATTGGACACATGGTTGTTTTGGGTTGATATCCTTCAATATCTTGGTGAATGGGACGCTGCAATCCAGACGCTGCTTCAGGCTTCAGAATATTTTCCGGAAGAGTACGAGGTCGAATACCGTCTTGCAGGTTTATACCTGATGATGCACGAAACAGAAAAAGGGGTTTTTCACCTGAGTAATGGCCTACGGTTGAATTTTCAGAACCATACGCTTTTGCAGGAACTATTTCCGGGAATTTGGGATAAGCGAAGTGTGCAAAGCATTATCGCGAAGTTTAAGAAAAAGTAATAGAGTCCGGTTCGCCGGACTTTTTAATGATTATTAATTAGCCACCAATGCGCGAATAGTTTTATACTTTTTCGTGTATTCGTGGCTAATTTTTTTTGAGTGCTGGACGTCACATCGCTATAGCAGTTCGCGATAAAATTGCTTTAAATTTAATACTCTTAATTGTGTTTCTAATGTCTATATTGCGCAGCAAACAAAACAAATATTTCATAAATGATTACAGTAATACTTCTAGTTATTTTCGGTCTTGCATTTGGAACACTATGGGCACAGAAACGTTTTAATTTTATTGAAAAAGACGGCGATGGCAACCTGATCAGAGTTCATTATAAGCCGATTGTTTTCGCTGTAACCGGCCTGGTTTTCATTTTCCTGCAGCCATACGAAATGAAAAAAATTGAAGCTGGATATCAGGGATTGCTGGTAGATCTAGTCGGCGATTCGAGAGGTGCTTCAACAATAAAAGAAGTTTCCGGATGGAAAGTTTTTAATACGTGGACAGAAGAAATTCATCAGATTCCATTAGATCAAAGAACTATTCGATATGAAAAGCAGGCTGTAATTGCAAAGGGCGGTTTTCCATGCGATATCTCTCCTAGTTTCAACCATTCAGTTAAGCGTTCGACAAGTTCCGATATGTTTACAAACTTAAGAACGTCATTCAGAAACGGCGGCCTCGAAGCAATTGAACAAGGCTGGCTCGAAATCGCAATTTTAGGTGCAGTAAGTGATGTCGCCAATAAATGGGTGATCGATGATATTTTCAATAACAGAAGTGGTTTCGAAGCTGCTATTGTTGTTGAAGCAAATAAAAGGGTCGGCAAATGGTTTACGATATCTCAACTTCGGACGAACATTCAACCACCTTCGAGTATTGTCGAGTCGATAAAAGCTAAAGCCAAAGCCGTTCAGGATGCTATCACGTCTGAATCTCAGGCAAAAGCAGCTACTGCTGATGCGCAACGCAAGATCGCATTAGCAAAAGGAGACAGCGCAACCGTCGTCATAGAGGCAAGTTCGGAAGCTGCAGCGTTAAGGTTAAAGCAAAAGGAACTAACGCCGCTTTACGTTGAATTTATCAAGGCATCAAAATGGAACGGCGAATTACCAACAACATCGCTTGGAAATGCCACGCCGATGATCAATCTTAAGTAATCTGCTAAAGCATGGATCGGATACGTGTCTTCGGCTTGATTGGCCGGAATATCTCCTACTCATTCTCACAGAAGTATTTTACAGAAAAATTTAAAGCTGCAGGGCTGAATTGCGAATACAGAAATTTCGATATAGCTGATATCTCGCAGTTTCCTGATGTCATAAAAAATGATGTCGCAGGATTGAATGTTACAATTCCATATAAAGAAAAGATAATTTCGTTTCTTGATGATTTGTCGGATGAGGCTTTAAAAATTGGTGCTGTCAATACTATTAAAATCCGGCATGGCAAACTTATAGGTTTTAATACAGATTGGATGGGCTTTCGGGATTCTATAAAACCACTACTCAAAGCATATCATAGAAAAGCATTAATACTGGGCACAGGCGGCGCGTCTAAGGCGGTTGCGTATGCGTTTGAAAATCTTGACATACAATATTTGTTTGTTTCGCGCGACAAGTACAAAGACACGATTACGTACGATGCGATTGACGAGAAAATTTTATCAGAGTATCAGATCATCGTAAATTGCACACCTGTCGGAACATCGCCTGGCATTCAATCGCCCAATGTACCATATCATCTTCTAAATAGTTCACATCTTTTGTACGATCTGATCTACAATCCGGAGCAGACGCTGTTTCTGCAAAAGGGACAAGCTGCCGGCGCAGTGACTAAGAACGGTTACGAGATGCTTGTTCTGCAGGCGGAAGAATCGTGGAGAATCTGGAACGACAGCACCACATAAGTTCCGAAGTTATAGCCCCGATTGCAACGGCATCCTTTTTTGCGGCCTCACCCGGCCCTTCCAAAGGAGGCTGGCTAAAAGCAAAAAAGATATAGTGGAAAGCGGGAACAGCTTCTAAAAAAGCATCGATTGCATCTGCTATTAACAATGTTTTGCTTTGTAGTTAGCCTTGTGTTTATTATCTTTCGCTAAGAATATATTCAGCAACGTTATACATTTACAAAATGTTAGAAGAAAAGAATGACAACCTGCAAGACGCAGATGGAAACGAAAACAGCAACCATTCCGACAGAGCTTCGGAAAGTATCAGCAACAATGATCACGACGACGCACCTGCGGCTGACGAGGATTCGGGTACCGACGCACCCGGTGAACACGTTCAGGAAGTTTTGGGTTCGGATGTAATTGATCCCGGACTTGACGATCTTGTTGAGGATGCGATTGAAGAAGAAACGGTTACGCCGCTTGACGTATTCTTTGCCAAGGAGATGAAGGAAAATGAAGAGGTTCCTGAAGATCTTCTGACAGAAAATGATGACGAAGCTATTGAAGGTGTATCTGAAAATGAACCCGTTGCCATTGATGATGAGCGTGAAGATGCGATTTCGGAAGCGATTGAGAAAAATGATGATGTAAATGATACTGCTGAACTTATAGACCGTGTTGAACACGCAGGCGCAAGCGACATTGAAGATGCTATTCTTGATATCGAACAATCTCCGTCTGAAGAGCCTGAAGAAGGCCAGAACAATGAGATGCGTTCGCTTTTGATGCCCAATTATGAAGACTTTGCAATGGAAGCCCTTGTTGCCGACCTTGAAAAGCTGATTGTGAATGAAAGCATCAACGCCATACGAGATCATGTTGAGGAAATAAAAAAGAACTTTCTTTCGAAGTATCATGCTTTAATTGATGAGAAACGGGAAGAGCATCATAAAGAGAACCCTGAATCCACTGAAGATTTCGAATATAATTTTCCTTTAAAGGCAAAGTTTGACCAACTCTACAATCTATACAGGGACAAAAGAAATGCACACCGCAAGAGCCAGCAGAATAATCTTCAGGCAAATCTTGAGAAGCGGCTTGCGATCGTTGAGGAACTAAAAAATCTGATCAACCCACAGGAAAATATAAAAGACACGCTGAAGCAATTCAACGAGCTTCGCGACCGCTGGAAAAATGCTGGTCCGATTCCGAAAGACAAATACAACCACGTGTGGAACAATTACCACTTCCACGTTGAGAATTTTTATGATTACCTGCATCTTGACCGTGAGGCGCGTGATCTCGATTTTAAATACAACCTCGAACTGAAGCAGAAGATCATTGCACGTGTTGAAGAACTCGTCAATGAACCGGATATCAATAAGGCGTTCCGTGAACTGCAGGACCTGCACCGCATCTGGAAGGAAGAAATCGGCCCGGTTTCGAGAGAACACCGCGAAGAAATCTGGAACAGATTCAGCGAACTTACCAAGCAAATGCATGATAAGCGTGAGGAATTATTTGAAAAACAACGCGGGAGCGAAGTTGAAAATCTGGATAAAAAACGTGCGGTAATTGCGAAACTTCAGGAACTGGCGCAGCAGAAAGTCGGTTCACATGCAGCCTGGCTTGCGCAAATTGAAAAAGTCGATGCCTTACGAAATGAATTCTTTTCTTTAGGAAAAGTGCCTTCTGATGTCAATGAAGAAACCTGGGCGGCTTTTAAAGCGGCCGTCAAAGATTTTAACAGTCTGAAAAATTCTTTTTATAAAGACATTAAGAAAGACCAGAACGACAACCTCAGCAGGAAGATGGCTTTGGTTGAAAAGGCAAAAGAACTTCAGGATAGTACTGATTTTGCGGCATCTACGCCCATTATGAAGCAGATTCAGGAAGAATGGAAACAAGTTGGCCATGTTCCGCGTAAATTCTCGGATAAGCTATGGAAAGAGTTCCGCGCAGCCTGCAACCATTATTTTGAAAAGCTGAAGGAGAATAAAACAGAAGAGAACTCTGAAGAAGTCGAAGCTTTTGAAAAAAAGAAGGCGTTTCTTGAGCAGCTTCGGGAGTTTCAAATGACAGGCGACCACAAAACAGATCTTGCCGCCATTAAAGAACATATTGAAAACTGGAAGAATATCGGACGGGTTCCTGCGGCGCGACGTCATATTGAAGGAAAGTTCAACAAGATCCTTGATGCATTATTTGAAAAACTCAGCCTGAGCAAGAAAGACAGCGATATGCTTCGATTTTCAAACAGAATGGAATCGCATGCTGAAGGAAATGATACGAGGAAACTTGAAAATGAAAAGATCTTCTTAACGCGTAGAATTGATGAAGTTCAGGCGGAAATTCTTCAACTGGAGAATAATATTCAGTTCTTTGCTCATGCCAAAAATGACAATCCGATGGTCATGGAGGTGAAGAGAAACATTGATAACCATAAGGATGAACTGGTGACGCTGAGAGCGAAGCTGAGGCAGTTGAGGACGATTCAGCAGGAGTAAGCAACTACTGTTTAGAAAATTTTTAGCCACGAATGCACGAATTATGGTTCTTTAATTCGTGTATTCGTGGCTAACTTATTATATTGCAAAAATCTACTTATCAAATTGCTTCGAATCGTTCCAGTAAATATCCATTTCAGCTAAAGTCATTTCGCTTAGTGGTTTCCCAACTTCAGCGGCTTTTTTTTCGAGGAATTGGAAACGTTTGATGAATTTTTTGTTTGTACGTTCCAGTGCATCTTCAGGGTTGATATCAAGGAATCGTGCGTAGTTGATCAAGGAAAAGAATACATCTCCGAACTCATTTTCAATTTTGTCGCGATCACCATTTTCTACCTCGACCTGAAGTTCGTTTAGTTCTTCCTGCACTTTGTCCCAAACCTGATTAGGTACTTCCCAGTCAAAGCCGACACCTTTTACCTTGTCCTGGATTCGAGAGGCTTTGACAAGTGCGGGCAATCCTTGTGGAACGCCTTCAAGGACCGAAGTTTTTCCTTCAGTGAGTTTAATTTTTTCCCAGTTGCGTTTAACATCTTCCTCATCCTTGACTTCAACATCGCCGTAGATGTGAGGATGACGGTGGATAAGTTTGTCGCAGATGCCGTTTGCTACATCTGCCATATCAAACGCTCCGGTTTCGCTGCCAATTTTAGCGTAAAATACGATATGAAGCAACAAATCACCCAGCTCCTGTTTGACTTCGTTTGGGTTATCATTGAGGATTGCATCGCCTAATTCGTATGTTTCTTCAATAGTGAGATGCCGAAGGCTTTGTAAGGTCTGCTTTTTATCCCACGGACACTTTTCCCTAAGCTCATCCATGATACCCAAAAGGCGCTCGTAAGCCTGCAACTGAAGTTTCCTTGTATACATGGAATTTTCCGTTAAATTAAATCTGGACGACGTTTATTCGCTTTTCTTCTTAGAAGATTTTGGTTTTACGGGAGCTGCGTCGGCTTCAACTGGTTCATGAACCGCTTCAGCTTCAACTTCAGTGCTTTCTGTCGCCTCACTAATCGGAGCTTCTTTTGAAACAAGCCCTTTGCTTTGAAGTAAGTTATACCAGTTCAGCACTTTTTTGATGTCAGATGGATAAACGCGGTCTTCATCATAATCAGGAAGAACTTCTTTGAAATATGCGATCAGCTTATCATTGTCTTCCTTATGCGAAATTGCCGGTCCGTTATCTTCCTTTACTGCAATGTTACGCATAACCTCTGCTAAGGGTTTCTCAGCGCTGTTGGTGTACATCGAAATTTCTGAAAGCAAGCTGACATTGCTTCTAAGGCCGACTGTAATTTTTTTTCCATCCAACATTGATTCGGCTAAAAAACCTGAACGTGTTTGGACTTTTAAAACATATAATCCCGGTTTGCCAGAAATGGCTAGTATTTTCTCTAAATTCATAATGATGTTATTTTATCTGCCTTTTTTAGCGGCGAATTTCATTTTATATTCAGGACGCGTTTTGCCTTCCATGATGTTCTGCAATTTCTTTGTGATGAGACGCTTTTTAAGCGATGATATTTTATCCGTGAATAAAATTCCCTCGATATGATCATATTCATGCTGGATCACACGCGCAACTAATCCATCGTAAACTTCGGTTTTTTTATTGAAGTTTTCATCGTAATATTCAATCGTGATCCGCTCGTTCCGGTAGACATCTTCGCGTACCTCGGGAATGCTCAGGCAGCCTTCGTTAAAGCCCCACTCCTCGCCTTCTTCATTTATCATTTTTGCGTTGATGAATGTCTGCTTAAAGTTCTTAAGCTGTTCCTGCTCTTCTTTTGGAAGGTCATCATCTTCACCAAATGGTTTTGTATCAATAACAAATATCCTAAGTGCAAGTCCAACCTGCGGAGCAGCAAGTCCAACGCCATAAGCATTGTACATTGTTTCGTACATGTCAGTAATAATGTCTGTCAAGTAAGGATATTCGGGGGTGACTTCAACGCCAACTTTTCTCAGAATTGGGTCACCATAACCCACAATTGGTAAAATCATCTTATGCTTTTTTGTATGTTCCGCGACAATTGGAACGGGGGCAAAAATAGTGAAAAAAGACCAATGCAGATGCGATTGCCACATTTAGTAAGTTATAAAGTTACCTTAAATGCAGTGTCGCGAAGCATCGTAAATTTATTCAATCCCTACCTTTGCAGCGAAATGTAAATTATGGTTGAAAAAGTCAGACACTTTGCAGAGAGTTCAAATTTTACAAATGCATTAAAAGTAACGCTTGCAGCCGCATTGCCTGTTCTTGTTTTTGCCTTTGTAGGCAACTTTTCCATAGGCTTTACCTTGGCAATTGGTGCACTACTCGCCTTTCCGAGTGATATTTCAAGTAATTTAAAGCATAAGGTCAACGGACTTATCGCTGCTTCCTTCATTGTGGCTGGAAGTGCATTTCTTGTTAGTATTGTATATCCCGTCAAGTGGCTGCTTTATCCGGTTCTTGCAGTTCTCATATTTGTGCTTTCGATGATTTCTGCGTATGGGCCGCGCGCCAGTCTAATCTCATTTTCCGGACTTTTATCAGTATCACTCGTATTCAGCAATATTTATTCTGGTAACCAGCTGATTCTTCATACAATTTTGATGCTTGCCGGTGGACTGTTTTATACGGTCATATCATTGTTGTTCTACTACATCAGGCCAAACAGATTTGCAGAACTTCAGCTGGCCGAATGTATCAGGCTTACGGGAAAATATCTAAAACTTAGGGGTGATCTGTGGAACATCGACGCCGACAGGGACAAAATTGTTGAAAAGCAATTGCAGTTGCAAGATGAGTTGAATG
>DASWND010000141.1:0-42314 GCA_036399435.1 Flavobacterium sp.
TCGTGGTTCGTGTCGCCAAATGCTCTGCGACGAACCTGATTGAGATATAAACGCGCTCGTGTGTCATCTATTCCTCCGCGATTTAGTGCTTCTGCTGCCATCAGCAGAACGTCAGCATACCTTATAGCGCGATAGTTGTTGGGATTTGTAAGTGCCGGATCCTGAATATTAAGGTCGCCCTGTCTAGCAATATATTTTCTATTGAAATAACCGGTATGCTCAAATCCCTGTCCTGAGGAAGCACCAGTTTGTGCACTCCAGGCCTCAATATCAAGAATTGAAACATCACGTCTATCATCACCAATTTCAAAAGCATCATATGCTTCCTCCGTAGGAACATTGAAACTGTAACCTGAGTCATACAACGGCCCTGAATAGTTACGTGGACTATTAAATCCAATAGCGACGTTACCTTCGGCACATTGAAGGCATGTGAAAGTTCCGCCTTCAGCATCAGTATATTGAATTTCAAAAACGGATTCAGGTCCATTTTCACCG
This sequence comes from Flavobacterium sp., assembly GCA_036399435.1. Classification (GTDB taxonomy): domain Bacteria; phylum Bacteroidota; class Bacteroidia; order Flavobacteriales; family Flavobacteriaceae; genus Flavobacterium. Next base: position 499 of record DASWND010000141.1, read on the forward strand.
CTATGTTCCCAGATGGCACCATAGTCGCTGACAAGAGAATACTGTCCACTTTGAATAACTTCTTCAAGAACATTGGCAGCATCGGCAAATTTATTCTGATATAAGTATGTTTTCCCAAGTAGTGCCTGCGCAGCGCCTTTTGTAGCGCGGCCTTGTTGAGCAGGAGTTACTGAAAGAATTTCGGAGGCGTAAAGCAAATCTGCTTCGATTGAAGCGTAAACTTCTTCCACTGATGAACGTGGAATGCTTGTTTCATCTCCAATTATAAAACGTGCGTCACCCTTTAACGGAATACCGCCAAACCATTTTACAAGCTCAAAGTGATAATATGCGCGAAGAAACCTTGTTTCTGCAATAATCCGCTCTTTACCTTCAAACTCAGTTTTGTCTTTAAACTCAAGGATGTAATTACATCTTTGGACACCTGCAAACATCCAGGTCCAAATATTTCTCAGATTAGCATTTACAGGTGTATGAATCATATCATCTATCTGTTGGAAACCTGGTGTGTCAGTGGCACTTTCGCCACCAGTAAGAGTGTTGTCTGAGGCAATTTCGCCTAATAAGACATTGACGTAGCTTGCTTGTAATAGATCGTACGCCGCTATTAATGCATATTCATAATCTTCTTTAGAATTAAAGTAATTTTCTGAATTGATCGAATATGCGGGCACGCGGTCAACGAACTCATCGCTGCACGAGATGCTAACTGCAGAAAATAGGCTTATTGCAGCTACAGCAGTTAATATTTGTTTTTTCATTTTTGTACTAATTAAAAATTAATGTTTGCACCTAACATATAGGTTCTAGGAACGGGATAGAAACCGTAATCAACTCCACCGCCAATTGGCGCTCCAGTCGAAGCTCCAGGATCGTACCCCATATATTTGGTAAATGTATAGAGGTTGTTCGCCGCAACGTAAATTCTTGCTTTTGTAAGACCTGCTTTAGAAATCCATGTTGGATCAATTGAGTAACCTAACTGAATGTTCTGTATTCTAAGGTACGAAGCATCTTCCACAAAATAATCAGAAAAAACTCGATTTCCTGTTGCAGCAGTTGTAACTCGTGGGACATAATTGCTTGTGCCTTCACCGGTCCAGCGGTCAAGAACGTAGGATAATCTATTTCCTCTGGGAACATCTCTTTCATAAGCTCGAACCATGTCATTTCCTATTGAAGCGTAGGTAAATACTGCAAAGTCGAAATTCTTATAATCGAGGTTTAAAGTAAATCCCATTGTCGCGCTTGGAATTGGATCCCCAATATTGGTGCGATCGTCAGTTGTTATGACGCCATCATTATTAACATCTACAAATCGGAGATCGCCAGGTTGTGCTTCAGCTCCAAGAGAGGATTGTGAGGGATGTGCTGCAACTTCAGCAGCATTCTGAAAAATTCCGTCAGTTTGCAGTCCGTAGAAGTAGCCAAGGGGACGACCCACTTCCATACGAGACGGGACGGTGCTTAATCCAAAGCCGCCGCCTTCAATGAATCCTGGGCCATTATCAACTTCCAACACTTTATTTTTTAGTAATGCCACGTTATAGTTTGCTGAGAAATTGAATCCGTCAAACAGTTCGTCCGAGTAAGTAATGGAAAACTCCACCCCATAATTTTTCACGGTACCAGCGTTCATTGTAGGAGCACCGGAACCTGGTGCCTCGGCACCGATAATTCCAGAAACAGGGATGCGTGGTATCAACAACTCATTTCGAACATCAATGAAGTAATCTGTTACGATCCTCACCTTGTTGTCAAATAGATCGATGTCTGCGCCGACGTCAAATTTTCGGGCTTCCTCCCATTGTATGAATGGGTTTGGAGTAAGGCCTGTAGCTTGCCCATTGATCATGGTGCCATCGAACAAATACGTTCCTTCGCCTTCAAGATTGCCTACATACCTGTTGTTTTCAATTTGATCGTTACCCAAAACACCGTAACTTGCTCTAAATTTCAGCATGTTAATTACATTGTCTGTTCCCCAAAAATTCTCCTTTGAAACGACCCAGCCGGCAGTAGCAGAAGGGAAATATCCTACACGATTTTCAGGTCCGAATTTGGTAGATGAATCACGTCTCAGAAGCGCAGAAAGCAAATATCTTCCTGCATAATTATATTGTATTCTTCCGAAGTAAGAAAGCCGACGCTCGTCGTATGCATAAGCAGCATTTGTCAAAGCATCACTAAGACCTTCGGCGAGTTTAATATCTGCATATTCCCAAGAATTATATGGGACATCAAATCCTGTTGCGAACAATCCGTTGCCCCATTCTTTAAAAATAGTTGTTCCGATAGTTGCATCGAAGTTATGGTTGTCGCCTAATGTCCTTTCATAGGTTGCGAATAAATCAAAAGTATAATTATTGTCATTTATGGCGCTTTGCGTAACACTGCTGCGGTCTACGTCATATATTTTGACGCCGTAGTCGACTTGCATAGCAAATGTTCTTCCCTCGCTGTTAGAAGTATTAAATCCCATTCGGCCCGTTACGGTTAATCCTTTAAAAAGCTTATAATCCAAGCCAAAAGTCCCGCTTAACCGTCTAAAGTCGTAGTCATTATACGTATTGTCGATCTGTGCTAGCGGATTTATGATCTCTGTTCCATATCCAGTTGTTGACGGAACTAGGGTGTAGTTGCCTTCATCATCATATGGTGTAAATATTGAAGGAATGTTTAGTGCATTGAAAAGTACTGAACCTAATGCATTTTCATTTAAAGTTTTTCTACTGAAATATGTATAGGTGGCATTTGTATTCAATTTTAACCGATCAGAAATATCAGCGCCCAACGCAATTCTTGCAGTATTTCTAAGAAAACCGGCTTTTCTGCCCCCAACAATACCTTCCTGGTCAAGATGTGACCCACTGACTGCGTAGTTTATCTTATCGGAACCACCTGTCATAGAAATATCATGGCTAATTATAGGCACTGCCGTTTGAAAGACCTCTTCTTGCCAATTAGTTCCCTTGCCAAGAGTCGTGACATTGGGGAAAGGAAGCGGCTCCCCGCCATTAGCATAACTTTCATTCAATATCAACGCATATTCTGTGGCATTTAATGTTCGAAGGCTGCGGCTGGTTTCTTGAAAACCTGTATACACGTTGTAAGAGAGGACAGGCTTCATATTCCTCTTTCCCTTTTTTGTAGTCACAAGTATCACTCCGTTTGCACCGATTGTACCATAGATAGCTGCTTGGGCATCTTTTAGGACAGTTATTGATTCAATGTCCGTCGGACTTAAAGTTGCAAATTCACCAACAAATCCATCGATTATAGTTGTAGGTCTATTTTCACCGTTTGTAGCAATCCCTCGTATTCTGATATCAAGAGGAGCGCCGGGCGCTCCAGATTGCGTTGTTACCTGAACTCCAGAAACTGTTCCTTGCAATGCCTGCTCAACTCGAACAGGTCGCAAAGTTTCCAGCGTTTCAGTTGAAACCACTGATACAGCACCGGTGATCTCACGACGATCCTGTGTTCCGTATCCAATGACAACCACCTCTTCTAAGGTGCTTACATCTTCACGTAATGAAATGGCTGCTGCATCTGTTGATGTAGTAACTGGGAATTCGGTAGGGGCAAACCCTAAATACGTAATGTCCAAAACGGCACCGGCTTGTAGTCCGCTTAAGCGAAAATTTCCATCAAAATCAGTGGTTGTTCCCTGGTTGGTGCCACGTACTGTTACGTTGGCGCCCGGAATTGGTAAGCCTGAACCGGCTTCAGTAACTTTTCCTACAACTTCAAAGGTTTGTGCAAATCCGCACAAACCAAAAAGCAGCATGAATAAGATCAGATAGTTTGACTTCATAAGTTTGTTTTTTGTTGTTTTAAAATTAAGAGGTTTTGTTAATGAATACTTAAAATAAACCACAACAAAAAACATACAGGTGCCAAAACTTACAAAAGAGTGAACTATTTCTCATGGAAAGGTGCGAAAACAGTATTGATATCTTTTAAAATAAAGCCCGCTGAGCGCAGGAAAAATAAGTATTACAACGATGTTGTTGTGGTGATGTTGAGGTTAAATAGTTAGTTGTAGAGGTTTATCAGACAGATAAAATGTACTCAACCAACCCTTGTTCGTGCGGTAGATCCATTTTCTTGCGCAAACGATATCGTTTTATTTCCACACTCCGGACTGAAATGTTCAAAAGTGGCGCAATTTCTTTCGAGGAAAGATTTAAGCGCAGGTAGGCGCATAGACGTAGATCGTTTGGAGTCAACAATGAATGAGTCGATTTAATCTTCTTTAAGAAATCCTTGTCGGCGTTATTGAATGCCTCCTTAAAAAGATCCCACGTATCTTCTTCACTAATATTTTTATTGATTGTCGAAATGACTGTTTTAATGTTCTTCGAATTATCTTCAGTTTTCTTTAAATCGTCCTTTATCATCGATAGCAACTCATTTTTCTTGATTAGATTCATCGTTGAGGCTGCTAATTCTCTGTTTTTGTTATCAACATCCAGCAGAAGCTGTTCGTTCCGGATCTTCATCAGCTGCTGTTCGTTCTCTAGTTCACGCATTTCCAATTGCCGACGATTTTCAGCCATGAGTTTCTCATTTTGCCGGTGATAATAGGATCTATATGCTTTATGTACAAAATATCCACCCAAAGCTAAAGCCAGCAGATAACAAAATATTGCAGTCCAGCTCCAGTACCACGGCCTGAGAATCGTAAAATGGTAGTCGGCGGTATTCTGTGAAAGTGAATCTCCGGTTCTTGCGCGCACTTTAAAGGTATAGCTTCCGTAGGGCAAATTTTTAAATGTGCTGCTGCTTCGCGTTGACCAGTGGCTCCATTTATTTGTAAGCCCTTCAAGCAAAAATTGGTACTCTGCTTTGATATATTTATTAAATACCGGTACAGCGTAAGCGATGGTAATATTGTTCTCAGAATAAGGCACTTCTACTTCTTCAGTTAATTGAAGGTTACTGGCTGGATCATTAAATTTGCTTTTTGTTGCGAAAGTTATCAGAACGCTGTAGTCGCTAAACTGCAGAAGTCCCGAATCCAGCAAATAGTATCCGTCGGTTGTTCCTACCAAAAAACTGTTCTGTCCGATTTTTGAGATATTTTCATATCCGGACATCGAATTAGTAAGTGAAGATGGAATCGGGATCGTATTCATTTTTAAATTGCTGCTCAATTTTCCTAGCGAGAAATAGTTGATGCGGTTTTTCGTAAACAACCATAACTTATTTGAGGAGTCAACGATTAATTTGCCGGACGTATACTCGTCATTGTCTATTGCTTTGCTGATTACAACATCCTTCTCAAAAACGTCTTTGCTTTCGTTAAATTTAAAGACACCACCTTTATAGGCATATAGAATCTGCCCGTTATATTTCGCTAAGCCGGCATTTTTGCCTTTCGATGGTTTGGTGTAAGCCTTGAATGAGAGAATCTTTGAAAAATCCGGATTCATATTGAGCCTGAAAACACCTTTGTATTCATGGCTGACAAAGATATTGTCATTCAATAATTCAAAATATTTCGTCGAGTAATTGAATCCCGTAATTTTGTCGCCAAATTTCCATTCGCCGTCCTCGTTGATTAAGTAACTTAATCCGTTGTAATTGCCCTGGATTATTCGCTTTGTATTTTTAGGATGCAATTCAAATTTCCAAGTTCCCGAACCGCTATAAATGTTGCGTGCACTTTGTCCCTTCACAATGAAAGTTCCTGAATCGTGTCCGCACAAGAGCGTGTTATCATAAACGAAAAGTGACCATACCTGGCCTTTTGTTCCTGAAATAAAATCGAAACCGGTCGTGGAGCCTGCTTTTTTACAAAATAATCCCTGATTTGTCCCCACATATAAATTCCCGTCAAACAAAACCGAAGCATATACAGTTCCCAAAATCCCGGTGTTGTCAGTAAAACTTTGTATCGGTGACGACATGTTAAGGCAGTTGATTCCATTATCAAGTCCAATCCATAGATTTTTATCCCGGTCCTCAAACAATGACAAAACAGTATTGTTGCTTAAACCTTGGTTTTGGGTAATATGATGCCGCAGTTCTCCAATTTTGGAAATGATAAACAATCCGTTTGAGATCGAACCTAAGGCAAAGCTTCCGTCGGCGAGTTGAATGCTGCTGTAAATCGTGGTTTCGTTTAGATGCTTATCCCCCGCTATAGAAAATTTTTCTAAAACATTATTTTTAAAGAGATAGAAACCGTTTTGCTGAGTCTGTAAAAGGAGACCATCAGCAGAGGGAAAAATGTTTACAACTCTTATATTCGCCAAAGATGCTGCGGAAATTAAAAGCCTGCTGGTTCCGTTTTCGATCTCATATATACCATCATTTAGGGGCTGGTAGTAGATTGCCTGAGCAGTTTGAAAGGCTTTTAAAATTCCATGTTTTGACGGAATGATCTTAAAGGTATTATTCTGAGTGTCGTAGAGATATAGCCTGTTGAGCGATTGGAAAATTACCCACTGATCGAATGACAGTATATTCCAGATTTGTTCATCATCAATAAGCTTTGATTTGATTTTGCTGCTTAGTGATGTATATCTCAGCATTCCGTTGGATTGCCGCGACCAATAACCGAACTCCATATAACATCCGGTATAAACTCGTTTACCGATTACGTTTACCGATCGGATAATAGTTTCATTTGGAGACGGATAAAGGGACCACGCGGCACCGTTAAATTCCAATAGGCCTTCATTGTTGGCTGCATACATAAAGCGGCGCTCGTCCTGAGTAATCATCCAGTTTTGGTTGCCTGCCATATAATCCTGCGCGCTGTACTTCATGAGCGGTGGCAGCTCCTGAGCAAAGCCATTAATAAAAACCAAATAAATAAAAAAGAATAAATTTTTCAAATAGCAGAAATATTGTACAACCTTGACTGGCAGATGACAAATATATATAGTTCAACTCAATATAGCGTCTATAACAAAAATGATATTTTATAAATAATAGAGTAAATTCTATAAGACTTTTCACACTTGTGTATCGTTAATTTGTGCCAAACAAAAAAAAACAAATTATGAAAAGTTTCAAATTTTTATTAGCCGCGGTTTTATTTTCGGGTCTGACATTTACATCATGTAGTAATGACGATGATGATAATAATGATCAAAATGTGACAACAGGGGAAATTATGGCCAAATGGAATCACAACAAAACTGTGCAGAACTTTGGTGGAACAGATACTGAGGATATATATGAGAATCAGGAGCCAGAGTGCGGTGATGATTACATCCAATTTGCTGCCGGAGGTGTATTTAACAGGGTGGTATTTGACCGTGATGTAGATACTCAGGCGTGCGTCACTGAATTTGCAACGCCAGCTGTTTGGACAAGAACTGACAATACATTAACAATTTCTAACGGCCCATACGCTGGAAACTATACAATTTCAAAATTAAACAATAATGAACTTGAATTCTGGGAAGAGGAAATTACTGCAGGCTCAACTACAACAAGGACATATTATTTTACGAAAGATAATTAAGCATTGTTGACAATTTAGAAAGCCTATACTTTTGTATAGGCTTTTTTATTTGTGTCAGATAAGTTCTGCACTTAATCCGGCTTCAAGAAGCTGCGTACATTGAGGAATCAGTTCCTTCTTTAGTCCTGTCTTCACGGTGCATTTCCCTTTATAATGAATGATCAGTGAACATTGTTCGGCTTGTTCTGCCGTGTGACTGCAAACGCGGATAAGTGTTTCTATAACATGATCAAACGTATTGACGTCGTCATTGTAGACAATTATCTCACTGTTCATAGCCGTAGTTTCTTTTACGACAGCCCTTTCTTTAACTAGTTCTTTAGTAGCCATTTGCGTTCAGGTTATGATATTTCAACGTGTTACTTTTTGATATATTTTAATGATGCCCAATTATTTCGGGTGTACTTGTGGGCAAATTCAAGTCCGTGAGCCTCACAACTTTGGTCAATTGCCGCAATATCTTCTTCATAAAATCCACTTAAAAGAATGATGCCGCTTTGATTTAGGCAACCGGCATATATCGACATATCATTCAGCAAGATGTTTCTGTTGATGTTTGCGATGATCAGGTCATACTTCCTGTTGTGCAATATTTCGGCATCTCCTTCATAAACAGTAATGTGACGACAGTTGTTTCGTTCCGCATTTTCAAGTGAATTTAAGTAACACCAATTGTCAATATCTACTGCATCGATAGGTTTGGCACCTTTCATTTCTGCTAATATTGCAAGTATAGCTGTGCCACAACCCATGTCGAGGGTTTTAAGATCGGTCACGTCGGTCTCCAGCAGATGCTTGATCATCATGTGCGTAGTCTCATGATGACCTGTCCCGAAACTCATTTTGGGCTCAATGACAATATCAAAGTCAGCATTACTTTTTAAATGGAAAGGAGCGCGAACATGGCATATACCTTCAACATCAATCGGTTCGAAATTCTTTTCCCATTCCTCATTCCAGTTTACCTGTTCAATCTCTTCGATATCATATGAAATTTGAAATTCGTCGGAAGCCAGAATATTGATATCATCAAGAATATCAGCTGTATACTCGCTTTTTTGAACATACGCCGTCAGACCGTATTCATTTTCGACAAAGCTCTCGAAAGGTTTTTCGCCAAGTTGTGCCAGCAAAATATCGGAACCCGGAACCTTTGGCTCAATTCTGAAATGAAAACCCAAGTAAGAAACAGCCATAACTTTTAATTTCTGCAAAGGTAATATTATACTATCATTGATGACGGCAATTCTGTAATTTTGCTTTACTCAAACATTAGACGCCAATCACAAAATGAAACATCAATTACTCGTAGTATTTTTATTACTAACCCTAAGCCTGCAGTCACAAATTGATATTAAGCAGACTGAAAATGCAAACGATCTAAAATTATCTGCTTTACCATATTACAGTTATGGAAAAGGATTGGGACTAACTTCACCCGATAGTATCTTCCAATTAAATATCAGATTCAGGATGCAAAATAGGGTAACCTATATTGATAATGAAGATGAAAATCCAGCTTACGATGGTCAGATCAGAAGATTACGCCTTCGTTTTGACGGATACGTGGGAAATCCGAAATTTCTTTACGCCATTCAGCTTTCATTTGCTCCCGGCGATGTGGGTGAAGTTGTTGAAGGTGAGAATATCAATATTATACGGGATGCGGTAGTTTTTTACAGACCTAACAAGCATTGGAACATCGGATTTGGACAAACCAAACTTCCCGGAAACAGGCAGCGCGTCAATTCATCGGGTGCGCTGCAGTTGACTGACCGGTCGATAAACAACGCAAGGTTTACCATTGACCGGGATTTTGGTTTTCAGGTTCATAATTTAAATGAGTTTATGGACAAGTTTTCATACAACATTAAAGCTGCGATATCAACAGGTGAAGGCCGAAACATCACAGGAAGAGCCGATGATGGTGTCGCTGTTACCGGCAAGGCAGAAGTTTTTCCGTTTGGCGCCTTCACCAGGGACGGAACTTATTTTGAAGGTGATATCGTCCGGGAAAAAACCCCGAAATTGATGTTGTCAGGAGGATTTCAACAAAATAACCAAGCGCTTCGAACACAAGGTCAGCTTGGTGGATATTTATTTGAGCCACGCACGATGAAGTCCGTTTTTCTTGACGCTATGTTCAAATATAATGGATGGTCGGCAATGTCAGCTTATATGTCACGTACAACCAGTAAAAATGCAGTGACTTATAATCCTGAAGATCTGAGTGAAAGTAGTTATGTCTTTACAGGAAGTGGCTTCGACTATCAGCTAAGTTACATTTTCCCATCTGATTACGAAATCATTGGACGTTATTCACTACAAAAAGTCGGTGCAGACATTGCGCAATTCGCGCCTGATGCAAAACAGTACAGCATAGGATTAACAAAATATATCTGGGAGCACACTTTTAAACTACAGACCGAACTGACCTACGACACTCTTGACTACTTTAACGGCAGTACAAGAAACAACTGGTACTTCAGGTTTCAGGTGGAGATAGGTATTTAATTCCGCAGTTCAGGAGGCTGTGAAAGATCTACCTTAAATATTATGATCTTTTCGTAGCGCAGATCGCCGGCATCATAAAGGTATGTAAAGGTGTTTTCGTCAGGATTGTAGGTAACCTTCGATTTCATAGTCCGAGAAAGCAATTGCCAGGTTGGCTCTTTCTTATCGTTGACTGTGTAGCCGTTGATGGAACCGTGAAATAATCTAGAACGTCCATCGTCAGACAAGCTGATCGCAACATAGCCGTGATTTTTGGAACCAATTTCGCGAATTTCAATAATTGAATGTTCGTATTCTTTCTCCTGAAGCAGATATGAGCTGCTGGCTTCGTTCCAGATATAATATTCGCGGTAGTCTGACTGGAATCTTGATTGGGTATCTATCTGTGCCAGAAGCACAACAGGGAGTATTAAAAAAAGGTAGGTTAAAAAATTCTTCATGCAGGGACAACGGTTAATTATCAATATTATTGAATAAGCTCCGTAGAAACTTGGGCCAAATATATTAAATGCTGGCTATTATCGCAGAAAAATCATCGGCTTTTAACGCTGCGCCACCAATCAATCCTCCATCAACATCTGGTTTTGAGAAGATTTCACCTGCATTTTCAGGCTTTACGCTTCCGCCGTATAAAATTGAGACGTTGTCAGATATTTCACTACCATATTTCTTGTCAACTGTTTCGCGGATGAATTTATGCATCTCCTGTGCCTGATCAGGAGAAGCGGTTTCACCCGTGCCAATTGCCCAAACAGGTTCATAGGCTAAAATGATATGCTGCCACTGCTCAGCCTCAAGATGAAAGAGACCGTCGCGCAACTGATTTTCCACTATGTTAAAATGACTTCCTGATTGCCTGTCTGCTAATTCTTCACCAAAGCAAAATATTACCTGCATATCGTTTTGAAGTGCTGAATCGGTTTTATATGCTATTATAGAGCTTGTTTCATGAAAGTGCTGTCGACGCTCAGAATGTCCAAGAATTACGATGTTAACACCAATACTCTTCAGCATGTCTGCCGACACTTCTCCTGTGAAGGCACCACTTTGTGACTGGTGCATGTTTTGCGCGGCTACTTCAATGTTCGTGAAATCAAGATGCGCTACGGCTGATGCCAGGTTGACAAAAGCAGGTGCAACAATGACACGTGTTTCTGTTACTGCAGGTATTTTTCCAATAAGTTCATTCAGAAGATCTTCAGTTTCTTCAGCATTTTTATGCATTTTCCAATTGCCGGCAACAATCTTCTGTCTCATTATTTCAGGTTTTTCAGTACGGAATCTATTTTATCAAAATCAGTCTCGACAGCACGGTATAAAGCGACCTTGCCATTTTTGTCGACTACAATGTAACGTGGAATCCAATCCAGATCTATAGCAGCGCCAAATGCGCCTTTCATTCCGTCCGGAGCCCAATAATGCAAGCCTTTTAGCTGATGCTTCTCAATGCCTGCTTTCCACTTGTCTGCAGCCTTATCCATTGAAATAAACATATAATTTACATTCGGGTTTGCCGCTTGAAGTTTTTTGAAGTCGGGCATAGACTTTACGCAATCACTGCACCATGAAGCCCATACTTCTATAAGTATAGGTTTGCCTTTGCTCTGCGAAAGAATTTTTTCAAAGGTTAGTGTCGACCCATCTAGTGTTGTCAGTTCTTCAGCCAGTGCTTCTTTACTAAAGCTGGTTTTGGGTTCCTTTGAACAGGAGAGGCTGGCAACAACAGCAAATATTAAAAGTAATTTTTTCATCCTTGTACAGTTAATCCGTTTTGTCCTGCTTTGCAGTATCGTTTAGAAATACAGGTTTGCTTTTCTCTTTGCGTTTCTTTTTCTTCAAAAAGTTGTCCCTTATAATCACAAAGAAAATAACTCCGGAAAGCGCCATCAGAGTACAGCCCGCAATGATATGAAAGGTATTTCCTAACACTGGATCTTCCCATGTTGCGACGTGGTTTAATAGATAATATCCTATTCCCATTAGTGCAAATGCGGCTAATACTAAAGCCAGATCCTTATTTTTATTTTTCGTAACGCTTTTCTTTCTACTGCTGCTCATTCAGCTAAAGTTTTAAATTCTCCACATCATTATGATGCAGTTTTTGTACGATAGTACCTTTATGTAATACAATGATGCTCGGGTTAGCTCTCTCAATTGTCTTCAGCGTCGTCGCGTCGCAAAAGTAGAAATCCATTGTTAAACCGTGCATCTTCTTAAAATTATCAATTTCCTGATCTAATGACGCGGTCACTGCAATTACTTTGTAGCCCTTCGACATCGCTTGTTTATTTAGCTTTTCAAGTCTTTGCGCACCATTTTGGTCGGTTTTAGATAGATCGTACATCACAACCATCAGAAGTTTAGGCTCGTTAAGAAGTTCCTCAGTATGATCAAATCCGTCCTTTTCCAGTGTGAAGTCGTGAATTGGTGGAATATAACCCTGCGTAATTATTTTGTCTTTACGATCAACAAATTTCGCGCCCGGCGGGATGCTCATCAGATCTTTTTCAGTAAATTCTTTATTTTGTCCGTTTACGTTATAGATGAAGATCATCTCGACAACCGACTTCGGAGCACCTTCTGGAACAGACATTCCTTCCTTAATGTTATTGCCAACTTTGTATGCCCTGAAATCTACCACCGGAAGGTGATTTAAAACGTAATAGCCTAAAAATATACAAAACGCGAGACTGAGTGCCAGCAACACATTAGTAATTGTTTTCGAAAACAAGGTTCTGATATACTTTAAATTAAAACTTAGGATCAAAATAAAAACCAAAAGCACAATGTCCTTGGTGAATGATTGCCAAGGCGTGAGCTTTAACGCGTCGCCAAAGCATCCACAGTCAGTAACTTTGTTGTAATAAGCCGAGTAAAAGGTGAGGAATGTAAAGAAAATGATCATCACAAGCAATGCGTAGACCGTCCATCGACGCCACACACCAAGCAACAGCATTACGCCGAGCATGACTTCCACAATGACAACAATTAAAGCAATCCCCAGGGAATAGGGAATAAGGGCTGGGAAGTTTAAAACAGTTTCACCAAAATATTCACCAAGCTTATAAGAGAATCCAACAGGATCATTAAGTTTTATCAGACCGGAAATTATAAAAAGAACCCCTACGAATATCCTTGAAAAGTGAGTTAGAAACCTCATATATTTATTTATTGAAATCCATTAATATAAGCGCAAAAACGGCGTAATTGATCATGTCCTGATAGTTGGCATCAATGCCTTCAGAAACAAATGTTTTTCCTTTATTATCTTCGATTTGTTTTATGCGTAATACTTTTTGAAGAATAAGGTCGGTGAGTGAACTAACACGCATACTTCGCCAAGCTTCACCATAATCGTGATTTTTAGCGGACATCAGATCTTTGGTAAGAGCTATTTTTTCGTCATAAAGGCGAAGTGCTGTATCAGGATCTAAATCAGGTTGATTAACCACACCAAGGTCGATTTGAATCAGAGCCATAGCAGAATAATTGATGATGCCAATGAATTCACCCACTTCATCTTCATCTACTTTCCTGATCTCGTTCTCTTGTAAGCCCTTGATGCGTTGCGCTTTAATGAAAATCTGATCGGTAAGTGATGGTAGCCTCATAACCCGCCAGGCACTGCTATAATCTTTCATTTTATTGATGAACAGGTCTCGGCATACGGAAATCACGCCATCGTACTGCTGCGAAGTGCTACTCATTTGGTTATCTTTGTGGACAAATTTTTCCAAAAATAGGAATTTATTTCTTTGTGTGAGGGCTGTAACGGCGCAATGTACGCAATTATCAATATCTGATAAAAACAAATGTCAACAATAAACTGCCGCGGAAAACTTGTCGATTTATCTTGTCCTAAAGTTATGGGAATATTAAATCTGACACCGGATTCTTTTTACGATGGAGGTCGGTCTTCTAATGTGAAACGGATGTTAGAGCACGTTGAAAAAATGTTGTCAGACGGCGCTGATTTTATTGATGTTGGTGGATATTCCTCCCGACCCGGGGCAGAACATGTTCCGGCCGATGAAGAACTTCAGCGCGTACTTCCGGCGGTAAAAGCCATTATTTCACAATTTCCCAGTACAATAATATCAGTCGATACATTCAGAAGCAATGTTGCCGCCACATGTATTGAAGAAGGCGCATCAATAATCAATGATATTTCCGCAGGAGCGCTTGATAATCAGATGATGCAGACAATTGCACATTATCAGGTCCCATATATTATAATGCATATGCGTGGCAACGTTCAAAATACCCATCAGCAAATTGCTTATGATGATATTGTGAAAGAGATGCTAACCTACTTTTCACAAAAGATCGCGAATGCCAGAAGTCATGGTATCAACGACCTGATCATCGATCCGGGTTTTGGTTTTTCAAAAACAGTTGAACATAATTATGAAGTGCTTGAAGATCTTGATCACTTTGCTATAACTGATTTGCCCATACTAGTCGGATTTTCAAGAAAATCAATGGTTTGTAAGGTTCTAAAAGTCAATCCTGAAGATGCATTGAATGGCACGACAGTTTTAAACACGCTTGCCCTTTTGAAAGGTGCAAAAATACTTCGGGTTCATGATGTAAAAGAGGCAAAACAGTGTGTGGATTTATTTTTGAAAATGAATCGCCAGTCAATTCACTGATGATGGTATGGCTCATTTCGCAGGATCGTAAACGCGCGGTATAGCTGTTCAATAAAAAACAATCTAACCATCTGATGTGAAAAAGTCATCTCCGAAAGCGCGATTTTGCTTTGCGCACGATCATAAACAGCTGAAGAAAATCCGTAAGGTCCGCCAATTGCAAATACCAATGTTTTGACACCGGAATTCATTTTTTTCTGCATTTCTTCTGAAAATCCAACACTTGTAAAGGACTTGCCGTTTTCATCCAGAAGAATCAGTTGATCGGCAACGCCAACTTTACTCAACAGAAGTTCACCTTCTTTTTCTTTTTGTTGTGCTTCAGAAAAGTTCTTGACATTCTTGATATCCTGGATAACTAGAAGTTCAAACTTGATGTAAAAAGATAGCCGTTTAATGTAGTCATCAATAAGTGCCTGAAGCGGCTTGCTGTCGGTTTTGCCGATGGCTATAAGTTTTATTGTCATGCTTATTTTTCGAGTTCCGACAATAGACCGGCAAGATCCAGATGCTTTGTGTACATATTTAGTGAACCATCATCGTTCAACGGCCATTCATCCCGTGGACGATCATAGTATAATTCAACGCCATTGCCATCAGGATCATTTAAATAAAGTGCTTCCGAAACCCCGTGATCTGCAACTCCTGTCAAATGATAATTGTTTTCATAAAGTCTTTTGTAAACCATTGCAAGATCGCGCCTTGTCGGATACAGTATTGCAGTGTGAAAAAGTCCCGAGGCATTTTGCGGCGCTTTTGGCCCGTTTTTGCTATACCAGGTGTTAAGCCCGATGTGATGATGATAACCTCCGGCGGATATAAATGCCGCGTCTTCACCGGAAAATTGAGTTACTTCAAAACCAAGAACTCCGCAATAGAAACTTAGCGAGCGCTGTAGGTCAGCAACTTTTAAATGCACATGGCCAATGCGCGTTTCTGAAGGAAGTTTATAGTCGGTCGCCACTGTTTCTGGTTAGGTTGAGCATGCAAGTTACTATTTTATCTTTTTGAATTTACGGCCGAAAAACATACTTTAGCAGACATAAAGCATATCTATGATAAGTGAAACCCAGTTTCAGGAAGAGCTGCAACTGACAATTGTAAATGGAATAAGAGAAGATGTTGGACCGGGCGATTATAGTTCACTTGCCTGTATTCCCGAGTCAGCACAAGGACGTGCAAGGCTTCTGGTAAAAGATCAGGGTGTAATTGCCGGAGTCGCTTTCGCCAAAATGATACTTCAACACATCGACTCCACATTAAAAATTACAGAATTTATTTCCGATGGTTCTAATGTAAAGTATGGAGATATTGTATTTCACGTTGAAGGAAGTTCACGATCGATTTTAAAAGCTGAACGGCTTCTGCTGAATTCAATGCAAAGAATGTCTGCAATCGCAACCAAAACCAAGAACTTTCAGGATCTTCTCACAGGAACAAAAACCAAAGTTTTGGATACCAGAAAAACCACGCCCGGATTCCGCGCATGCGAAAAATGGGCCGTGAAATTAGGAGGCGGTGAAAATCATCGGTTTGCGCTATATGATATGATTATGCTCAAGGACAATCATCTTGACTTTGCAGGCGGAATCGAAAATGCGATTGCAAAAACGAAGTCTTATCTTTCGCAGAACAATTTAGATCTTAAAATTATCGTTGAGGCTAGAAGCCTTGATGAAGTCGGCCAAATTTTGAAAGCCGGAAATATTCACAGGATACTTCTTGATAATTTTGATTTCGAAATGACTAAAGAAGCTGTCGCACTAATTGGTAACGAATGCCAAACAGAATCCTCGGGAAACATCAATGAAAAGACCATCAGAAGCTATGCTGAATGTGGCGTAGATTATATTTCGTCCGGCGCGCTGACGCATTCAGTTTATAACATGGATCTGAGCCTGAAAGCCTTCTGATAAACAAAAGCAAATGTCGAAAGAGATCGAGGATATGCTGGAAACCATTCCGGTGGTTAACAAGATGGCGAGGCAGCTTAAGAAGGTTAAATTGCGTTGGATTGAAGGGCTGACACTTTACGAACTACTCGAAATTTATATAATCGGAGTTATCGACGGTGCCATCTCGTATCGCGCCGCAGCTATTTCCTTCAGCTTTTTCATGTCGCTTTTTCCTTTTGCGCTTTTCATTCTTAACCTTATTCCATACATTCCTATTGAAAATTTCCAAACTGACTTTCTACGATTTATTTCTGAGAATGTTCCACCGCGGACTTATGACGCCATTGCCGTTATAATCAATGATATTCTGAACAATAGTAACAGCGGCCTTGTTTCGAGCGGTTTTATCCTATCGATATTTTTGATGGCGAACGGGTTGAATGCGATCTTGGGCGGTTTTGAAACATCCCATCATGTTTTAATAAAGCGAGGATTTTTCCGCCAGTATTTTATAGCACTTGGACTCTCATTATTACTGTCGTTTCTATTGATTATGACTGTTGCAACTATCGTTGTTTTTGAAGTATTTATACAAAGCACATCAATTCGAGATGTGTTGATGGAAAGCGTGCCGATTATGGTCATCGGTAGATATATTTTTATGATTATCATGATCCTGCTCACAACTTCGATCCTGTTTAAATATGGAACCAAGCATACAGGCAAAAGATCTTTTATAACTGCAGGATCAATTTTTACCACTTTCTTAATTATTATTTCATCGTATATCTTCGGGATATGGGTTGTCCAATTTTCACAGTATAACGAGCTATACGGATCTATCGGAACGCTGCTAATAGTGATGTTTTACATCTGGATCTGCTGCATGATTTTACTACTCGGATTTGAACTTGACTCTGCAATTACACGCATCCGCCGAAAAAATTTATTCACCTGAGAACCAATTGACACTTTTTTGTTTATTTTTATAAAGTGCTATAAACAAAAAGGTTATGCAATTGAGAGCGCTTCTACTGATTCTAACAATGGCACTGCCTGTTGTTCATAAGCAAACGCCTGATGTTACAGGCAAATGGAAGACAATTGATGATGAAACCGGCAAGCCCATATCAGTAGTTGAAATCTACAGGAAGAACGGCAAGATCTACGGCCGCGTCTCTGATATATTTGATCCAAAAAGCCGCAACAAAACTTGTGAAAACTGCACAGGTGAAGATAAAGGGAAACCATTTTTAGGTCTGGTTGTACTAAAAGACCTTGTGCAGGATGGAAACGAATATGGTGATGGGCACATTCTCGATCCAAAGCATGGCAAGCTCTACAAGTGCTATATCAACCTCGAAAACGAGAATAAACTTAAAGTCCGCGGTTACGTAGGTTTCTCATTATTTGGCCGAACGCAATATTGGCATCGGGTTCAATAAGACTTCTACTTTAGCAAATTCGCTATCTTTGTAGAACATCTTCCTTATATGCACTTTGTTCAGGTCATTTTACCTTTGTCACTTTCAAAAACATTTACCTACAGCGTCTCTGAAGCTGAATTTGATTATGTAAAAGTCGGAATGCGCGTTGCTGTTCCATTCGGAAAAAACAAGATCTATACAGCGCTGATCGTCGACATTCACCAGGAAAAGCCGGAACTATACGAAGCCAAAGAAATCCATCAAATTTTAGATGACAAACCTGTTGTTACCGCATTTCAGCTGGAACATTGGAATTGGATGGCGAACTACTATATGTGTCCGATTGGCGATGTATATCGTGGCGCAATGCCTTCATCATTGTTATTAGAAAGCGAAACAATGGTAAACATGAAGCCGGATGTTTTTGTAGATGAAGTGGCGCTTTCAGATGATGAATTCCTGATCTATAATGCACTTCAGCAGCAGAGTTCACTTAAAGTCAGCGACGTAATGTCGATTCTCAACAAAAAAAGCGTTTTCCCGACCATCCGGAAAATGATGGACCGCGGACTGCTGAACCTCGAAGAAGAAGTTACCGAAAATTATAAACCCAAGTTGATTCGTTACGTCAGGCTTGCGCCTCAATACCAAGCATCCGAACAATTAAATGAGCTTCTAGATCAACTGAGAAACGCGGTAAAGCAGCGCACTGTCATATTGACGTATTTTCAATTGAAAGCAACTGCCAAAGGCACAATATCCGTAAAGCAGCTTGCTGAAGATTCAAATGTTTCGTCCAATATTATAAAAGCTCTGGTAGAAAAAGGAATCTTTGAAGAATATCATTTATCTGAAGATCGTGTATCCTTTGACGTGGAGTCATCCGGAAGTCCACAGCTTAGTGAAGCCCAGACAAAGGCAATGGCAGAAATTACAAGTGGACTTGAAGATCACAATGTATGTTTGCTACACGGAGTAACATCAAGCGGCAAAACCGAAATCTACATCAGCCTGATCGAGAAGTTTATTGCAACAGGTCAACAAGTGCTTTATCTCCTGCCGGAAATTGCTCTGACCACGCAACTCGTCGGCCGACTCACAAAGCATTTCGGGAATAAAGTTTCAGTATTCCATTCAAAGTATTCCAATAACGAACGTGTTGAAGTATGGAATGGCGTTTTGCAAAATTCCGAAAGTGCGCAAATAGTTATAGGAGCAAGATCAGCCTTGTTTCTTCCATTTGCTGAACTCCGCTTAATTATTGTTGATGAAGAGCACGAACAAATGTTCAAACAGCAAGATCCTGCGCCACGATATCATGCTCGCGACGCAGCTATCGTACTTGCAAAAATATGTGGAGCAAAAGTATTATTAGGTTCTGCGACGCCCGCAATCGAAACCTACTACAATGTAAGCCAAGGCAAATACGCAATGACTGAAATCATCGAACGTTACGGAAATGTTCAGATGCCTCAGATTGTACTCGTCGATCTAAAAGACAAATACTTCCGCAAAAAGATGAGCGGACATTTCAGCGATACCTTAATTGATGGAATTGCAGAAGCACTTCAAAACAAAGAACAAGTAATCCTCTTTCAAAACCGACGTGGATATTCGCCATTAATGGAATGCACCACATGCGGCCACGTTCCACAATGTCGTCAGTGTGATGTAAGTTTAACGTACCATAAGCACAAAAGCCAATTACGTTGTCATTACTGCGGATACAACATCGCGCAGCCTTCACATTGTCACGCCTGCGGCAGCGTCGACCTAACGACAAAAGGTTTTGGAACAGAACAAGTTCAACTAGAAGTCTCAGCATTATTTCCTGATGCGAAAGTCGGCAGAATGGATCACGACACAACCCGCGGCAAATTTGGATTTGATAAAATCCTCGACAGCTTTAAAAATCGCGAAACAGATATCTTGGTCGGAACGCAAATGCTTGCAAAAGGACTCGATTTCGATAACGTCGGATTGGTCGGAATCATGAATGCCGACAACATGCTTTATCACCCTGATTTTCGAGCTTTCGAACGAAGCTACCAAATGATCGCGCAGGTATCCGGTAGGGCAGGACGTTCTTCAAAACAAGGGAAAGTTATGATTCAGACATACAATCCGAATCACAATACAATTCTACAGGTGACGCACAACGACTACATCGGAATGTATAAGGAGCAGCTTTACGAAAGGAAGATCTACAATTATCCACCGTTTTTTAAACTGATAAGGCTAACGCTTCGTCAGCGCGATTTCGAAAAACTACGTGAAGGTTCACTATGGATTTACCAGGTTTTAAAAGATAATCTCGACATGCCTGTACTTGGCCCTGAAGAACCTGTTATCAGCCGAATTCGCAATGAGTACATTCGTACGATTATGATCAAAATTCCGCCGACTAAGCCACTTGAAGGCACAAAAAAAACTATCCGTAGAATTCTGGATAGTTTTGAGACTGTTGCACAATACCGCGCGATAAAGGTGACGATAAACGTAGATGTTTATTAGGCAATAGCCAAAGCTCTTACCAGATCTTCTTTTTTGTTGCGGCTTAAAGGTATTTTTGTTATCCCTATTTCTGCATATTTACTGTTAAACCTTTCGACTTTATCAATGTTGATGATATATGATTTATGAACGCGGATAAATTTATCCTTAGACAGGTCCTTCTCGAATGATTTCATTGTTGAAAGGACAAGGTTGCTGTCTTCTTCGGTCACAACTTTTACATAATCGCCATAAGCTTCGATCCATTTGATTTTGGATGTAAAGACTTTAAGTTTCTTAAGGTTACTCTTAATAAAGATGTGCTCGCCATCTTCTTCATGGTTTTCCTTCTTAAGCAGGTGGAAATCCATAGCGCGTTTTACGGAAGCATTAAAACGATCAAGTGCAATCGGTTTCTGTAGGTAGTCCGTTGCATCATAATCAAACGCTTTCAGCGCATATTCAGCTTTCGAAGTGATAAAGATGATCTGGGGTTTCACCTTTAATCCGTCCAGAAAGTCAAAACCGCTGATCACAGGCATCTCGATATCCAGGAAGATCAGATCGACCGTGTGCACCGACATGCAGTTTTTTGCTTCTATCGCGTTAGAAAAATCACCAACCAAATGTAAATTTGGATGATTATTCACTAACTTTGCGATGATCATCCTCTGGATCGAGCTGTCATCTACAACGACACAATTTAGTTTCATATTTTATTTATTATAGATTTGGAATAACGAAAATAATTCCAATTTTTCAATAAACCTAATGTTTATCGGCTTTTTTCGCAATACAACGAATAAAGTTACTTTTTGCTTGCGGGTCAAAATTTATTTACTACTTTTGCACTCTTTTATACAATCTAAACATATATTTTATGAATCATTATGAAACTGTTTTCATTTTAAATCCCGTTTTATCTGAGGTTCAGGTAAAGGAAACAGTAAGCAAATTTGAAGATTTTCTTACTTCACGCGGAGCCGAAATGGTATCCAAAGAGGATTGGGGCCTGAAAAAAATGGCTTACGAGATCCAAAACAAAAAAAGTGGCTTCTACCACTTATTCGAGTACAAAGTACCGGGTGAAATCCTAATTGCTTTCGAAACTGAGTTCAGACGTGACGAAAGAATCATGCGTTTCCTGACTGTAAGTCTTGACAAACACGCGATTTCATGGGCCGAGAGAAGAAGAGAAAAACAAAAAACTGCTAAAGCTTAAATCATGGCTACATTACAACAATCCGCTTCAGGTAAGAAAGAAGGAGATATCAGATATCTTACTCCTTTAAATATCGAAACAAACAAAGCAAAGAAATATTGCCGTTTCAAAAAGTCAGGTATTAAATACGTAGACTATAAAGATCCAGATTTCCTTTTGAAATTCGTAAACGAGCAAGGTAAGATCCTTCCACGCCGTTTAACAGGAACTTCATTGAAATTCCAAAGAAAAGTGTCAGTTGCCGTTAAACGTGCAAGACATTTAGCGTTAATGCCATATGTGGCTGATTTACTAAAATAATAAAGAGGCTATTATGGAACTTATATTAAAACAAGACGTACAGGATTTAGGATTTAAAGATGACGTGGTATCTGTGAAAGCAGGTTACGGACGTAACTTCTTGATCCCACAAGGTTTTGCTCACATGGCAACTCCGTCAGCTAAGAAAGTACTTGCTGAAAATCTAAAGCAAAAGGCGCATAAAGAAGCTAAAGTTGTTGACGACGCTAAGAAATTGGCTGAAGCACTTAAAGCTCTTGAGATCAGAATATCTGCAAAAGCAGGTGGAGAGAAACTTTTCGGATCTATCACAAACATCGATATCGCTGAAGCGCTTGACAAAGCCGGACAGCCAATCGACAGGAAATTCATCACAAGCGGAATCGTTAAACGCACCGGTAAATATTCTGCCAGCATTCGCCTTCACCGCGATGTGGTAATCGACCTTCCTTACGAGATCGTTGCCGAGAAATAATTTTCTCAAAACATTATAATCAAGTCCCTGCGCAAGTCGGGACTTTTTTTTATTTTTAAGAAGCTGTTTCCCGCTTTCCGCCTTTATCTTTTTTGGGCTGGAAGAGGCCGCAAAAAAGGATATCGGCTGCAATCGGGGCTAGGGCGGTGTTGGGTTTTGGGTCTTAGGTGTTGGGTCAATTTAGTACTAAAATTTTGCTTTGCAATTTCTGATCTTGTTCAGCCTTAGCGCCAAATAACATCCGTAGCGAAACCCACTACCCAACACCCAACACCCAAAACCCAAAACCCAAAACCCAAAACCCAACACCCTTCACCATGAAATACTCCCGCCTCACCACCGAACAATTCAACGAACTCCACCACGAATTCATAAACTTCCTCGCTACCCAATCCATCGACAAATCCGAATGGGACAAACTGAAAGCCGAGCAGCCACACGTAGCCGAACAGGAACTCGACGTGTTTTCCGATCTAATCTGGGAAGGCGTGCTTTCCCGTGCCGAATTCCTCGAGCATTTCTCAAACAACTACATTTTCCTTTTTCGTTGTGGCGACACACATGTTCACTCTATTGTCCTTAAAGCAATGGTTCCCGAAACTGATTTTATGACCCGTGAAGGCCTTCAATGGCTCAGTGACAACATGTTCACCGACAACGTTGAAATGAAGATTGGCAAGAAGCCTTTCGGCGAAGATCGCAACCTCGATATCTTTGGTCTGATCCAGCAAGGCGCGTTCTTAAGCGACGGCCAGCTCTACAAACAAATTGATACAATAATGAACTCCTAACAGCCACTTTATCCATTGATTTTGGTTAATTTCGTATTGACTCAGACGAAACCTTCCTCAAATGGACATCAAGCAAAAGCTGCAGGATCTACGCGCCGAACTACATCAGCACAACTACAATTATTACGTTCTCGATAATCCGACAATTTCAGATTACGAGTTCGATATGAAGCTGAAAGAACTTCAACAGCTCGAGTCACAACATCCGGAATTCTATGACGAAAACTCGCCTTCACAACGCGTCGGCGGCGCAGTCACAAAAAATTTTCAGACCGTTCCACATTCACAACGAATGTACTCGCTCGACAACTCGTATTCAACTGAAGATCTGATGGATTGGGAAAATCGCATCATTCGCGCTTTGGGCGACGTTGCACCGGAATATACATGTGAACTCAAATACGATGGCGCGTCAATAAGCATCACTTACGAAAACGGAAAAATCATCCGCGCCGTAACCCGCGGCGACGGATTCCAAGGTGACGATGTCACAACCAATATTAAAACGATTCGATCTCTTCCATTGCATCTTGCAGGCGAAGATATTCCGGCGCATCTTGAAGTCCGCGGCGAAGTCATCTTGCCACTTGCAGGTTTTCAAAAGATGAACGCCGAACTTATTGAAGTTGGAGAAGTACTTTATTCAAACCCAAGAAATACAGCGTCGGGGAGTTTAAAGCTTCAGGACAGCGCGGCAGTTGCAAAGCGTCCACTGGATTGCCTGATTTACACGCTGATCTCCGATAGCAGCAAATTCACATCGCATTATGAGAGCCTTCAAAAAGCACGTGAACTAGGATTCAAAGTTCCACCTGAAGCTAAAGTCGCAAAGTCAATGGAGGATGTTATCGATTTCATCGAATACTGGGACAACCACCGCCACGAACTTCCATACGAAACTGACGGAATTGTTATCAAGGTCAACAACCTGCATTTCCAGGATGAACTCGGATACACAGCTAAAGCACCACGCTGGGCGATTGCATACAAATACAAAGCAGAACAAGTTTCAACGAAACTAAAGGCCATCACATTTCAGGTCGGAAGAACCGGCGCAATTACGCCTGTCGCCAACCTTGAACCTGTACTTTTAGCAGGAACAATTGTGAAACGGGCATCACTCCACAACGCTGATCAAATTGCAAAGCTCGACATTCGGGTAGGCGATGAGGTCTTCGTAGAAAAAGGCGGCGAGATCATTCCAAAAATAATCGGAGTCGACTTTGCAAAACGTTCATCGGAAATGCCACGAGCCGAATACATCACCACTTGCCCCGAATGCGAAAGTGAACTCATCCGCAAGGAAGGCGAAGCACAACATTATTGCCCGAATTATTATGGTTGTCCACCACAGATCATCGGCAGAATCCAACACTACATTTCGCGAAAAGCAATGGATATCGAAGGCCTGGGCGGCGAAACCGTAGCATTGCTATATCAAAACGGACTCGTAAAAAACTATGCAGACCTTTACGAACTAAAAGCAGAGCAAATAATTCCACTTGAGCGGATGGCAAAAAAATCCGCAGAAAATCTTGTAAACGGAATCGAGCAGTCAAAACAAATTCCGTTTGAGCGCGTGCTCTTTGCCCTCGGAATCCGCTACGTCGGCGAAACCGTTGCAAAAAAGCTTGCAAAGCATTACAAAAACATCGACGCACTCAGCACGGCAAAATTATCTGAACTCATCACTGTCGATGAAATCGGTGACCGAATAGCCATGAGTGTTCTCTCATTTTTTGAAAACGCCGACAATCGCCTTATCATCGAACGCCTCAAAAGTTACGGCGTACAACTTGAAATAAAAGAAACCGTTAATCCGTATGCGACCGACATTCTTTCAGGAAACACTTTTGTAGTATCAGGTGTGTTCACCAACTATTCAAGAGATGATCTTAAAAAAGCAATTGAAGATAATGGTGGTAAAGTTGGCAGCTCTATCTCTGCCAAGACAGATTACGTTATTGCAGGCGAAAACATGGGCCCGGCAAAATTAGAGAAAGCGACAAAGCTTGGTGTAAAAATTATTTCGGAAGATGAATTCAGCCAAATGCTACAGCAGGTAACTTAGTACGGCGAACAATAATTGTTATGGAAGCAACTACTATAAGAGAAAAGTATTTATATGGCATCCTGATCGGCATCTATTTTCTGATTGCCTTTACAGAAATTGTTGCTGAACATCTTGGTTTGGTCCACATTATTGTAGTTACAAAGCCACTAATGCCTGTAACTTTAATGATAATGTATTTTATAGCGTCTAACAGCCGCCAACTGCTTTATTTTATTGCAATGTTCTTTTCTTTTGTGACCAATATCTTTTTTATTCCTGACGACCAGAATATGCTGTTCTACGGATTAATTGCATTTCTTATTCACCGAATATTGGTACTCATACTGATATTCAAAGTAATAAAGCTAAAAGATTATATCCCGCTGGCAATTGCCATGCTGCCATTTCTATTAATCTTTACGTATCTGCTGTTCTCATCAGATGTACCTGAAAAAACTTATTACGTGTTGATTCTTCAAAATTTATTGATTGCAACTTTAGGTGGATTAGCATTGTCAAATTACATCATGCAGGATGACAGGAAGAGCATGTGGTTGCTGATAAGCGGACTCCTTTTCGTCGCCCTGCAGTTTATAGTATTCATCGAGAAATATTTTCTTTCCGATCTTTCGCCTGCGGTCTTCAGGCCAATAGCAATGGCGCTTAATGCTTTCGCTTTTTATACTTTCCTCGAATTTGTACTTTCTTCTGAAAGATCAGATGACAACAGCGTTTCCATTTGATCGTACTTTTCCGTCCGCTTGCAACTCAAAATCGATTCGACCTAGATTAATCCCGTAACAGCCAACCTGATTGACAAGTGTGCTCTTGCCTGCCGCGTTTATAATCATCGTCGGCTTATCGAGAAAAGTATGCGTGTGGCCACCAATAATAAGGTCGATGTCTGTTGTTAAAGCCGCCAGTTTAAGGTCGGAAATCTTTTCAGGTTCATCTTTGTATCGATATCCTAGATGAGAAAGACAAATGATCATGTCGCACTTCTTCTCATCCTTTAGTTCACGCACAACATCCTGTGTAATTCCAACCGGATCGCGGTAAACCGTCTCTTTATAATGTTTTTTATCAACCAGGCCTGCAAGTTCAACGCCTAATCCGAATATTCCAATTTTGATTCCACCACGATTAATGATCTTGTAAGGCTTAACAATTCCGTCAAGAACCGTTTTACTAAAATCATAGTTTGCAGATACAAAACTGAAATTCGCATTGTGAAGCTGCTCATAAAAACCATCGATCCCATTATCGAAATCATGGTTTCCCATTGTCGCAAGATCATATTTCATCATGCTCATGAGCTTCAGTTCAAGCGCGCCGCCATAGTAGTTAAAATAAGGCGTTCCCTGAAAAATGTCACCGGCATCAAGCAATAATACATTATCGGCCTCTTTGCGGATCTTTTCGATCATTGCAGCCCTTCTCGCAACGCCACCCATATTCGGATTTTTAGGATGATCTGCAGGAAACGGATCAATATAACTATGCACGTCGTTAGTATGCAGCACTGTCAGCCTTTTCACTTTCGGTGCAAATCCGCTTAGAGCAATTCCACCTGCGACCAAAGCAGATCCGGCAACCGTCTTTTGAACAAATTCTCTTCTTTTCATTTTAGGAGCTCTTTCCTGCTGTTGCTGCAATCTTTTTTGCCAAAGCTACCCTCCTTTGGAGGGGCTGGGGGAGGCCGCAAAAAAGGATTTCCACGCCATCAGGGCTAGGGGATATTATTTTAATTTATGTTTTCGATAATCCTGATGTCATCCGCAGCATTAATTGTGTCGACTTCCTTAAAATAATCAATCAGCACATTTCTGATTTTATAATCAAGGTCATAAACGTTGACTGCTTTTCCAAAAAAATCCATTTTATCGCCTCCGTTCAACAAATAATCAGACGTCGCTACAAAATAGGTCCGTTGATCATTCAAATCTTCACCCTTGATCTTAATATTGCAGGCACTGCCATTATTAATTGTAAAAGTCATTCCCGACAGCGGATGCGGTTTTTTATCTGCAATGATGTAAGCTGCAATTTCACGTATCTGTTCAGCCTTGAGTTCAGCAACGACCAAACTATTTTCAAACGGCATGATTTCAAAAGCGGTCCGTGTTGTAACATCACCTTGCGGGATTATTGATCTGATCCCGCCTTGGTTCAGCAAACAAACGTCAATATCTTTCTGCTTCCGAGCTTTAAAAATCAAATTTCCCCTTTGTCGCGAAACATCAGCCATCAGATTGCCAATTGATGTTTGCCATTTCCCCTTGCTTTTGTCAAGTGTTTGTGGCGCATAAGCCAGTACAGTGCTTAGATCCTTGTTCAAACTTGTCCTGAACGGCTCAATGTAACCTTCAATCCGGTTTGCGGATCCGGCGGCATCGGTAACAGGAATTGTCTTACCCTCTTTTATAGCAACCGAATACGGCACTGTTGCGCATCCGCAAATGGTAAGTGTTAAGAATAAAACAAATAGAGACTTGAAAGGAGTATACTTTTTTAGATTTGCCATCCGTGGGAATAGTGGAATTTTCCGTAATTTTGCAACAAAGTAAAAGTAGTATGTTTTTGAATTATTTAAAGGATTTTTCAACAAAAAAAATAGTAAAAAACAGCCTGTCGAATGCCAAACCTGTAACAGATACGCAGCAAATAAGAACAATTGGAATTTTGTTTGACGAGACATATTTTCAGGAAAAAGAAGCACTTATTTCACAACTGACGAAACAGGGAATTTCAAAAAACGATATTTCGATTCTCGTATTTAGAGACAAGATCAAAAAAAACGAAGTCATAGATTATCCTGTATTCAGCCATAAAGATTTTAGCTGGACGGCAACTATAACAAAAACTTCAGTAGCCGAGTTTATTTCCAAAAGGTTCGACCTGCTGATCAACTATTACGACATCGAAAAGGCGCCGCTTTTACTGGTTTCGCATCTTTCAAAAGCTTCTTTTAAAGCCGGTTTTTCTTCAATAGATAAAAGAGTAAACCACTTTATGATCGATACAACCGCTGAGAACTATCAGGTTTTTAGTGAAGAACTATTCAAATACCTTCGAATTTTAAATAAAATATGATGCAGAAACTAATAGGAACAGGAGTAGCGCTTGTTACACCATTTAGAAGTGATTTTTCAGTCGATATTGAGGCATTGCGCAGGATTGTCAACTATCAGATCGATGGTGGCATCGACTATCTTGTCATTTTGGGAACTACAGCCGAATCTGCAACCTTGACACATGATGAAAAAGAACTTGTCATTCAAACAGTCATAGAAGCTAACGGCGGAAGGCTGCCATTAGTTCTCGGGATTGGCGGCAACAATACAGCTGTGGTCTGCGATGAACTCAAGTCGCGTGATCTTTCTGCATTCACAGCTGTACTTTCGGTTTCTCCATTTTACAACAAACCAACGCAAGAAGGGATCTACCAGCATTTTAAAGCGGTTTCTGAAGCATCACCACTTCCAATAATTTTGTACAACGTTCCGGGACGAACGGCCAGCAATATGCTTCCATCAACAGTCATTCGACTTGCAAATGATTTTGAAAACATTGTTGCAATAAAAGAAGCAGCAGGCGATATTGTTCAGGCAATGAAACTCTTACGTGATAAGCCACGTGACTTTCTTGTTATTTCTGGTGACGACATGATTACACTTCCAATGGTTCTTGCAGGTGGCGCCGGAGTCATTTCTGTAATTGCTGAAGGATTTCCACGTGAATTTTCGCGAATGGTGCGATTAGGTCTCGCACGAAAGGTTGACGAGGCGTTTACTATTCATAATCTGGTCGCGGAAAGCATAGATCTGATTTTTGAAGAAGGTAATCCAGCCGGAATTAAAGAAGTTTTTAAACTGCTTGGCATAGCCGAAAATTACGTCAGGCTTCCACTTGTGAGTGCCAGCGCGGGATTGTCTGCCAAACTAGCATCAAAAGTCAGTAAAATCAACAACTTTTCTGCTTCTGAGACGTTATAAAAAAAGATTTTGCGGTCTCTAATTAATAACTAAATTTGCAGTTGCTTTAAATGGTGCAAAAACTTGTGAAGCAACAGAAACTTATATTTTCAAATGAATAAATTTTTATCGGTTCTTTTACTTTCTGTAGTAATTTTTTCTTGTAGTCCTTATCAGAATGCATTAAAGACTGACGATGTTGCGGTTAAGTACGAAATTGCTACGCAAATGTACGAGAAAGGGAAGTATGCCAAAGCAATCAGGCTATTCGAGCAGATGGCGCCAACTTTTAGAGGGAAACCTCAGGCTGAAAAAATGTACTATATGTTTGCTCAGTCCTATTACAAAACAAAGCAGTACTATCTTGCAGGTTATCAATTCGAGAGCTTTGTTTCCGGTTATCCTAAAAGTGAAAAGCTTGAAGAAGCAGCATATCTTGCCGCAAGAAGCTATTCTATGTTGTCACCTGTCTACAGCCTCGACCAGGTCAATACCATAAAAGCAATCGACAAACTGCAGAATTTCATCAACACATTTCCTGAATCTCAATATCTCGCTGAAGCAAATGTTCTTGTAAAAGAGCTTCGTGAAAAGATCGAGAAAAAGGTTTACGAAAATGCCAAGAATTACAACAAGATTTCTGATCACAAATCAGCAATCATTGCTCTTGAAAATTTTATTTCTGATTATCCGGGAACTCCATATAAAGAGGAAGCGCTGTACTACAGGTTAGATTCTGCTTACAAGCTTGCAATCAACAGCGTACCGGCTAAAATGGAAGAAAGGCTTCAGAATGCAAAAGTGGCGTACACGAACCTTGTAAAATTCAATGGTTCAACAAAGTATAAAGCGCAGGCAGACGAAATGCTTGCGAAGATTGAAACAGATTTAAAACAATATTCTAAATAATAAGTCATGGATTTAAAGAAGACGAGTGCTCCGGTTAATACAGTTACCTACAATAAAAATATTATTGAGGAACCTACCGGAAATGTGTATGAAGCAATAACCATAATGGCTAAGAGAGCAAACCAGATCAACTCTGAAATTAAAAAAGAACTGACTGAAAAGCTTGAAGAGTTTGCGACTTATAATGACAGCCTTGAAGAGATTTTTGAGAACAAAGAGCAAATCGAGGTTTCAAAGTTCTACGAAAAGTTGCCAAAGCCACATGCGCTAGCAGTTCAGGAATGGCTTGATGGGAAAATCTACCACCGCGACGCGAACAAATAATATTAATGTCAGTTTTAAGCGGCAAAAATATACTACTGGGCATCTCCGGAGGAATTGCCGCTTATAAAACAGCTTCGCTCGTCAGGCTTCTTATAAAAGCCGGAGCAGATGTTCGCGTTGTGATGACGCCCAACGCGAAGGACTTCGTCACACCGCTTACATTATCTACACTTTCAAAAAATCCTGTCTACTCCAATTTCTTTGATGATGAGCCGGTTGCAGATGCAAGCGATGCTACAACAAAAGAAGGAATGTGGAACAACCACGTAGAACTCGGATTATGGGCAGATTATATGCTCATTGCTCCAACGACAGCAAATACGCTTTCAAAAATGGCCAACGGCAACTGTGACAATCTTTTGATTGCAGTTTACCTTTCAGCTAAATGTCCGGTTTATTTCGCACCTGCGATGGATCTTGACATGTATAAACATCCATCAACATTAGCGAGCCTTGCAGCATTGCAATCTTTCGGGAACAAGATGATTCCGGCCGAAAGCGGTGAACTTGCAAGCGGACTTTCAGGCGAAGGCCGAATGGCAGAACCTGAAAACATAGTCGCGTTTATTGAAGCGGATCTTGAAAATCAATTGCCTCTAAAAGGAAAAAAAGTGCTGATTACTGCCGGGCCAACATACGAAGCAATAGACCCTGTACGTTTCATAGGTAATCATTCATCGGGAAAGATGGGTTTTGATATTGCAGATTGTGCAGCAAAAGCCGGTGCTATAGTTACATTGATTTCGGGTCCAACACATATTAAAACTGCAGATCCACGCATTCATGTCGTAAATGTTGTATCAGCTGCAGAGATGCATGAAGCCTGTTTCAGATTTTATCACGATGCTGAAATTGTTATCGCAGCCGCTGCAGTTGCTGATTTTCGTCCGGCGAATCCCGCCTCGCAAAAAATCAAAAAGAGCGAACAGAAGCTGGTAGTAGAGCTTGAAAAAACAATCGATATTCTTGCCGAAATGGGAAGGCAGAAAAAAGATCAGCTGCTTATCGGATTTGCGTTGGAAACCGAAAATGAAATTGAAAACGCAAAGCTGAAGATCAGCAAAAAAAACCTAGATTTGATTGTTTTGAACAGTCTGCGGGACGAAGGTGCCGGGTTCGGCAAGCCGACCAACAAGATTACATTCATCGACCGCAAATTTACAGAAGAAATTATGCCACTAAAAACCAAAGAAGAAGTGGCAAAAGATATTTTAAATAAGATTATGACCTTATGAAAAACTTAATAACACTAGTTTGTTTACTCTTTGCATTGACAGCTTCGGCCCAGCAACTGAATTGCACCGTAACAGTCAATTCCGAAAAAATTTCCAATGCAAATCCGAATACTTTCCGCACATTGGAAACTGCTCTTAATGATTTTGTAAACAGAACTGATTGGACAGGGCAGGCTGTAAAACAGAACGAGAGAATAAACTGCTCAATGTTTATTACTTTGAATAGTTTTGAATCAAATAATTTCTCTGGAACTATTCAAATTCAGTCGTCCAGGCCTGTGTTGCATTCTACATATTCAACTCCGATCTTTAACTTTAATGATAATAACTTAAATTTTAGTTATATCGAGTTTGAAAGTCTCAATTTTGATCCGAACAGCTTCAATTCAAATTTAATATCTGTAGTTTCATTTTATAGCTATATCATCCTTGGATTGGATGCTGATACGTTTGCTGCCGGCGGTGGTGATCCGTTTTATTCAACTGCTCACCAAATTTCAACTGTTGCACAGCCGCAAGGTGGCAAAGGCTGGAGCCAATCCGACGGAAACCAAACACGTTATTTTCTGATCAACGACCTATTGTCGTCAACCTATAAGCCTTATCGTCAGGCGATGTTCGAATATCACTTTGAAGGACTTGATATTATGGCCGACGACCTTCAGTCTGCTAAAGAAGGAATTGTGCAATCGCTGACGACGCTTTCGCAGCTTTATAATGTGCGGCCGAACGCTTTTTTGAGCCGTGTATTTTTTGATGCAAAATCTGATGAGATCGTTTCTATTTTTTCAGGTGGGCCTAAAATGCCAATAGCAGAAATAGTAGACAATCTTAATAGAATTTCCCCGACCAACTCCAGTAAATGGGCATCTATTAAATTCTAGAAATAGGGTAGCTTCAGGTATAATTTTTTACCTTTGGATTTAGCAACCTGTTTATATGATCACGTCGTTATCTATCGAAAATTTTGCGTTAATTGACAAGCTTTCCATTGGCTTTTCAGGTGGATTTTCAATTATTACTGGTGAGACAGGCGCAGGGAAATCGATATTACTTGGCGCACTAGGGCTGGTTCTTGGCAAACGCGCCGATCTTACTTCATTGAAGAACAAAGAGAAGAAGTGCGTTATTGAAGCCGAATTTAAACTAGCCGACTACGACCTTAAAAGTTTTTTTACCGACAATGATCTTGATTACGAAGATCTGACAATCATTCGTCGTGAAATTCTGCCATCAGGTAAATCCCGCGCATTTATTAATGACAGTCCGGTGAATCTTCAGGAACTTCAGGACCTTGCTTTTTATTTGATCGATATTCATTCCCAAAACGAAACACGTGAACTTGCCGAAGAGGATTTTCAGTTTAAAATACTTGATGCCGTTGCCGGAAATAAGGTTGAACTTTCTCAATACGTTCAATTATTAAAACAATATAAAAAGCAGGTTTCAGAACTAAGTAGCCTTCGGGCTAAACTGCAAAATGCTGTAAAGGAGCAAGATTATAACATGTTTCTTCTCGAAGAATTGTTATCTGCCAATCTGGTTGCAGGTGAACAGGAAGAACTTGAAGCCCAACAGCGCCAACTCAGCAATGTCGAATTTATAAAGGAGAATTTTGATAAAGCTATTGCAATAGGCAATGAAGAGCAATACGGACTGCTGCACAATCTCCGCGAGTTTAAAGCCACATTGAAGAAGAACGCCTCCATTTCCCCTGATTTAAATGATTACGCTGAGCGTGCTGAGAGTATTTATTTAGAACTTTCAGATGTCATTTCTGAACTTGAAGATTCCGCAGAAAAACTTTTTGATGATCCGCAGCAACTTGAACTTATCAACCAGAAATTGCAATTGGTCTATAACCTGCAAAAGAAACATCAGGTTTCGACTGTTGAGGAACTGATCCAGGTTCGCAATGATCTTGATAATCAAGCGCTCTCACTTTCTGAACTTGAAGCGGATATTGAAGTTTTGGAAACACAAATTAATGAAGCGGCGACTAATCTTAATCAGCAAGCTTCAATCATCAGTAAAAAGCGTATCGATGCTATTCCTGTACTTTCACAAAAATTGATGGCAATTCTTGAGCAACTTGGAATGCCGCATGTAAGATTCAGGATTGATATTACTGCGGTTGATGAATTTCTGCCAAACGGGACAGATGAGATTAAATTTTTATTCTCGGCAAATAAGGGTTCCGACTTCGGGTTGTTGAAAAAAGTTGCTTCGGGCGGTGAAATGTCTCGGATCATGCTTGCTGTAAAATCAGTTCTTGCCCAATACTCGGCACTTCCAACTATTATTTTTGATGAAATTGACACCGGCGTTTCAGGTGAAATTGCCGATAAAATGGGTAATATTATGCAAGGGATGAGCGGAAGAATGCAGCTTTTCGCCATTACGCATTTACCTCAGATTGCCGCTAAAGGACATGCACATTTCAAGGTGTTCAAGGTTGTTTCTGATGAAGGAACGACGTCTGAACTTAAGCTTCTGGATCACGACGAAAGAATCCAGGAAATTGCACAAATGCTGTCAGGATCATCTGTGTCAGACTCGGCGATAAATCATGCAAAGGCGTTGCTCAACTGATATTTTTTCAAGTATATTTGTTTCGATCAAAAACCAAACGACTTAATATATGTACAATTTACTTAAAGGGAAAAGAGGGATCATCTTTGGCGCACTGGACGAGAATTCCATAGCCTGGAAAACCGCCGAACGCGTACACGAAGAAGGTGGTACTTTCGTCCTGACAAATGCACCGATTGCAATGAGAATGGGAACCATTAATCAGCTTGCTGAGAAAACCGGTTCGCAAATCATTCCGGCTGATGCTACTTCAATAGCTGATCTCGAAAATCTTGTTGATAAGGCAGTTGAAATTTTAGGTGGCAAAATCGACTTTGTACTACATTCTATCGGAATGTCGGTCAATGTCAGAAAAGGGAATCATTATACCGAAATGAACTACGACTACACTACAAAAGGATGGGATGTTTCCGCAGTTTCGTTTCACAAAGTAATGCAGGTCCTTTATAAGAAAGACGCGATGAGCGAGTGGGGAAGTATAGTGGCGCTGACTTATATGGCTGCACAACGTGTTTTTCCTGACTATAACGATATGGCAGACAACAAAGCATACCTTGAGTCAATCGCAAGAAGTTTTGGCTACTTTTTCGGACGAGATAAAAAAGTACGTGTAAATACAATCTCACAATCACCAACGCCCACTACGGCGGGACAAGGTGTCAAAGGTTTCGATGGATTTATATCATACGCCGAGAAAATGTCCCCATTAGGCAACGCAACGGCGCTGGACTGTGCAAACTACACAGTTGCAATGTTTTCTGATCTGACAAAACGAGTAACGCTCCAAAATTTATATAACGATGGTGGATTTTCAAACATGGGTGTTAGCCAGGATGTGATGGAAACCTTTACTAAATAGTAGTTCGTCGTTAGTTTTTGCTGAAAAGCGATAAAAAGGAATCAAGACCATCTTCGGATGGTTTTTTTTATAAATTTACTTGAAGAAATAACTACAATTCTATGAAAAAAATTACATATCTACTTTTTACTTTTTTTACCATCAGTATTTCCTTTGCACAGCCGGTATCGGAATATTCCTTTAATGAATCAACTGCGGAATATACTGCTGTTGTTGGCACAAATGCGACCGCCGAAGGTGACGATGGAACTCATGATAATATTCCCATAGGCTTCTCTTTTAATTTTGGCGGAGTCAATTACAGCACATTCAGCATCAGCACGAATGGATTTATCAGACTCGGCAACGGGATTGGCGACAACAATTGGTTTAACAACTTTGGCAATAGTGCGGGACAAAGGCCTGTGATTGCTCCTTTTTGGGATGATCATAATCGTGCCGCGGGTTCAATTACATATAACGTCTCAGGTACAGCGCCAGATAGAATACTTGAAGCAGGTTGGGACAATATCAGTATCGGAACGGGCTCAAATGTAAGCGAGACCGCAACCGGCTCCTTTAAATTAGTAATTCACGAAACCACAAATGTAATTGAGTTCTTCTACAATACAATTGCTATTGAAGAACTCTCAGCATCAATCGGGATCAATGATATGTCAAGCTATTTGAGTGTTATGCCGGGAAATCCAGCAACAACATCTTCAATGAGCGATCCTGAAACAACATCAGCGGAAAATTTAGCAGGAAGAAAATATACGTTCACTCCGCTGGCGCTGTGTACAAATGTTCCAGCCTCACTGGTGACAAACGCATCTCAAACCAATATTTGTCCAAATTATCCTATTCTCCTTTCATTAAGTGGTTTACCGGCAGAATCGGGTTTCACTTATCAGTGGCAGTCATCAGAAAATGGAAGTTTATTTGTTGACATTGAGGATGCAGAACAGCCAACGCTTGCAACTAGTCAAGCTACATCAACCTATTACCGGGTTATTGTTTCCTGCGGAAATCAAACCGTTACAAGCGACGCTGTTCAAGTGCAAATGACGGATACTGCAATTTGCTACTGCTTCCCAAGCTATGATGAAGGGAAAACCGACGGCGATTTGATATCCAACGTTGTGATTGCAGGAACAACATTATCAAACAATACAGGTATAGAACCGGTCAATCCATATTATACTCATTTCACTGGTGAACCATACATGACCGGAACTCTTGTTCCCGGCCAATCTTATGAAGTAAGCGTTTCGGTAGGGACGTATGCATGGCAAAGTGTTGCTGTGTGGGTTGATTATAACGATGATTATGTATTTAGTTTAGAAGAACGTGTTGGATTTACAGCAACACCGATCTTATCGAATGGCACCGGGACGTTTTCGATCGTCTTGGCATGTGATGCTCCGGCCGGTGTTCACAGAATGCGTGTACGTGATGTTTGGGATGTCCCATCCAACACTATCGATCCATGCGAAAATTATGGATATGGTGAAACAGAAGATTACGACATTACTATCAGTTCTGCCGGAGAATGTCTGCAGCCTACAGCTTTGGCTGTTATTCAGGTTAGTTCAACCAGCGCAGAATTGACATGGAACTCTGGATGTAACCAAAATTCGTGGGATGTTCATGTTACTTTAGCAGGAACAGCAATGCCCGAGACCGGATTTACGCACCCGAATGTGACTGCTCCACTTATAGTTTCCGGGCTTGAGCCAATGACAGAGTATGATTTTTATGTCAGAGCAAACTGTGACGAAAATTTAAACAGCGACTGGGCCGGACCTTTCAGCTTTTCAACTTTGCCAATGGCAGTGGCTAATGACGAATGTAACACTGCATTTACACTTGTTCCGGGTGGAACTTTCGAACAAAATGCAATGGTAGCTACGAATTTGGGCGCATCGGAGTCATTAAGCCATCCAACACCAACTTGCGGTACTTTTGCCTTTGGTGGTGATGTATGGTTTACCATTGTAGTTCCTTCTGATGGAAATCTTATATTAGAAACTCAACAAGATCCGGGATCAGAACTCATTGACACCGTTCTTGCTGCTTATACAGGCGACTGTACATCATTAACCCAGATCGGCTGTAGCGATGAAGACGGAATTGGTGGGTTTTCGATGCTTACTTTAACCGGACTTACACCTGGTTCAACAATATATGCGCGAGTTTGGGAATATGCTAATGATAATACCGGCACGTTTAGGATTTCTGCCTACAATGCATTATTATCTACGGGTGGATTTACGTCTGGAAGCTTCTCATTTGCTCCTAATCCCGTTAAAGATATTCTTGAGTTTACTGCAGATGAACCTATCAATAGCATTGTAGTATTTAATCTGTTAGGCCAGCAAGTTTTATCTTTAACCGGCTCACAGATCCAATCTATCGATATGTCGGATTTACAGAAGGGCGCCTATTTACTTGAAGTCCGTTCTGCAACCACCTCTGAAACTATCAAAATAATGAAGCAGTAACAAACATCAGTTATAAACTAAGCCGCCACATTAATGGCGGCTTTTTTATTATAATTATATTTGTTAAAATTTTACGTACGAATGTACTATTCTTTAATAATTCCTGTTTATAACAGACCCGATGAAGTTGGTGAATTACTTGAGAGCCTTACCCAGCAACATTATAATAAGCCTTTTGAAGTAATTGTCATTGAAGATGGGTCAACAATAACCAGTAAGGACATTGTTGAGCGTTTTCGCGACAGATTAAATATTCAGTATCACTATAAGCCAAACAGTGGCCCTGGTGACTCAAGGAACTTTGGAATGAGCGTTGCAACAGGTGACTACTTTATTATTTTCGATTCCGATTGTATAATTCCTCCGCAATACTTGTCTGAAGTTACATCAGAGCTTATCAGCGGTTATGCCGATTGCTTTGGTGGTCCTGATAATGCTACAGATTCTTTTTCAGATATTCAGAAGGCAATAAATTTTGCGATGACATCTTTTTTAACGACCGGCGGAATTCGCGGTGGTTCTGAAAACGCAGGAAAATTTCAACCCCGTAGTTTTAATATGGGCTTGTCT
Source organism: Flavobacterium sp. (assembly GCA_036399435.1). Lineage (GTDB taxonomy): Bacteria > Bacteroidota > Bacteroidia > Flavobacteriales > Flavobacteriaceae > Flavobacterium. The sequence continues at coordinate 38,729 of DASWND010000141.1, forward strand.
CCAGCAGCCTTTGCGGCGACAGGCGGATTTGGAAATATTCATCCCGGCGAAGATCCTGATCTGACAATGCGGTTGTGGAAGCTCGGTTTTTCAACAAAGCTATTTCCAAAAGCTTTCGTATATCACAAGAGGAGAATCGACTGGGAAAAGTTTTCGATTCAGGTGTCGAAATTTGGAAAGGCGCGTCCGATCCTAAATATGTGGCATCCGCAGTATACAAAGTTGACGTTCTTTTTTCCGACAATCTTTATTGCCGGCTTTTATCTGAGCCTGCTATTATTGATAGTAGGATTTAAGTCTTTCGCAGGTTTGTACGTAGTATACTTTCTGCTGGTGCTGCTGATGTCGTCTTTGCGGTACAAGAGCTTAAAAATCGGGATTCTTGCCATTGTTGCGGTTTGGAAACAGATGAATGGCTACGGCTTAGGATTCGCTGAATCTTTTTTCAAGATCAATATTAAAAAGCAAAATCCTCAGGAAGTTTTTCCTGAACTATTCTTTAGAAAATGACCAAGATAATTGGACTGACAGGCGGAATCGGAAGCGGTAAATCAAAAGTGGCGGCGTACCTGCAGTCCATAGGTATTCCCGTTTATATAGCCGACGAAGAGGCTCGAAAAGTAATGGCTGGGGAAATGATTGTAAATGCAGTCAAAGCTGCTTTTGGTAGTGACATTGTAACTGAAGGCACAATAAACAGGCAGAAACTATCTCAAATTGTATTTGATGAACCGCAAAAGCTCCAGGTTTTAAACAATATAGTACATCCTGCAGTACGACAGCATTTTAAGGAATGGCTACTGAATAATAAAGAAGCTCCACTTGTCTTTAAAGAAGCAGCGATACTTTTTGAAACAGGTGCCGACGCAGATTGTGATGCTGTCATTACTGTAACGGCCCCACTTGATATCAGGATTAAACGCGTCATGAGCCGCGATTCAGTCACTAAAGAAGAAGTTGAAAAACGAATGGCATCACAATGGAATGATCAGCAGAAGATTGACCGCAGTGACTATGTCATCTCCAATATAGAGTTTGAAGATACTGTTGCCGAAATCGAAAAAATTCTTAAAATACTGCGAGATATTTAAAAATATACCCAATTGTTAATATTTGGTTAATGGATTTATAATTCGTATGTTAAAATGTTAATTTTGTAAATATGAATAGGTTGTTTTTCCGTTTGCTTGTCTTGTTGATGAGTTTGTCCTTGATCGGAATCATTTTGGTGCAGGTCTATTGGTTCAATTCATCTTTTAAAAACAACGACGAGCAGTTTCGCTTTCATGTGAAGCAGGTCATTGACAATGTTGCAGATAAGCTTCAAAAGCAGGAAGCCTACGGTTTTATAGACAAGGTCGAAAAACTAAGAGACAGTATTGGAAAAGATCCCGAAACTAGTGATCTTCTGGAGTTTTATTATGTTCAGAAAAATAATGAGACCAACGAAACTATTATTTATTCAAACAGGATTATATCTGAAGATTACAATATATCTTCATCGTTCTTTGATAAAAAATTGGATAGTGTAAAACAAAAAAGTTTTACTTCAAAGCGTACCACCGAAGTCTACAGAGAAAACGCTACTGATAACGCACAACTTGGGCAGTCTATGGCTCCGGATCTCAAAGTTGAAAAATCAGGTGATCTTGATATTCTCAAAATTGCACAATATGAGATTTCTTTTAGAGACGTAGCCTCGGCAATGCGAATTGAGGAGCGCGTTTCGAAAGAAAAACTGCAGGCAATGCTTCAGAGCGAACTTAAGGAGTATGGTGTTAACACACCTTTTGAATTTGGCATTTATAACAATGGACTTGCGACTAAAATTCGATCTGATAAATTCAAGTTCGATAAGAGTACGACCTACTCAAATCCATTGTTTACTGATACCGAAGGTAAAAGCAAATATCAATTGTTGGTGTCGTTTCCGCAGAAGAAGAAGTTTTTGTTTTCCGAACTGGTTGGAATCACGGTATTATCGATTGTTTTCACGCTGATCATCATTATTGCCTACACAAGTGCATTGAACCAACTGATCAAACAGCGTCAGATCTCGGAGATCAAAACCGATTTCATAAACAATATGACGCACGAGTTCAAGACGCCGATTGCAACAATTAACCTGGCGCTTGACGCGATCCGCAATCCAAAGATCATCGATGATCGTGAAAAGACAACACGCTATCTGCAGATGATCCGGGACGAAAACAAAAGGATGCACGCCCAGGTCGAAAACGTACTTCGGATTTCAAAACTCGAAAAGAAGGAACTCGAGATCAGCAAAGAGCACAACGACATACATGAGATTGTCGAAGAGGCGATCGAGCACGTCAACCTGATAATGGAAGACCGCGAGGGTTCGATCAAGACGCATTTTAAAGCAACAAGAACAACAGTATTGCTGAACGACGTACACTTTACAAACGTATTGGTAAACGTCCTCGACAATGCGATAAAATATTCTCCTGATAAACCCGTCATAGACGTTTATACCGAAAATGTAAAAGACTATGTCATCATCAGGATCAAAGACAAAGGCGCCGGAATGAGCAAGACAGCGCAGAAGCGAATTTTTGAGAAGTTTTACCGTGAACACACGGGCGACTTACATAATGTGAAAGGCCACGGCCTCGGACTCGCATATGTGAAGCGGATTGTAGAAGATCATAACGGAGAAATTTTTGTCGAAAGCGAAAAAGGAAAAGGCAGCACCTTTATAATAAAATTACCCCTAATAAATTAAAACTATGGAAACAGAAAATAAGAAAATCCTACTGGTTGAAGATGACCAGAATTTCGGGGCGATCCTAAAAGATTACCTGATGCTGAATGACTTTGATGTCACTTTGGCAAAAAACGGGATGGAAGGATTTGAAAAGTTCAAAAAAGATACTTACGATCTTTGCATCCTTGATGTAATGATGCCATATAAAGACGGATATACTCTTGCAAAAGAGATCCGCGAAAAGAACAAAGAAGTGCCGATCATTTTCCTGACAGCAAAGTCAATGAAGGAAGACGTGCTTAAAGGTTATAAAGTTGGAGCCGACGATTACCTTAACAAGCCTTTCGACTCAGAAGTGCTTTTAATGAAGATCAAAGCGATCATCCAGCGAAAATCTACCGATAGCAAGAACGACCATGTGCGTTTTGAATTTCAGATCGGACGATTCCACCTGAACTCAAAGCTACGGTTCCTGACTTTCGATAACGAAGAGCCGATAAAACTGTCTCCGAAAGAAAACGAGCTGTTGAAGATGCTGACTTTACACGAAAATGATCTGATGCCACGTGAACTGGCATTGACCAAAATCTGGAGAGACGACAACTACTTCACCTCGCGAAGCATGGATGTTTATATCGCCAAACTACGTAAATACCTCAAACCCGATGAAGATGTAGAAATCCTCAATATACACGGTGAAGGTTTTAGGCTGGTGGTCAAAAACAAAGAGCAAAAGCAAGCGTAATTTGTGCGCACAGGGTTATAATTAAGAGCTTCGGTAATTCCGGAGCTTTTTTTTTGGGAGCTGTTTCCCGTTTTCCGCTCATATCTTTTAATGTTTCGAGCTGGTACTAAACC
>DASWND010000142.1:0-8906 GCA_036399435.1 Flavobacterium sp.
CAAGCTTATATTACGACCGTCCATTCATACACAACCGACCAGAGTTTGCATGATCAGCCACATCGGGATCTGAGGCGTGCTCGTGCGGCCGGACAGTCGATTGTTCCAACATCAACCGGTGCGGCGAAAGCGATCACTAAAATTTTTCCGGGTTTGGAAGGTAAGATTGGCGGCAGCGGAATACGTGTTCCTGTTCCAGATGGCTCTTTGACTGATATTACCTGTTATGTGAAGCGAGAAGCATCTATTGAGGAGATCAATCTTGCATTTAAAATTGCATCTGAAAGCAAATTCGCGGGAATTTTAGCTTATACGGAAGACCCAGTGGTTTCAATCGACATCATTGGCAATAGAAACTCTTGCCTGTTTGACGCGCAGCTGACATCGGTCATCGGCAGAATGGTAAAAGTTGTAGGTTGGTATGACAACGAGATCGGCTATGCATCACGTTTGATCGATCTTATACTATTTTCCGCCAAACAAAATAAATAGTTATATTTAAGCCCTTTAACTAATAAAACTGAATGAAGTTCATTGTAATTCTATTGCTCTTAACGTGCTCACTTGCGACAGCTCAACGTCGGTCAGAAAAGATTGACAGCGTAAGTTACTACACACAAATGGCGAACTTCAGCACCAAGATCAACAACTTCCGGAACGCGTTAGAATATACGCAGAAAGCAATTGACTTCGCTCGCGATTATAAAATGCCGAAAGCTCAGGCAAACGCGTTAGCAAACCTGGGAAGCATCTACTTTGAGCTAAAAAAATACGATGATGCAATCGAAAGTTTTAATAAAAGCATCGCGATATACAACACTTTTAACCCTTCTGATCAGCAGGCATATGCCTACTATCATCTTGGGCTGATCTATATGCAGAAGGAAAATTATTCTGTTGCTGAAACCAATTTTAATAAAGCCACTAAAATCTATCAAACCATCAGAATCCCTGATGCAATAGAGCTTTTGAATCTCCAAAAAGCTATTGTTTACAAGGCGAAAGGCAAATCTAAGATGGCGACGGAAATCCTAAGTTCGATCATTGCATATCCTGAAGATCCCTACAAGATCAAGGCCGAAGCGTTGTATCATATGGGCCTTATTGAATCGGAGCGAAACCGAAGTAACCTTGCCATAAACTATCTCAGGCGCGCGCTTGAACTGAATCAAGGCACGTCGAACATCGACTTACGTTCAAAGATCGTGAAGTGCATGAGCGATGTTTCAAACGACATGTCGGACGTTAAAAGTGCATATCTTTATCTTAAGCAGCACCTCGAACTAGCGGACAGCATTTCTAAAATAAATCAGGAAAGGCTTGGAGCAGATGATTACAACCAGTTTAAAGAGATTGAAAAAAATAAAAATATCGCTCAGATTATTCTCGAAAACGAGCAGCAGAAAAAGGAAAACAGATTTTCTAAAGCTATTGCTATTCTCGCCAGCGCGCTGATATTCATTTTATCGCTGCTGAGCCTTTCGCTATACAAAAACAACATCATCAGGACACAATCGAACCTTTTGCTTAAGGAAAAGAACAGTGAACTCCAGATTGCAAAGGATAAAGCTGAAAAAGCATCAAAAGCAAGAGCTGAATTCCTTTCGACTGTAAGTCATGAACTGCGAACACCACTAAATGCTATCAACGGAATCACGCACCTTTTACTTGAAGAAAATCCGAAGAAGTCGCAGATGAACTACCTGACGTCTTTGAAGTTTTCAGGAAATTACCTGTTGACATTTATCAACGAAATTCTTGAAATCAACCGTATCGAATCAAGCACCATTGTTCCTGAGCAGATCAATTTTAACTTAAAGCTGCTTCTTGAGAATATTCAGAATTCACTGAAAGAACTTGCAACTGCGAACAACAACAGGTACATTATCGAAATTGATGATACGATCCCGGATAACCTTATCGGAGATCCAACAAAGCTTTCGCAGATATTTATAAACCTGATCAACAATGCGCTAAAATTTACCAAAAATGGCGAGGTGAAAGTGATCGCGAAACTAATGTCGAAGGAAGAAGATTCGACAGCAGTTTACTTTAAAATTGTTGATACGGGAATCGGAATTCCGGAGGATCGTCAGGAAGCAGTATTTGATAGTTTTTCTCAGGGTTCGATAGAGATTAACAGAAAATATGGCGGCACCGGCCTTGGATTGAATATCGTCAAGAAGTTAATTGAAATTTTAGGAGGTCAGATCAGGCTTGAAAGCAAGGTTGGAAAAGGGTCGACTTTCTCTTTTTCGCTGAAATTCAAACTTGGTTCAGAATTGCCTTTTGAAGCCGACAAGGAATACGACGAGAGCGTCTTTTTAAACAAGAAAGTGCTTCTGGTCGAGGACAACAAGATCAATCAGATGATCACTAAAAAAATGCTCGAAAATAAGCAGGTGCTTTGCACTATCGTCGATAACGGCGAAGATGCTATCGAAGCGGTGAAAAATGATTATTATGACCTTGTATTGATGGATGTACACTTACCTGGAATCAATGGTACAATCGCCACTCAAACAATCCGTACATTCGATTCTCATACAAGGATCATCGCATTAACCGCTATTTCGTTGAACGAAAACCGTGAAATGCTCCTTTCTTACGGAATGAACGATGTATTGACAAAACCTTTCGATCCCGATAACTTTTATAAAGTCATCTCACAGAATATTTAGTACTGCGCGATCAGCTCTTTTATAAGCTGACAAACTTTTGGGCCTGCAGCGCGTGCGGCTTCAAGAACTTCATCATGTGAAATGGTATCGATGCTTTCTTCGTTGCCCATATCGGTTATGACAGAGATCCCGAATGTTTCAAGTTCCATATGACGCGCAACAATAACTTCGGGCACGGTTGACATTCCGACGCAATCAGCGCCAAGTGCTTTTACCATTTTGTACTCTGCCAATGTTTCGAATGTCGGCCCTTGTAATCCGAGATAGATTCCGTCCTGAACCTGAATATTTATTACTGCTGCAATTTCTTTTGCCTTTGCAATCATTTTCCGACTGTATGGCTCGCTCATATTTACAAAACGTGGCCCGAAGCGGGTGTCGTTTTTTCCGCGTAAAGGATGTTCAGGCATCATGTTGATATGGTCGTTGATCAGAACAATTGAACCCACATGATAGTTTTTATTGACGCCGCCGGCAGCGTTGGAAACGATCAACTTTTGAACGCCGAGCAGTTTCATGACACGAACCGGAAAAGTAACTTCCTGCATTGTGTATCCTTCGTAGAAATGGAATCTGCCCTGCATTGCGACGACACGTTTTCCGCCGACATTTCCAAAGATCAAAGCGCCCTTATGGCCTTCAACTGTTGCGACGGGAAAATCAGGAATTTCGGAATAAGGAAGTGTAATTTCAATATCGATCTCATCGACGAATCCGCCAAGGCCGCTTCCAAGGATTACTCCGTATTCAGGCGCATCCGCAATTTTACTTTTTATAAAATCAGCTGTCTGCTGTACTCGTTCCCACATAATTAAGTATTGTTTTATCAAATTTTTCTGCATCAAAGAACTTGCTTTTAATTGGCAGATAGTATAATTGTTTACGGGAAATTAAATCGCGCAAACGCACGAAATCTTTTTCAGTTGTAATGATGAGTCCGCCGGCAGCTGCTTTTGTGATCTTTTTTATGTCCTCGGCCGAAAAAGCATGATGATCAGGGTATTCAAAAACCAGATCACCTTCTTCTTCTAAATGCTCAAAGAATGGCTCAGGTTTGGCAATTCCAGCAACAAGAATTTTCTTTTTGCCAAAAGCCGAATCAGTAGAAATGGAAGTTGTTGCCGAATATAACCTGTCGTCATATTCAATTACTGAGAAAAAAATGTGCTGGCAATCACGAATATTTAATCGCTGTTTGATTTTTGCTTTTTCACTTTCCTCGAGCTGTGGCGGACATTTCGTCACCACAATCACATTAGCTCTTTTGGCACCTGCTGCAGATTCACGAAGGTTTCCCATTGGTAGAATATAATCGTCGCTGTAAATGTCGTCGAAGGCGGTCAGCAAAATATAAAATCCAGCTTTTACCTTTCTGTGCTGATATGCATCATCGAGTAAGATAACATCAGGCTTTTGCTTCAATGCAAGCAAACTCTCGATACCGTTGCGACGATCAGCGTCAACGGCAACATACGCGTTGCGGAATTTTAAATAGTATTGATGTGGCTCGTCACCCAGAATTTCCGCGGTGGCTTTTTCATCGGCCAAAATAAAACCTTTTGATTTACGCTTATAACCGCGGCTGAGGATGGCGACTTTGTATTTAGGAGTGAGTAATCTAACCAAATATTCGATCTGCGGCGTTTTTCCTGTTCCACCTACATTTAAATTCCCAACTGCGATTACGGGAACATCGAACCTATATGACTTCAGGATTTTGTGGTCGTATAAAAAATTCCTTACAGCCGTCACGATCCAATACAGGAGCGCAAACGGAAAAAGCAATTTTCTGAGGAAAACCATGCTGCGAAAGTAGCGAATTTTTATCTTTACGTGATTAATTTGCCGCTATGAGAAAATGTTTGATCCTTATTATGTTGCCGATAATGCTGGTTTGTACAGGCAGTTTCGCTCAGGTGAATGAAAACGCATCGATCCTAAAATTGATCCTGGCAAAATATTATCAGAACGAAAAGGTAATAAAACCGGGGCGGCTTCAATTGTTGAGCTTTTACTGCAATCAGGCACCTAATAATGAAGAAGTCATAGAAGTGATCAATGGCAACGCGATGCTGAAACAAAATGCTGCTGAAATAAGAAAGCAAATTGGCCCAACAGCAAAAGACTGGTCGGCAGAATATAATACCCTGTTTGCGAGCGAGAACCAATATCTGAAAAGTAAGGTCAACGAATGCATGTCGCTTGAAGAATTTCAGGAATATGCCAAAAAGCTGAACCTGAACAACCAGCGCCTGCTAATTATTGGTGTTCCAATTTACTTTGCCAAAACGCATGCGCTTGTAAAAGTGACGTTCTATCGAAATATCGAGCACAACAGCGGTTACTATTTCCTGATGAACAAGGAAAACGGACTATGGGTCATCAAAGAAACACTAAATGCCTGGTCGACATAATGAAAATCAAAGATATCATTGCCGTACTTGAAGTGATGGCGCCACAGGCTTACGCAGAGGATTTTGACAATGTCGGGCTTCTCGTTGGAGACGCCGGCGCAGATGCTACAGGTGTTCTTGTATGTCATGACGCGCTTGAAGAAGTTTTGGATGAGGCTATAAAGAAGAACTGCAATTTGGTTGTCTGCTTCCACCCTATTTTATTTTCGGCAATTAAGAAAATAACCGGCAAGAACTATGTTGAGCGCGCTATCATCAAAGCCATAAAAAATGACATTGCGATTTATGCGGTTCATACATCGTTAGATAACCACATGAACGGCGTTAATAAAATATTTTGTGATGCACTTGGTCTGACCGACACACAGATTTTAATTCCGAAAGAACACTTTATCCGGAAGCTCGTCACATACACCGTTCCTGAAAATGCCGACAAAGTTCGGAATGCCATGTTTAAAGCAGGCGCGGGAACGATCGGCAACTATGACCATTGCAGCTTCAACTCGACCGGATTTACAACTTACGTCGGAAACGAAGACAGTGATCCTGCGATTGGAAAAAAAGGCGAACTCACCATCAACGATGAAGTCAAAATTGAAGTAACGTTTAAAAAACATCAACAGGAAGGCGTTTTAATAGCACTTTTTGAGAATCATATTTATGAAGAAGTAGCGTATGAACTTTACGATCTTCTAAATAAACACCAAAACATCGGACTCGGCATGACCGGAATGCTTCCTGAGCCAATGGAAGAAAGGGAATTCCTTGAGTTTGTAAAAGATAAAATGCAATGTGGTTCGGTTCGGCATTCAAACTTTACAAATAAAAAAATATCAAAAGTCGCAGTTCTTGGCGGTTCCGGAAGTTTCGCAATTAAAGAAGCGATCAATTCCAAAAGCGACTGCTTTTTAACCGCAGATTTGAAGTACCACGATTTTTACGCAGCAGAAAATACGATACTATTTGCAGACATAGGACACTACGAAAGTGAGCGATATACAAAAAATTATATAGTTGATTATCTTACCGAAAAATTGCCTAATTTTGCAATCATTTTATCGGAAATAAATACAAATCCCGTTAAGTACTTATAAATATGGCGAATATCAAAGAATTGAGTGTTGAAGACAAGTTAAGGGCGTTGTACGATTTGCAGTTAATTGATACAAGAATTGACGAAATCAGGAATGTCAGAGGCGAATTACCTCTCGAAGTCGAAGATCTGGAAGATGAAGTGGCTGGATTAAGCACCCGATTAGATAAATTAAAAAGCGAACTTGAGGTTATTGAAGAAACCATCAAGACGAAAAAGATTGCAATTGACGACCATAAAGAGGGAATCAAAAAATATACAAAGCAACAGGAAACGGTTCGTAACAACCGTGAATTCAACTCATTATCTAAAGAAGTAGAATTTCAGGAACTTGAGATCCAACTTGCTGAAAAGCAGATCAAGGAAATGAAAGCTTCTATCGAGCATAAGAAAGAAGTGATTTCAAGCTCGAAAGAGAGACTTGAGCAAAAATCAACTCACCTGAAGCACAAAAAATCAGAGCTTGAGGCGATCATGTCTGAAACTGCTAAAGAAGAAACTTTCTTATCTGAAAAATCAGCAGAATATCGCGCACTGATCGAAGACAGGCTTTTGGCTGCTTACGACAGGATCAGAAACAGCGTCCGCAACGGATTGGCAGTAGTTTCTATCGAAAGAGGCGCTTCGGCAGGTTCTTTCTTTACGATTCCGCCGCAAACACAGGTTGAAATTGCAGCACGCAAGAAGATCATTACCGATGAACATTCAGGAAGGATCTTGGTCGACAGCTCTCTTGCCGAAGAAGAAAGGCAAAAAATGGAGCAGCTTTTCTCCACAATATAATATCTTGGTCCCGATTTTTATCGGGACTTTTTTTTATGAAAAAATTGAAATACTTTTTGCTGACAAAGACGATCGGTATTTATATCAATCTTCTGAGCTACATTCACCCAAAGAAAGCAACACTGCTCGCCTACCGGCTTTTTAGCGAACCTCGCATTGGACGTTTTTCGCAAGATCAACTTCCTGAAGTTCTAAAAGATGCCACAGCAGAATCTTTCACAATCAACGGACGCGGTTTTCACACCTATACGTGGAAAGGCAACGACAACGTGATCCTGCTCGTTCACGGCTGGGAAAGCAACGCCTCGCGCTGGGAAAAAATGCTACCATATCTCAAAGAATCCGAAAGTACAATTATCGCTATTGATGGCCCGGCGCACGGTTTATCAGGTGGCAAGGAATTCAATGTTCCGGTTTATGCTGAGTTCATTAACGTGATTGTCGAAAAGTTCAAACCGACGGTTTTAATCGGACATTCGATTGGCGGCGCGGCTTGCATGTACTTTCAGCATAAATATCAAAATCAGGGTTTACAGAAAATGGTTTTGCTTGGAGCACCTTCGGATCTTCAGGTTTTGCTGAGGAACTACTTCAGGTTGCTGAGTTTGAACAAGCGGATCCAGAAATATATCAACGCACATTTCTACGAGAAATTCAGCTTTAAGCCTGAGGAGTTTTCGGGAACTGTTTTCGGTCCGTCGCTAAATGTAAGCGGAATTGTCGTGCACGATGTCGATGACACGATCGTCGCCTTCGAAGAAAGTAAGAAGATCGCCGGCGGCTGGAAGAATGCGAGGTTTATTGAGACACGCGGACTCGGCCACAGCCTTCACGATGACAAACTCTACAAAGATATTTCTAAATTTTTGATGGATAATTAGGAGCTGTTTCCTGCTGTCCGCTTTATCTTTTCTAACCCTTTCAGGGTTTGAAACCCTGAAAGGGTTAGAAAAGGATACCGCTTCCATCAGGGCTAGGGCTTTAGCAGCAATAATATGCTTTGTCATGCCGAGCAGTCAGCACCAGAATATAACGAACACGCTTTGTCATTGTGACAACAGTTCAAAATCTATAATCAAAATATAATTTCTACCACCAAATCCCTAGCCCCGATTGCAGCGTAAATCCTTTGTGAGGAACGAACAAAGATTGCAGCGAAAAGCGGGAAGGAGCTGCTGAAACTTCTTCACGATATCAACAATTATCGTAATTTTGCCTTATGGAAGACAACCTCAAGCGGCTCAATAAATATATCGGCGAAACGGGCTTTTGCTCGCGGCGTGAAGCCGACAAACTAATCGAAGACGGACGCGTGACCATCAACGGCGCTGTACCTGAACTCGGCACAAAAGTTGGCCCCGATGATGAAGTGCGCATTGACGGGAAGCTTATCCGTGACAACAGCCAGAAACTCGTATATCTTGCTTTTAACAAGCCCGTCGGAATTGAATGCACGACAAATCACGATGTTCAGAATAACATTGTAGATTACATTAATTATCCCACCCGAATCTTCCCGATCGGCCGACTCGACAAAGCCAGCGAAGGACTCATCTTTATGACCAACGATGGTGATATCGTCAACAAAATACTGCGCGCGCGCAACAATCACGAAAAGGAATATACAGTGACCGTCAACAGGCCGATCACCGACAGGTTTATTGAACGCATGGGCAACGGCGTTCCGATTCTTGATACGGTGACGCGAAAATGCAAAGTTGAACAAATCAGCAAATACACTTTTAAGATCATCCTAACGCAGGGATTGAACCGTCAGATCCGACGGATGTGCGAATATCTGGGTTACGATGTGACTGCTTTGAAGCGAATCAGGATCATCAATATTTCGCTTGACGTTCCGGTTGGAAGATATCGTGAACTGACACCTGCAGAAATAAAAGAGCTTAATCAATTGATCGAACCATCGAGCAAGAC
>DASWND010000143.1:0-9519 GCA_036399435.1 Flavobacterium sp.
GTACAATTATAGCTGGTTGTACATCGCCGCAGGTTTTCTCGGATTCATTTTAATTGCAACCATATTCTTCAGACAAGGCCAGAAATCCCCGCAAATAGAAAATAAAATGGTAATCGAAGAGGTTCATCAGCCAGCACCGCAAATTGAAAAAGGACCCATTCAAATACAGCCTGAAGTACAAAGCGAAGTGGCAGAAAGTTCTCAGAAATCCATACAACCAAATCAAATTCAGCAAAATCAAAGGGTTCACTACGTAAAAGAAAAAGCATCTTACAATCCCAATGCATCTGTTTCACAAGCGTCATCACAATCAATCGCCGTAAATCAATCACAAGAGGTTCAATCATCATCAATCAACACGCAGGAAATTTTAGCCGATGCTGCCACATCAGCAAATCAGAATCATCAAAAAACAAAGGTCACTGTAGACGCAAACGCACTTCTGTCGCAGGTTGACGGCGAACTCGAGTTGTCATTTCGCGAGAAAGTCATCAAAACTGTCGGCAAAAAATACAATAACGTAAAAGTCGCAGTCGCCAACAGGAATCAAGAGTAACATCAGGCCGGCATTCCGGCGAATCATCAACATTTTAAATCAATCAATAAATGAAAAATCTAGCATTTTGCTTAGCAGCTTTTCTATGTCTTATCGTAAACAAAGCTACAGCACAGAACACATTTGAAGAAAGGGTAAAAGCCATTGCCGAAAAAATCGACGCCATCACAAAAGAAGAAAAAGCCGCTTTGAAACTTGAAGTCGAAGCGGTAAACCAACAGCTCGCAAATGGCGGAATTACACCTGCCGAAGCCGACGAGCGCAAACTTAAACTTGCAGAATCCCGCGCAAGAAGTATTGAAAACCGTGTTGCCGCTGCGCAGGATGAACTTAACGCACTTGTAAAAGACCGAGTCGACGGCAAGATAAAAGACCGCGATTCAACCAAAGTCTACAAAAATTGGTTCGACAAACAGGAAACGCGCGCTTTCACAGGAGAAACAAGAACTACATCGCAGCTTGTACTCGCAATGGGCTGGGCAAATAGTATTTCAAACGGAGCTTTGGCGCACTCTGATTTTGGTGCTTTCCGATCGGTTTTTTGGGAATGGGGAGTCACATATAATACAAGGATATTGAAGAAAAGCAACTTGCTCCACTTTAAATATGGCGTCACCGGCGTATATAATTACCTGGCTCCCACAGAAAACAGGTACTTTGTTGTAAACGGTAACAAAACCGAGCTACAGACATTTCCACATCGACTTGATAAAAACAATTCTTTCTTTAAAAACGTCTATGTAACAATACCAATGCACCTCGAATTCGACTTTTCTAAAACTGAGGTGAAAGATGACAGGCAGATTTTCAGATCGCACCAGTCATACAGGTTCGGAATTGGTGGATTTGTAGGTTATAACACTAATACAAAACAGGTACTGCATTATGAGGTAAATGACTATAAAATTAAAGAAAAGGTCAAAGGCGATTGGAACGTTAACGATTGGACGTACGGCTTAAGCGCATATGTCGGTCACAAAGACATGAGCTTGTACATCAAATACGATCTCAACCCGTTGTTCGAAAATAATGATGAAGATCTGCACAACATCGCGCTCGGATTAAGATTTGATTTCAATTAGAATTTGGTTAGTTAGTTAGGAAATGCTTCAGAACTTGTTCTGGAGCATTTTTATTTGAAGCTATTTCCGGCTGTCCGCTATATCTTTTTTTGCTTTTACAACCCTCCTTTGGGGGGCTGGGGGAGGCAGCAAAAAAAGGATGCCGCTTCCATCCGGGCTAGGCTGCAGAAAAATGTATAACTTTGCGTCCTTGCAAAAAGCCTTTCCGTGATCTCCAAAGCCACCATCGATACCGTATTTGAAACTGCCCGCGTCGAGGAAGTCATTGGCGATTTCGTCCAGCTTAAACGTGCCGGAAGCAACTTTAAAGGCCTCAGTCCGTTTTCGGATGAACGTTCTCCATCGTTCATGGTTTCGCCTGTAAAGCAGATCTGGAAAGATTTCAGCTCCGGCAAAGGCGGAAATTCAGTTGCATTCCTAATGGAACACGAGCACTTCACTTATCCTGAAGCCATCCGTTACCTCGCCAAGAAATACAACATCGAAATCGAGGAAACCGTCAAATCCGACGAAGAAAAAGTCGAAGCAGATCTTCGTGAAAGCATGTACCTGGTCTCAGAATACGCACAAAAGTACTTCCACGAAACGCTCCTCAATTCCGAAGAAGGAAAAGCAATCGGACTTTCATACTTTAAAGAACGTGGCTTTACGGGTGACACCATTAAAAAATTCTCACTCGGATATTCACCTGAAGCCTGGGACGCATTTTCTAAAGAAGCACTTGGCAAAGGTTACAAACTTGAATTTCTCGAGAGCACCGGGTTAACCATCAACAAAGAAGAACGGTTAATTGACAGATTTCGCGGTCGCGTGATGTTTCCAATTCAAAGCATGTCAGGCCGCGTGCTCGGCTTTGGAGGACGTATTCTGACCAATGATAAAAAAGCTGCTAAATATCTCAATTCACCCGAAAGTGATATCTATCACAAAAGCAAAGTCCTATACGGAATCTTTCAGGCAAAACAGTCGATCGCAAAACAGGACAATTGTTACCTCGTTGAAGGTTACACCGATGTTATCCAGTTTCATCAATCCGGAATTGAAAACGTAGTCGCTTCGTCAGGAACAGCACTTACACCGGACCAAATCCGACTCATCAACCGTCTTACAAAAAATATCACAGTTCTTTTCGATGGCGATGCCGCCGGACTTCGTGCTTCGGTTAGAGGAATTGATTTGATTCTCGAAGAAGGTATGAACGTAAAAGTCTGCACATTCCCTAACGGCGAAGATCCTGACAGTTTTGCGCGCAAGAACAGCTATGAAGACCTGATCGAATATCTCAATACGAATGCAAAAGATTTTATCAAATTCAAAGCTTCATTGCTTGTTGAAGAAGCTCAAAATGATCCGGTGAAAAAGGCTGGTTTAATTCGGGACATGGTGACCAGCATTTCAAAGATTCCGGATCGCATTCAACGTGAGATCTACATTCAGGAATGTTCCCGCATCATGGATATTTCGGAGCAGGTACTTGTCAGCACGCTCGCGCAGCTTATACAAAAAGACATCTCCGAAGCCGGCAAAAAGCTAAAGCAAGATCAGCAAAATACGCTTGAAGTTGTTTCAGATGAGCCGCAGCCCGTCGAAAAAACCGATGTGCTTTATGAGCTTGAACGCAAGATCATCGAAATTCTACTGCTTTATGGAAACCGTGAAGAAGAATTTGAAGATGTGGTATTTAGTCATACCGACGAGGGAGAAGTTGTTGAAGTTCAGGAAAAGAAGATGTGCAAAGTTTACGAGCGCGTTTATTTAAGCCTTCAGGAAGATGAGGTTGAACTTGCAAACGAATTATTCAGAGCGATATATAATGATCTTATTGGATACTTCCACGAAAACGAAGCGTTCAATCTGGAGCAGTACATGATGAGGCTTCCCAAGGATTTTGAAAAAGAAGTAACAGATATTCTGATGTCAGAAGAACGCGAGACGCTTCACAACTGGGAAGTTCGTCAGATTTATGTCAAAGCAAAAGAACAAACAGTTGCGCAATACGTTGGAGAAACTATATTGACACTTCGTTGGTATCTTCTACACGGATTAGTTGACGAACTTAAAGGGGAACTGTCGTCCGACCCGGAATCTGATAATTCAGAAGTACTTGGACTAGCGATGGAGTACTACAAACTGATCAATACGTTTTCGGCGCGCCTTGGCCGCGTGATGTCGCGATATTAAACTATTTCGAGTGTTTTTGCTTTGTTGACAAGATCGACAAGATTCGTAACATTCAATTTCGTCAACAGCCGTAATTTATACGTACTTACCGTCTTCTCATTAAGATTAAGGATTTTAGAAATTTCATTGTTTTTCTTTCCGTCACTGAGGTATCGTAAAACCTCAATCTCCCTATTCGAAAGCTTTCTGTATAGACGTTCACTCTTATTTTGCTTAGCAATCAAAGCAAGATTCCTTTTGATCGCGTCACTAAGCACAATCGTTCCCTGATGAACTTTCATTATAGTCACACCAAGGCTTTCCAGTTTACTGGTCTTATGCACAAATCCTGCTACACCGGATTTAATTGCATTAGGCGCATATATTTGCTCAGACAGACTGGTAAATATTATGATTTTAGTCTTAGGATGATTTTTGATGATCGCCTTAACTTCATATATGCTAGTAAGTCCATCCAGCTCGAGATCCATAATTAAGACATCGATCTCTTTGTTCCTAAGTGCTTCAGGAATCATAAAAAAATTCCCAACATTAGAAACAATGTTGATCTCGGCATGATCCCTGAAATACGACTTGACGCCGAAATGGACAACCGGATAATTATCTGCTAAACATACATTAATCATAATCTTGAGCTTTAGAATGTTTATCGGACGATCGGTAAATAAAGTTAATTAAATTTTCCGAACCCGATTATATTATTTTAGATCTTCAGGAATAATACAAACCGGAATCGGATCCATTTTATGCCGGTTCCTGGTATTAAGCCTGGTATATATTTCAAAAACCTCTTTTTCCCTGCCTGAAAAATCTGTCGCCGATCTGCCTTGCTCTGTTGCGTTCATCGCATGTTCAAGTTCATCGTAGCTCGCGCCAAGCTGATCTTCGTCACTTCTGTCATCGCCAAACAATCCATCCGTGGGCTTAGCAGTTTTAATCGACTGCGCAACTTCAAGGTGTTCTGCTAGTTGGTAAACCTCCGATTTTAAAAGATCGGCAATCGGACTGACATCTACGCCGCCATCTCCGTATTTCGTGAAAAATCCAACTCCAAAATCTTCAATCTTATTACCTGTTCCTGCCACCAACAGTCCGTCTAGTCCTGCGAAATAGTACAATGTTGTCATTCTCAGTCGTGCCCTTGTATTGGCCAAAGCCATATTTACGGTTGCACTTTCACCGTCATCAGGCACTTCATTTTTAAAACTTTCAAATACCGGCGTCAGGTTTACTATCGCTGATCTCACGTTGCTGTATTTCGAACTCAATGCTTCAATATGTTCACGTGCGCGGCTTACATGTGCCTCAGCCTGATGAATCGGCATTTCAATACAAAGCGTCTGTAATCCTGTTTGCGCACATAAAGCCGAAGTCACAGCCGAATCAACACCGCCTGAAATTCCAACAACAAAACCGTTCACTTTTGCGTTTACAGCATATTCCTTGAGCCAGTTCACAATATGTTCAATTACCTGCGGTACCTGGAGCGTACTATTTTTTACCATAACAATTAAGAAAATTACTGTTGAGCAAGTATCTTTGCACAACTTTTAATACGTTTTGGCTCCCAAAACAGGCATATAAAATTATTTGCCGGCGCAGCACAAATAGCTCTTAAAATTAACAAACAAATGAAGAACTCTTTTATATTATTTTTCCTATTTATTGTATTTACTGCATGTAATAAAAAGAGCAAGATTGAGAAGGCTGTTGAGGACATTCCGCTTAATCTTGAGGTAGTTAGGTTTGACAAAATCTTCTACGAAACTCCACCGGAAAATCTTCAGAAAGTTAAGCAGCAATTTCCTTATTTTTTTCCCGGAAATGATGACAGCGTTTGGATCAACAAGATGCAGGATCCGTTATGGCGCGAACTATACACTGAGGTCCAAAAGAAATTCCCCAACCTGCAGAATGAAACCGAACAGATCGAAGATGTAGTTAAACATATAAAATACTACTTTCCGAGAACTCCTAATCCAAAAGTTATTACACTAATCTCTGAAATGGACTATAATACAAAAGCCATTTATGCTGATACACTTATACTCGTGTCTCTTGAAATGTATTTGGGCAAGGATCACAAGTTCTACGAATTTCCCAAATACCTGAAAGAAAACTTTGAACCCAGGCAAATCGGACCTGATATCGCTTCATCTTTTGCGTCAGGAGTGATTCCGCCTCCAACCGACAACACGCTGCTTGGCTTGATGATCTATCACGGCAAAGAGCTGTACCTAAAAGACATGCTCCTTCCAAACCACACTGACGCCGAAAAAATTGGATATACGCCGGATCAAATCACTTGGGCGGGTGAAAACGAAAACTATATCTGGAGATACCTTGTTGAAGAAAAACTCCTCTACGATGCCAATTCGAAGTTGCCCAACCGATTTATAAATCCAGCGCCATTTTCGAAGTTTTACCTGGAGATCGATAATGAATCGCCCGGACGAATAGGGCAGTGGGTCGGATGGCAAATCGTACGGTCATTTATGGAAAACAATGAAATTCCACTGCACGACATGCTTAAATTGGAAGCACGTCAACTATTTGAACAATCAAAATACAAACCCAAAAAACCCGAATAAAAATATTATGACCTCAGAAATAAATTTCCTAGTTGAACTTGACGAAAATCGCGTACCTGAAAGTTTAAAGTGGAGTGCAAAAGACGGAGGCGTTGATTCGCAAGAAGCTAAAGCAGTGATGTTGTCGATCTGGGACAGCAAAGCTCAGGAAACATTGCGAATTGACCTTTGGACAAAAGACATGCCTGTAGACGAAATGAAAAAGTTCTTTCATCAGACGCTGGTTGCTATGTCGGATACCTTTCAACGCGCTACCGGCGACGATAAAATGGCAGATACGATGAAGGATTTTTGCGAATATTTCGCTGAAAAACTCGAAATCGTCAAATAATCAGAACTCATTGTTGGCTTTGAACATGTCTTCGTTTATCTGCTCGATATACGACAAGACATCGTCCTTTCCGGTTGCTTCGGTTGCAGAAGTTACGAAGTATGGCGGCATTTCTGCCCAGTTATTTGCGTGCATTTGTTTGCGGTACGCGGCAATATGCGAATCAATTTTTACCTTCGAAATTTTATCCGCTTTGGTAAAAATAATCGCGAACGGAACTTCGGTTTCCCCAAGGTAAGCCATAAACTCAAGGTCAATTGCCTGAGCTTCATGTCTGATATCGATGAGAACAAAAGCAGATACCAACTGTTCTCGCTTCTCAAAATAATCGGTGATGAATTGTTGAAAAACAGACTTGGTCTTTTTCGAAACCCGAGCATATCCATATCCTGGTAAATCAACCAGAAACCAATTGCTGTTGATCTTAAAGTGGTTGATCAGCTGCGTCTTCCCAGGCCGGCCTGATGTTTTAGCCAGGTTCTTGTGGTTTGTCAGCATGTTTATCAATGAAGATTTCCCGACATTGGACCTGCCGATAAAAGCATATTCAGGTAGAAACTCCTTTGGACATTTGTCAACTTCGGAATTGCTGATAATGAATTCGGCAGTATTTATTTTCATATCGGCTACTTATTTAGCTTCAGAAGCCAATCGTACATCAGAGCATTAAATTCGTCAGGATGCTCCATCATGGCTGCATGGCCACACTTGTCTATCCAATATAACGTAGAATTTGGCAGAAGTTCGTGAAATTCTTCAGCAACTTCAGGTGGCGTCACTTTATCATCGCGTCCCCAAATAATACAGGTAGGAACATGCATTTTGGGTAAATCCTTTTTCATATTATGCCTGATGGCACTTTTTGCAATTGTAAGGGTTTTGATTAGCTTGATCCGGTCATTCGCCATCTCATAAACTTCATCAATGATCGCTTTAGTAGCAACTTTTGGATCATAAAAAACATCCTGTGCTTTTTGCGTGATGTAGCCGTAGTCGCCTCTACGCGGATAGCTGTCACCCATTGCACTTTCATATAGTCCTGAACTGCCGGTAATAACTAAGCCCGCCATTTTCTCAGGGTACATTTTCGTGTGATATAAAGCAATATGTCCACCAAGAGAGTTGCCTAACAGGATCACTCGGTCAAGATTTTTAAATGTAATGAAGTCTTTTACGTACTTGGCAAAGGCTTTAACGTTGGTCTTAAGAATATTCTGGGTGTAGATTGGCAGTTCCGGAATAATAACTTTATATCCCTTTTGCGGAAAAAACTCGGCCACGCCATCAAAATTGCTTAGTCCGCCCATCAAACCGTGTAAAACTACTATCGGAGTACCTTCTCCAGCTTCATAATATTTGTATTTCCCTTCAGTGCGTAGGTTGTTCTCCATGTTTAATTGGTCGGTCGTCTGTTCCCACAAATATAATATTTTATAAAATATGCCACCACAAATCGACTACTTTCTGGAAATTTCGAAATTTTTCCTAACATGTTAACAGTCAATAGCTCGACGCCTTCAGGTTCTCTGTAAATTTTATTTTTTCAAAGTTGTTTGTCTAATGACCGTATTCGCGCTGACAAGTAGCTGCCTAAGTGGATAATGCATTAATCACACCGGTTAACTATCACAGGTTCTGTGGGAAAACTTATCAACAAAGTGGTAGATTGTGGTAAATTGTGGTATTTTCTTTTATATTTTTGTTCCAAATCAGAAAAAGGTGGATACCATCATCGGAACATACGAGTGTAAAGTGGATGCAAAAGGAAGGCTTCTTCTTCCTGCGCCACTGAAAAAGCAGGTCGCTGCTTCACTTCAGGATGGTTTCGTGTTGAAGCGTTCGGTTTTTCAGCCGTGCCTCGAGTTGTATCCGATGAGCGAATGGAACCTTATGATGCAACGGATCAACGGCTTGAACCGGTTTGTCAAAAAGAATAACGACTTTATCCGAAGGTTTACTGCCGGAGTTAAAGTGGTCGAAATCGACAACTTAGGAAGGTTATTGATACCAAAGGATCTTACTGTTTTTGCCAGCATTGATAAAGATGTTGTACTGTCATCGGCAGTTAACATCATTGAAATCTGGGATAAAGATTTATACGAGAAAGCAATTGATGATTCAGTGGGAGATTTTGCTGAATTGGCGGAGGAAGTAATGGGGAATGTTAATATCGGCGGTAATGGAATATCATAATCCTGTTTTACTCAAAGAATCTGTTGACGGGCTTGATGTCAAGCCAAGCGGAATCTACGTCGATGTAACATTCGGCGGCGGCGGGCATTCAAAAGAAATTCTGGAGCGTCTGGGTCCGGATGGAAAACTGTTTGCTTTCGATCAGGATGAAGATGCTGCTGCGAATGTGCCTCAGGACGCCAGACTGACCTTCATCCCCGAAAACTTTCGCTTCCTAAAAAGGTTCCTTCGATTTCATAATGTGCGTCAGGTTGACGGAATCCTTGCTGACCTCGGTGTCTCATCACATCAGTTTGACGTCGCTGAACGTGGATTTTCGACTAGATTTGATGCAGGCCTGGATATGCGAATGAGCAAGAAAAACGACATCGACGCATACAAAGTAGTCAACGAATATGATGAAGCTAATCTTCGTCGTGTTTTTCTTGATTACGGTGAACTTAAAAATGCCCCTGCAATTGCCCGCGTCATTATTGAAGCTCGTGAACTGCAGCCTATCACAACAACAGAACAGTTCAAAACTGTGTTAGCCAGGTTTCTGCCTGCTCATAAAAGTAACAAGATACTCGCGCAGATGTATCAGGC
>DASWND010000144.1:0-29363 GCA_036399435.1 Flavobacterium sp.
CTTTGCAGGATGCCAGAAAATAAAGAATCAAAACTAGCAGTTCTTATCGATGCTGATAATGTTCCGTACAGCAACATCAAAGGAATGATGGAAGAAATAGCTAAATACGGAACACCAACCACAAAACGGATCTATGCCGACTGGACGCGCCCCAACGCCGCCGGCTGGAAAAATGTACTGCTCGAACACGCGATTACACCGATTCAGCAATACAGTTACACGATGGGCAAGAATTCATCCGATTCAGCTCTGATTATCGATGCGATGGATCTGCTGTATTCGGGTAAAGTTGACGGTTTCTGTATTGTTTCCAGCGACAGCGATTTCACACGCCTTGCTATCAGGCTGCGCGAATCCGGTATGTTTGTCATCGGAATCGGTGAAAAGAAAACACCGAGTTCATTAATTTCTGCCTGCGACCGTTTTATTTTTATCGAAGTTCTCGAAGGAGCAACCAAGAAAAAGAAGGTTACGAAAAACAATCCCTCAGCTCCAGACATTAAAAAACCCGTAGAAAAACCAGCCGCTAAAATAGACGATTCGACAATTGATCTTATAGAGGCGACAATAGACGACATCGCGGACGAAAGCGGCTGGGCATTTTTAGGTGATGTCGGAAACCTTATCGTCAGAAAAAAGCCGGAGTTTGATCCGCGCAATTATGGCTACGCAAAGCTGACCCCAATGCTGAAGTCACTTACCGACATTCTTGAAATTGATGAGCGCGTATCAGAAAACAAAAATATAAAGCATGTTTATGTCAGACTTTTAAATTAAAATATAAAGCCATCAAATAGTTTTTCTTTATATTTATATTAGAAGAATAACTAATCACATACGATCACTCATGTCAAGATTGGGACCTATTGTCATTGTTGAAGATGATCGGGATGATAAAGAAATTTTTGAGTCCATTCTCGAGGATCTGGAAGTCGAAAATCGCGTCGAGTGGTTTCTTGATGCTGATTCCGCTTACGAATACTTGAAAAATACGAAAGAACACATATTCATTATATTTTCCGATGTCAACCTTCCGGGGAAAAGCGGGCTGGAATTCAAACTCCGCGTGGACCTTGATCCTGATTTACGAAAAGCAAGTATTCCTTTCGTGTTTTTTTCGACAAATGCATCGCAGCCTGAAGTTAATAATGCCTACAGCCACATGACTGTTCAGGGTTTCTTTAAAAAGGGAACCAATTACGTAGAAATGAAAGAGATGATCAACGTGATTCTGGTCTATTGGAAATATTGCAGGCATCCGAACAATTAATCAATCCTAAACCGAATTAAAAATGGTTGCTTTCTGCGAATTTAGAATACCTAAGAACCTGGGTCTGGTCGAAATTGACTCGGCCGAGGCTGAAATCAAGCAATACCTTAAAGAATTGGCAGCTGAGTTCCGATCCGGAAATGTGAGACTTGTCGCAGTCACCACGCAGGAGCAACAATATGGAGGACATCGTAATCTTGATGGGCTTCCTGATTCAAATGCAACCTATGTTCAGGTAATGGCAAGCCTTGAAGATCTGACAGAAGATGATCTTGATGGAAATCATGAGTTCATTATCGACAAAGCTATTGAGGTTTTGGAAGGTGCCAGCATTCAGGTTACGCATGCAATTACTGGAGGTGATGTTTCACATATCGGATTCTCACAATTATAAATTAAGGGATGACGCGTCGGCCAAAGTTGATGAGAATATAAGGCTTTTGAAAACCGGTTGTTCGTGCAAGTACTTTTCCTGTGTTGTCCACAATAAACATTGAAGGATAAGATTTGACACCATAGCTGGCGGCAATTGCCTTTCCTTCTCTCGATTCCGCATCTATGGAATAGTTCACAAAGTTTTTGTTGAAATATGCTCCCGCTTCCTTATCGTTAAACGTTGATCGCTTCAATGCTTTGCACGGGCCGCACCACTTCGCGTAGAAATCCAGAAACAGTGGCTTTTGTTCAAGCTTTGCCTTGTCAAGTGCCTCGGAAAAAGAACCTTTAAAAAAGCTGATTCCACTTCCGCCAGACGTCGAATGAAATTCACAATCCGCAGTGAAAGGAATATATAATATCAAAACAGCTAAAAGCAGTACTTTCATCATGTATTATTTATCATAACTAATCCGCCAGAGGACATTCGACTTATCATCAGAAACCATCAAAGATCCGTCCGCCATAAGTATAATTCCAAGTGGACGGCCGTAAACTTCATCTTTTGTTGGGTCTACAACGAACCCTGTAAGAAAGTCCTCCGGCGGACCTGAAGGCTTTCCATTTTGAAAAGGTACATAAACTACTTTAAAACCGGCCAGTTCTTTTCGATTATAAGAACCATGTTGCGTGATAAACGCACCTTTTCGGTATTTTTCCGGAAAAGCATCAGCATCGTAAAAACTAAGTCCCATGCAAGTCGTATGTGCACCCATATCAACATCGGGAGTCAAACTCTTTTCGATAATTTCATGTGGCGGTTCTTTAACCCTGTCGTCAATGTGGGTTCCAAAATAAACCCAAGGCCATCCGTAAAATCCATTTTCTTTTACGCTGGTGAAATAATCCGGGACAAGTTCGTCGCCAAGAAAATCCCGCTCTACAACAACAGTATACAGCGTTTTCGTCTCTGGAGCCCAATCCATTCCCATTGGGTTTCGTAAACCTGATGCATATACCCGCATCGCAGAGCCATCGGGATTGATTTCAAGAATATTTGCACGCAGCAATTCTTTCTCTATTCCCTGATTCGCGATATTGCTTGCGCTTCCTACTGCAATGTATATTTTTGATTCGTCTGCATTCGCAATGATATTCTTACCCCAATGAAGATTAATGCCAGTAGTCGGAAGTTCCAGAATCTTCTCAGGTTTACCAGAAATAGAAGTCTGACCAGCTTCATAAGGATACCTCACCAACGCATCCGTATTTGCGACGTAAAACCACTTCCCAATTACCAGCATTCCCAGGTGCTGATTAAGTCCGTCTTCAAGAAAAGTCGTCCGCAATTCTGCTACACCATCTTTATTAGAATCGCGGAGCAACGTGATCTTGTTTGGGCTACGCTTTATGTTATTTGCTTTGGCTGCGCCAGAAATGACCGCGCCTGCCTGAACAGCAATAGGATATTTCGCATTGGTTTCAGCAACAAGAAGATCGCCATTAGGCAGCACGTAAAGCCAACGTGGACTTTGAAAATCATCTGCGTACTTAGTAACCTTAAAGCCCGGAGGTGCAACCGGAGTTTTTCCTTCCCAACCAATAGCGTTCGAGAAGTTGATATGTGATTTGCCCGGCGGCGGCATTTGCTTTCCTTCTTTAGTCTTTTGGGCTACACAACACAATGGCAGCATCAGCAGAAATAGGTATATCTTCTTCATCCTTATAAGTTTACATACATAAACTTAACACGTAGATCTGAAGTTTGCTACTACTTTATGTTTTTTTTGAAGTCTGTCAAACTTGGAGATATAACTACCTCTTCATGAACATAATATTTTCATTTTTACCTTCAGCTTCAACTTTCAGGAGGTAAATTCCTGAGCTAAACCCATTGACGTCAATATTAATTGTTTTTTGTCCACTACCTTGGTGCGCTGTAAGAAGTTGACCGGTCATTGAATAAATTTCAATTTTATCTATTGCGTTTTCGGCAATCGAAATTGTTAAGTGATCAGTTGCAGGATTTGGAAAAATCTTGAAATCTGATTTTGCGACAGGATTAACTCCAAGCTCACAAGTATTGTCAATTTCAACGATTGTTGGCGTGCCTGCGCTTGAAGAAACATTGTCCGGACAAAAAGATGGAGATGCTACTACATGATAAACGCCAGGTTCATGTATTTGGAGCGTCATACTATTTTCTCCCTCAAGCAAAACATCGTTTCGATACCATCTGATATTAGTGCTATACGGTTGGAAAACCTCCAGGGTGAAAGTTGTTCCTGCACAAAGCCTGACATTTCCGTTTTCAGGATTTATGGAAATATTTGGTGCATCGCTAAAACCTGTTGTCAAACCCACCCATGCATAGCTGTCGATCTGGATTGTATTTGATTCAAATGTTTGTCCGTTTAATGTAACTACAACCTTAAGCAATGCCTGATCATATGTATACCAGTCATATGTAAAAGCTGGTCCGTTAGCACCTTCAATCGCAACATATGGATCTTCTGTAAACCAATATTTATAATACCATTGGTAAGTGTCATACGCCTGATCGGTAATAATTCCGGCTGTTCCGTTTGTGTTTGGGCACAGCATTGTATCTCCTTCAATGGTCGGAGCCTGTGCCAGCGAAATATAAAAACTTACAAAAGTCAATAAGAAAGATAATTTTGTTTTCATAACTATTTGATTCTACGATGATTTAGTGCAATTTACAAAATCGAATAAAATAAAACAATAAGTAAACTACAATTGACAATTATATGAATTTCGTAACTTAGGAAGTATCAAACCACAACAATGAAAAATACTGAACCACGTCCACATATGACGAAAGTCGTAGAACGCAATATCAAAGTTTTGCTTGATCGGGCAAAACAGGAGGAAAAGAAGAAAACAAAAGAGGCTAAAATAGCAGACGCTATTACAAGATTCACCGGAAGTTTGGTGTTTGTCTACATCCATTTGGTGCTTTTTGGGATTTGGATCTTGTGGAACCTTGAAGTATTCGGATTGAAACCTTTTGATCCATCGTTTGTTGTTCTTGCTATGTTTGCATCTGTTGAAGCCATCTTCCTGTCAACCTTCGTATTGATCAGCCAAAATAGAATGAATGAACAGGCTGATAAACGTGCCGAGCTGGCGCTGCAAATCACACTGTTGTCAGAACACGAAATAACGCGGGTTCTGACCATCGTAAATGAGATTGCACGCAAGCTTGAAATTCCGGTATCGAATGATGAAGAAATAGATGAACTCTCGCAAGATGTCCATCCGGAAAAAGTGATGGACACAATGGAACATTTTAAACAACGAGTCGATCATCAGCAACCTTAACCTGAACAAAAGTTTCAACTATAGGTGACATTCCCGCCGAAGCTGAACCTTTTACCAATACGATATCGTTTGGCAACAGCAATGCTTTAATCTTATCTGAACATTCGTGTGCATTTTCGAACCAGTAGTCCGCTTCATAATCTTTGGCCTCCTGCCCTACGCCAATGAAAAGATCGGCTTTTAAACGTGCATATTCGCCAATTTCTTTATGATAGAAAGCAGACATATCGCCTAATTCCGCCATTTTTCCCAGTACTGCAACACGTCGGCCCTGTTCCGCCGACAGCATATCTAAACCAAGTTTTACAGAAATAGGATTGGCATTATAACTGTCATCAATAACGGTGATCCCATCAGCCCTAAATCGTGACAACCTTCCTTTTGGAGGTTTATAAGATGCAAGGCCATGTTCAACAATTTGTTGCGGAATATTAAGAAAGCTGCAAACATTCCGGGTTATTTCTTCGGCAAGCTTTATTCCTCGTCCTTCAGCAACAATAACTGGCGCTTTTGAATCGGCTATAAGCCTCTCAACAAATTCGTGTCCGCCACCTAGAACCACGAGGCCGTTCTCAGGCGCTCCTTGTACAAGAGCACGTTTTTCTAGATAAACACCTTCCACTGTTTTTAGTCTTTCAAGGTGGGCCGGACCTATGTTAGTGAGAACAGCAATATTTGGACTTGCGAATTTTACCAGATCATGAATATGGCCCGCATTATAAGTTCCATATTCTAAAACAAAAACCTTGGGATATTCAAGAAGAACCCGACGGAGTACATAAATTGGAAGAAGCAAAATAAGTTTTATACGCAAAAACCAAGTGTCAGGATAGTATCTTGCATTTAAAATTGACATTCGAAGGCCATAATCACCATTCATATTGCCAATTGTTTTGGCTACAGTGCCAACATATTGCTTTGCATTCTCCTGACTCAGCACATGTGCAATCATCTGAGTGCTTGTTGTCTTGCCGGCTGTGCCCGTGATCCCGACTATAAAAGGCTTTCGAATCTTTAAAATTATTCCGGTCCAGAACGATATATACGCAAGGACTATTTTATCACTTGGTATCACTTCAGGAAGCTCTTCAGTAAAAAAGGACGGAAGTGCCCGGTATATAGTTGCTCGAATGCCCATAGTTCAATAAATTTATAAATTTTCTGATAATGTTTTATATTAAAATGCTGTAAATCAACAAAACCATGATGAATCTCGTTTTTGCCTCCAGCAACATCAATAAGATTACAGAGATACAAGGTATGCTGCCCCAATTCATTAAGGTCAGTAGTCTGGATGACATTGGCTGCCATGAAGAAATTCCGGAAACTGCGGATACAATCATGGGAAATGCGATCTTAAAAGCAAATTACATCACTGAAAAATACGGCTGCGATTGTTTTGCAGACGACAGTGGTCTGGAGGTAGAAGCATTGGGTGGCGCACCAGGTGTTTATTCGGCACGGTATGCGGGACCACAACGAAACAACGATGACAATATCAACAAGCTACTCGTTGAATTAAATTTAGCGGAAAACCGAAACGCGCGGTTTGTTACTGTCATTGCGTTAAACCTTAAAGGTGAACAACATATATTTCGCGGTGAGGTGTCAGGCCACATTACAAACAAGCCCAGCGGCAGCAAAGGATTTGGTTATGACCCAATCTTTATTCCCGATGGATATAATGTCACCTTTGCACAAATGCCCCCAGAACAAAAAGCTGCAATCAGCCATCGCGGCGAGGCTGTAAGAAAATTAATAGATTTTCTAAAAAAGTAACCCCTTGATTTTCAATTCCTAATATAATTTTAAAGTCAGCAAAACCGTTAGTTTATATGGTTTTTATACACTACTTTTGCAAAATATTTAAAATACAATATGAATAAATTTGAACAATTAGGATTGAGTGAGTCGTTACTAAAGGCGATTTTAGATCTTGGATTTGAGAATCCGACGGAGGTACAGGAGAAAGCGATTCCCCTATTATTGGAAAAAGATACAGATATGGTTGCGTTGGCTCAAACTGGGACAGGGAAAACGGCAGCTTTTGGTTTTCCACTGATTCAGAAGATTGATGCAGGAAATAAAAATACACAGGCATTAATTTTATCTCCAACACGTGAACTTTGTTTGCAGATTACAAACGAGATCAAGAACTACTCAAAATACGAAAGAAACATTAACGTAGTTGCAGTTTACGGTGGCGCAAGCATTACCGAACAAGCTCGTGACATTAAACGTGGTGCACAAATTATTGTTGCGACTCCGGGTCGTATGCAGGACATGATCAACAGAGGGTTGGTCAACATTTCAAAAATCGAATACTGCGTTCTTGACGAGGCTGATGAGATGCTGAACATGGGCTTTTACGAAGACATCGTAAACATTCTTTCTACATCTCCGGACGAAAAAAGCACATGGTTATTTTCGGCTACAATGCCACAGGAAGTTGCACGTATCGCTAAACAGTTCATGCACGAACCTTTAGAAATTACCGTTGGAACTAAAAATTCAGGTTCAGCAACTGTTTCCCACGAATTCTACCTGGTAAATGCGCGTGACCGTTATGAAGCTTTGAAGAGAATTGCAGATGCGAATCCGGATATTTTCTCAGTAGTTTTTTGCCGTACCAAACGCGATACACAGCAGGTTGCAGAGAAACTGATCGAAGACGGATACAACGCAGCGGCACTTCACGGTGACCTTTCTCAGGCGCAGCGTGATTCTGTTATGAAATCATTCCGTGGACGCCAGATTCAGATGCTTGTTGCAACTGATGTTGCGGCACGTGGAATCGACGTTGAAAACATTACACACGTAATCAACTATCAACTTCCTGACGAGATCGAAACCTATAATCACCGTTCTGGCCGTACTGGTCGTGCAGGTAAATTAGGAACTTCGATCGTCATCATCACTAAAAGTGAAATCCGAAAAATATCTGCGATCGAAAGGATCATCAAGCAGAAATTTGAAGAGAAAACAATTCCAAGCGGAATCGAAATCTGCGAAATCCAGCTTCTCCACCTTGCCACAAAAATCAAGGATACAGAAGTTGATCACGAGATCGACAGCTATCTTCCGGCAATCAATAATGTCCTTGAAGATCTTTCTAAAGAAGAGCTTATCAAGAAAATGGTTTCTGTTGAATTCAACCGATTCCTTGCTTACTACAAGAAAACACGTGATTTGTCTGCACAATCATCAGGTTCTGAAAGACGTGATGACCGTGACGGAGCTTCGCAAGGTGGAAATTCAGGTGGCGCAGTTCGTTACTTCGTGAATATTGGTTCACGTGACAACTTCGACTGGATGTCATTGAAAGACTTTTTGAAAGAAACTCTTGACCTTGGCCGTGACGATGTTTATAAAGTTGACGTAAAAGAAGGATTCTCTTTCTTTAACACTGATCCGGAACATTCTGATAAGGTAATGGAAATATTGAACAACATTCAGCTTGAAGGCCGAAGGATCAATGTTGAAATTTCTAAAAACGATGGTGGCGGAAGACGCGACCACAACGGACGCAGCCCGGGCGGAAGCTTTGGTGGCGGAAGAAGTTCAGGTGGCGGCGGATTTAAAAGTTCAGCACCACGTCGCGAAGGCGGTTTTTCATCTGACCGTGGTTCAAGAGGCGGCGATGGAGGAAGTTCTCCACGTCGTGAAGGTGGCTTTTCTGAAAGCGCTCCACGCCGATCAGATTCTCCAAGAAGAAATGACGGTGGATCCGAAAGAGCACCACGCAGATCCGAAAGCTTCAACGAAGCTCCAAGAGCTCGTCGTCCCCGAAAAGGATAACATCTGTTAATATTCTGATAATAATATTGAGACTACAAAATATCATCATGTCATTGATTACATTTAGCCAATCAAAAACT
Organism: Flavobacterium sp.; assembly: GCA_036399435.1. Classification (GTDB taxonomy): domain Bacteria; phylum Bacteroidota; class Bacteroidia; order Flavobacteriales; family Flavobacteriaceae; genus Flavobacterium. The sequence goes on from DASWND010000144.1 coordinate 8,869, forward strand.
GATATGAGATATTTTGTAGTTTTCTTTTTACTACTCTTTTCACCCTTTGCCTTCGCTCAAGAAAATCCGACTTCACAACTAGTTTCCGGAATAATTGTCAACGACAATAATCAGCTTCCTGTAAGCAATGTCAATGTCATCAACTTAAATAAAGTTAAGGGAACTGTTACAAATGATAAAGGACATTTTGAAATCGAAGCCAGTGTAAATGACACGCTTCACTTTTCGCTTCTTGGATTTATTTCGATTCGCGTCCGCGTTACAAACGACTGGATAAAAGCGAAAACAACTACAATAAAACTTACCGAAAAAGCCATAGCATTAGAAGAAGTCATCATCAAGCCCTACAACCTCACCGGTTATCTTGAAGTCGACGCAAAGCTGATTCCGATGCGTGAAAATTACCGTTATAGCATCTCCGGACTTTCTCATGGATACGAAGCCGGCGAATACTCACCCGGTGCTTTTGGCCGTGTCTTGGGTTCAATTTTCAACCCGACCGATATGCTTTACAATTTTTTCGGAAAGAAACCTCGCGAACTCAAACGTCTAAAAGAGATGAAGAAGGACGACACTGTCCGAAATCTCCTCGAATCAAAGTTTGATCGCGAAACCATCGCCGTACTTCTTGGCGTCAGTAAAAACGAGATCGCCGAAATCCTCGCGCGGTGCAACTATTCTGAATCTTTCGTGCAAACTGCAAATGACCTTCAGATCATGGACGCGATCAGTGACTGCTATGAAGAGTATAAGGTTTTGAAGAAAAAATAGATTTAGTAATTATTAGTTAGTAATTAGACGGCTCAACAACCTGACTACTATTAAATACTTAATACTAGATACTAAATACTAATCCCTAACTCCTAATCCCTAATTCCTCCATATACCTCGCTTCGATTCTCTTAATATCCTTAATCGAATTCTTCGCCCACTCCAGCCTCTTTTCAAGAATCTCCTCTTCACTCATATGCCATTCAATATCCGAATGCCGCAGCCTGCTCATCAGGTTTTGAATAATAATTGCTGCTGAAACAGAAATATTTAAACTCTCGGTAAAACCTGCCATTGGAATTTTTAAAAAACCATCGGCCTCTCTTAAAACTTCTTCAGATAAGCCATTGCGTTCAGTGCCGAAAAATAACGCTGCGGGAGTCGAAATATCAAAGTCATCAAGCATGCAGTCGTTCTCATGTGGAGTCGTCGCAATAATCCTGTAGCCTTTCGATTTTAGATCTGTAACGCAAGCGGAAATTGAATCGAACCTGTTGATGTCGACCCACTTCTGAGCACCCATCGCGATCTCTTTATCAATCTTCTTCCCATACTTCTCCTCAACCACGTTAAGTTGCTGGATACCAAATATTTCACAGCTCCGCATAACAGCACTTGTATTGTGCATTTGAAACACATCTTCAATCGCAATCGTGAAGTGATTTGTCCTGTTTTGAAGCACACGTTCAAATTTGTTTTTCCTGTTTTCGGTCAGGAAATTTTCAAGATATTCAAGGTATGCGAGATCCGTCATCTGAAGTTATTTTTGCAAAAATAGCTATTTATGCGTAGCTTTATTTTGGATGAAAAAGAAGCTTGTCATATTATCGGGCGCCGGAATCAGCGCAGAAAGCGGAATCAGTACATTTCGCGACGCCGGCGGACTTTGGGAAGGCCATGACGTTATGGAAGTGGCTTCACCGCAGGGTTTTCAGAAAAATCCTGAGCTCGTTCTTGAATTTTACAATCAGCGCCGAAGACAGCTTCTGTCGGTAAAACCAAACGCTGCGCACCTGATCATCGCACAATTCGAATCTGATTTTGATGTCACCATTGTCACTCAAAATGTAGATAACCTTCACGAACAGGCGGGAAGCTCAAAGATCATCCACCTTCACGGCGAGCTGCTAAAAGTCAGAAGTACAAAGAACCAAAGCTATATCCTTGATTGGACGCACGATCTGACGCTTCAGGATAAAGATCCGCACGGAAACCAGCTTCGGCCTCATATCGTTTGGTTTGGCGAAGAAGTTCCGGAACTTGAGCGCGCGGCGGAACTCGTTTCAAATGCCGATATTCTTATCGTAGTCGGCACGTCGCTGCAGGTTTATCCCGCGGCTGGACTTATGCATTTCGCCGATCCGTCGATCCCTGTTTACTACGTCGATCCCAAGCCTGCGCATATTGCTTATTTGCCCAATCCGCTTACAGTCATTCCGGAAATTGCGTCAGTTGGAATGCAGAAGGTTTACGAAGCAATAAAGAAATAGTCTGTTTTTCAGGAGCTAAATCCTGCTGTCCGCTTTATCTCGCGCTGCCGCGCGAGGATGCCGCTTCCATCAGGGCTAGGGCTTTTACGTTACCTTCATCTTTTAAAGTCTTAAAGATGCTTTTGTTTTCATTTTACCCTTGTAAGGTTTATATTTGCTAAAAGCAGCAAACACGACCAATAATGCACAATCTTACCGAATTAAATGCTGTATCTCCAATCGATGGAAGGTACAGAAGCAAAACTATTTCCCTTTCAGCATACTTCTCCGAAGAAGCACTGATAAAATATCGTGTTCTTGTTGAAGTTGAGTATTTTATTGCGCTTTGTGCCATTCCGTTGCCACAGCTTGCCGAAGTTCCTTCAGGCGCTGCAGAACAGCTTCGCAAGTTATACGAAGACTTTTCTGCGGAAGATGCGCAGACAGTTAAAGACACCGAAAAAACAACAAACCACGATGTTAAAGCCGTCGAATACTTTATAAAAGATGCCTTCGAAAAAGCAGGGCTTTCGCAGTTCAAAGAGTTTATTCACTTCGGATTGACATCGCAGGACATCAACAATACAGCTATTCCGCTGTCGACAAAAGAAGCTTTTGAAAACGTTTATATGAAGCAGCTTATCGCGTTGGTTTCCAAGCTGAAAGAACTCGCATCTTCATGGGAGAATATTCCGATGCTGGCGCGAACACATGGTCAGCCGGCATCGCCAACAAGGCTCGGAAAAGAGATCAGCGTTTTTGTCGAAAGGCTTGAGGAGCAATTAAGGTTATTGTTCAATATTCCGTTTGCTGCAAAGTTCGGCGGCGCGACCGGAAATTATAATGCGCATCATGTGGCATATCCCAACATCGACTGGCGAGAATTTGGGAGCAAATTTGTGGAAGAAACTCTTGGTTTGCATCACTCCTTCCCAACTACTCAAATTGAACATTACGATCATTTTGCTGCATTCTTTGATGCACTGAAGAGAATCAATACGATCATCATCGATCTTGACCGTGACATCTGGACATACGTCTCAATGGATTATTTCAAGCAAAAAATAAAAGAAGGCGAGATTGGATCCTCGGCGATGCCACATAAGGTAAATCCGATAGATTTTGAAAATTCGGAAGGCAACCTCGGAATGGCAAATGCGCTGTTCGAGCATCTGTCAGCGAAATTGCCGCTTTCACGTTTACAGCGCGATTTAACCGACAGCACTGTATTAAGAAACATCGGAGTTCCGATCGGGCACACTTTGATCGGGTTTGAAGCAACTTTAAAAGGTTTGAACAAACTTTTGCTGAACGAAAGCCGATTTGCCGAAGATCTTGAAAAGAACTGGGCTGTCGTCGCCGAAGCAATACAGACAATTTTGCGACGTGAAGGTTATCCAAACCCGTATGAAGCTTTAAAAGGGCTGACGCGAACCAACACCACGATCGATAAAAGTGCAATTCACGATTTTATCGAGTCGCTTGATGTAGATCAAAATATTAAATCGGAGTTATTGGCAATATCACCATCAAACTATCTTGGAATATAATTAAAAGTTCAGCTGCCCTAGCCCTGATGGCAGCGGTATCCTTTTTTTGCAGCCTCCGCCAGCCCCTCCAAAGGAAGGTAGCAATTGCAAAAAAAGATATAGCGAACAGCAGGATCAGCTACCAAAAAAAATGAGTTCAATAATTTCTGCCTCAGAGGTAACCCATAAGCTCTATCCACTAATCTCCGACCTCGGGCTGATCCTGATGACGGCGGCTATTGCTGTGCTTTTGTTTAAGAAGATTCGGCAACCGGTGGTGCTGGGATATCTTATTGCAGGATTTCTGGCCGGAAATCATTTCGACTTTTTTCCGTCGGTCCAGGATATGCGGAGTGTTGAAGTCTGGGCAGAGATTGGTGTGATATTCCTGCTGTTCAGCCTCGGACTCGAGTTCAGTTTTAAAAAACTGATGCGCGTTGGCGGCACGGCTTCGGTTACGGCCGGAACACAGATTTTTGTCATGCTGTTACTTGGCTACGGCGTTGGAATCGCTATGGGTTGGGATAATATGGATGCTGTGTTTCTCGGTGTCATACTTTCAATTTCATCAACAACCATTATTCTAAAGACTTTTGATGAGCTTGGCGTTAAAACCAAAAAGTTCGCAGGAAACGTAATTGGCGCTTTGATTGTACAGGATATTGCAGCCATTTTAATGATGGTGCTGCTTCCCACAATGGCGATCAGCTCCCAATTTTCAGGAAGTGAGTTTGTGGGATCTATATTAAAACTCGTATTCTTTCTGGTGATCTGGTTTGTTGCCGGAATATACTTTATCCCAACACTTTTAAAGAAAGCAAAAAACCTGATCAACGACGAGATGCTGCTCATCATGTCGATTGCGCTTTGCCTTTTGATGGTAATGCTTGCCGCAAATGTTGGATTTTCGCCTGCACTTGGCGCATTTATTATGGGATCGATCATTGCCGAAACCACCCAAGCCGAACATATCGAGCATTTGGTAAAACCGGTTAAAGATCTGTTTGCCGCAGTTTTCTTCGTATCAGTTGGAATGTTGATCAATCCGGATACTTTAGTTGAATACTGGGTTCCGGTTCTCATCCTGACGGTTGTTACCATCTTTGGGCAGTCGATTAGTTCGACGATTGGCGCTTTGTTATCGGGTCAATCTCTGAAACATTCGGTACAAACAGGAATGAGCTTATCGCAGATTGGGGAATTTTCGTTTATCATTGCGACTTTGGGAATGACAATGAACGTCACCAGCAACTTTTTGTATCCGATTGTTGTAGCCGTTTCGGCAATTACAACATTTACAACTCCTTTTATGGTGAGGCTTTCGACGCCTTTTGCAGATTATCTTCAGAGGAAGCTGCCGTATAAATGGACGCGAAGAATTGAACGTTATAGTGCAAATACGCAAGCGATCAAATCTGTGAGTACGTGGCAGATCGTGATTCGGGCTTATCTGTTACAAATTATTATTCATTCTGTTGTTATTGTTGCGGTGACTTTGCTGTCGATGAAATTCCTGTTTCCGCTGGTTGAAGATTCGCCGTGGGGCCATATTGCGGCGGCTGTAGTTACGCTGGTGTTGGTAGCTCCGTTTTTATGGGCGCTTGCGCTTAGGCGCGTTGCAGTCAAAGAGGTTATGATGTTGCTTGCTGAGCGAAAATTTCGTGGCCCGATCATCATGATGATTCTCTTCAGGTTTATACTGACTTTGCTTTACATTGGATTTTTGTTGGATAATCTCTTTTCACGCAAAGTTGCATTTGTTGCTTTTATTGTTGGAATCATATTATATGCGTTGTTTCCAAAGCAGCTCAATGCGCGATATCACAGAATCGAGACCAGGTTTTTAAGCAATCTTAATGCAAGAGAAATACTAAAAAACAAGAGAAGGCGAAACGATCTGACGCCATGGGAAGGCCATATGACGATTATGGATATTTCTTCGGAATCTAAAGTAGCGGGCAAAACGCTTGAAGAGCTTCAATTGCGGGAAAAAATGGGAGTCAACATTGCGTTTATAAAGCGTGGCGACATCACTATAAAAATTCCGAATCGGAACGAAAGGCTGTTTCCAGGTGATGAAGTCTGCGTCATTGGCACTGACGCGCAGGTTGAGGATTTTCAGAAGTTTTTAAATAGGAATGAATTCGAAGCTTCCGATCCTGATGCCGAAGATGACATTGTTTTGCAACAATTTAGAATAGGGCGCGGCAACTTCGTCGGGCAAAGCATCAGGGATTCACAATTGCGTGAAAAGACACGTGGAATGGTCGTTGGCGTGGAACGTAACGGCGAAAGAATCCTAAATCCTGAATCGACACTTATCCTTGAGAAAAATGACATCTTATGGATTGTAGGCGACCGCCACAAGATCGAAACTCTATTGGAAGAATAAAAAAGTGAACAATTAGTTCCCATTTTTTTATCTTGAATAATTCGGTGCTTCCTTGGTGATCGTAACGTTGTGCGGATGGCTTTCATTTATTCCGCTTGCGGTGATCCTAACGAATTTTCCGGTTTCCTGCAGCGTCAGGATGTCTTTCGATCCGCAGTAACCCATTCCTGCGCGAAGTCCGCCAATAAACTGCTGCATGCTTTCATTTAATTCACCTTTATATGGAACCCGCCCAACAATGCCTTCGGGAACGAGTTTTTTGACGTCGTCTTCAACATCCTGGAAATATCGGTCTTTTGAGCCTTCCTGCATGGCTTCTACAGAACCCATTCCGCGGTAAGATTTGAGCTTTCGTCCTTCAAATATTATTGTTTCGCCCGGAGATTCTTTTGTTCCTGCGAGCAATGAACCGAGCATGACACAATCGGCACCTGCTGCAATCGCTTTTGGAATATCGCCTGTATATCTGATTCCACCATCTGCAATAACCGGAACGCCGGATCCTTTAATTGCTGCTGCAACTTCAAGAACAGCGGAGAATTGTGGGAAACCAACGCCGGCAACTACACGTGTCGTGCAGATTGAACCGGGACCAATGCCGACTTTAACGCCATCTGCACCATTTTCAACTAAATATTTAGCAGCTTCGGCTGTTGCGATGTTGCCTACAATAACATCAAGATTCGGGAATCTTGCTTTAACTGCTTTTAAAGTTTCTACCACGCCTCGTGTATGTCCGTGAGCTGTATCGATAATGATGGCGTCGACGTTGGCATTAACGAGTGCTTCTGCCCTTTCGACTGCATCAGCTGTTACTCCGATTGCGGCTGCAACGCGAAGTCGGCCGTAGGAATCTTTGTTTGCAATAGGCTTTTGAGTCAGTTTTGTGATATCGCGGAAAGTGATTAATCCGACGAGTTTGTTATTGCTGTTTACGACCGGAAGCTTTTCGATCTTGTGGCCTTGTAAGATGACTTCGGCTTCTTCGAGTGAAGTTCCTTCGGCAACTGTAACAAGGTTTTTGCTGGTCATTACTTCAGAAATCGATCGGCTGTTGTTCTTTTCGAAACGAAGGTCGCGGTTGGTGACGATTCCCTGGAGTATTTGGTTTTCGTCAACAATTGGAATTCCGCCTATGCCGAATTCTTTCATAGCGTTTTTCGCATCGATAACTTTCGCTGACAACGGAAGTGTAACGGGATCGAGGATCATTCCTGATTCGGCGCGCTTTACCTTTCGGACTTTCGCCGCCTGCTGCTCGATTGACATGTTTTTGTGAAGAACACCGATTCCGCCTTCCTGCGCCATAGCAATTGCCATTGCGCTTTCGGTTACGGTATCCATCGCGGCTGAAACTATCGGAACGTTAAGAGTAATATTTCGGGAGAACCTGGCTTTTATGCTCACTTCACGTGGCAGAATTTCGGAGTAATTCGGAACCAGGAGCACATCGTCGTAGGTTAGGCCTTCGCCGATGATTTTAGTATGGTGTGCAATCATTGCAATTTGTGCTTGTAGTTAAATTGCATGCAAATATAGTGAATGATATTTGTTTATATGTCAGCGGGTGCGGCATTAACTAGATTTTAAGGAGAGTGTCTAGCCCGGATGGCAGCGGCTATCCTTTTTTATTAACCCTTTCAGGGTTTGGAACCCTGAAAGGGTTTAAAAAAGATAATAGCGAACAGCCGGACCAGCTTCTAATGATAATTCGTAAAGATCTTTAGTGCTTCGTTGTAGCTGCTTTCAAAGCTCATCGGACTTGTGTTCGTGTTTTCCTTTACGGATGTGAAATAGGAAAGCAGTTTTTCGGTTGGCATGTTGCCGGTAAGCTGATCTGTTGCCATCGGACAGCCGCCAAAACCCTGGATTGCGCCATCGAAGCGACGGCAGCCGGCTTTGTATGCAGCGTCGACCTTTTCGAACCATCGGTCGGGAGTCGTGTGAAGGTGCGCTCCGAATTCGATGTTGGGATATTTAGGAATCAGGTTTGAAAATAAGTAATCAATAACTTCGGGTGTTGAGCTTCCGATCGTATCTGAAAGCGACAGGATTTTAACGCCCATGGATGAAAGTCTTTCGGTCCACTCGCCTACTATTTCAACATTCCACGGATCACCGTATGGATTTCCGAATCCCATTGAAAGATATGCGACGCATTGTTTGTTGGTTTTATCTGCAATTTCAAGAATTTCCTGAAGCGTAATTAATGACTGCGCGATCGTCTTGTGTGTGTTGCGCATCTGGAAGTTTTCGGAAATGGAAAAAGGATATCCGAGATAGCTTATGATTTCGTGTTCGGAAGCGGTTTGTGCTCCTTGTGTATTTGCAATAATCGCAAGTATTTTACTTCGTGTTTTAGACATGTCGAGCATCGAAAATACCTCAGCTGTGTCGTGCATTTGCGGAATAGCTTTGGCTGAAACGAAACTTCCGGCGTCGATGGTGTCAAAACCAACCCGTAGAAGTGACTGAAGATATGCCGCTTTTTTCTCGGTTGGTATAAAAGTTTTAATGCCTTGCATGGCATCTCGGGGACATTCGATTATTTTTACTTCTCCCATTGTTCAAAGATAGGAAAAAGTGCGTTGGGTGCAAATCAACTAGCGCCGCTTTATATTACTTAAAGTGGTAATAATTAAAAATATTACATAAAATGGTAATAATTAGAAATATTACCTAAATTTGTAATAAATAGATGATATGACAAGTGTAATAACCGGTGACATCATTAACTCACGCAAGCTGTCGCCCACGGTTTGGATAGATGAGTTGAAGAACTTGCTGAATACTGTTGGTACGAGTCCGATTCAGTGGGAAATATATCGTGGCGATGAATTTCAATTAGAAGTTAAACCCGAGGACGCATTAATTACAGCTATTGAGATCAAAGCTTTATTGCGTACTTTGAAACTGGATGTGCGTATGAGCATTGGATTTGGGGATAAAACTTATCAGGCTGCACAAATTTCGGAGAGCAATGGAACCGCATTTATCAGGTCGGGTGCGATGTTTGAAAATTTAAAGAAGCAAAAAACAAATCTTGCTGTAAATTCGGGTGACGCATCGTTTGACATTGAAATGAACCTGATGCTGCGGCTGGCGCTAAGTATTATGGATCACTGGCTCGTGCAATCGGCAGAATATGTGCTAACGGCAATCAGAAATCAGAAACTTTCGCAGGAGGAACTCGGACAAAAATTAGGAATCAATCAGGCGGCTGTCAGCAGGCGGCGCAAAAGAGCATATTTTGACCTCATCGCAGATCTTGAAGCACACTATCGGGAAAAGATTAAAACCATATCAACATGATCATATTCATCAAACTACTTCTGGCGCACCTCATTGGTGATTTCATATTACAGCCAAACTCTTGGGTTGCCGATAAGGAATTAAAAAAGGAAAAGAGCACCTATCTCTATAAACATGTTGTCATTCATGGTGCGCTGGCATGGCTGTTTGTTTCGGAAACACGATTTTGGCCATACGCGATATTATTGATCGTCTTTCATTTTGCAATCGACATTCTCAAGCTGCGGCTGCAGACGACTGCGACGCGACGAATATGGTTTATTGCAGATCAGATTTTGCATGTAGGTTCTATAGCCTTGATCGCGCTTCTATTTAATGATGTGGATTTCTCGCAATATGAAATTGACAACAAATTTGTGATCATTGTGACCGGAATCATCCTTTTAACGACTCCAACATCGATCATCATTAAAAATATTATTTCAATCTGGACACCTAATGAAAATGATACAAATGAAGCCGACTTACAACATGCCGGAAAATACATTGGAATTTTAGAACGCCTGTTTGTTTTTTGCTTCATCATCACCGGACATTTTGAAGCTATTGGATTTCTGCTCGCGGCGAAGTCGATTTTCAGATTTGGCGATCTGACGCATTCACGTGACAGAAAACTCACTGAATACGTACTAATTGGCACATTGATAAGCTTTGGAGTTGCCGTTTTTACAGGCCTTCTTGTAGAATGGGCGCTCTCATTTGAGCCGATCCAGAATCCGCTTATTGATATCCCTAACTAAAGCAGGACCTTCGTAGATAAATCCGGTGTAAAGCTGAATCAGGCTTGCTCCTGCATCGAGTTTTTCGAGTGCGTCTTCAGCTGAATGGATTCCGCCTACTCCAATTACAGGAAATGCATTATTGCTTTTTTGTGTCAGAAAGCGAATAACTTCTGTCGAACGATTTGTCAGCGGCTTTCCTGAAAGTCCGCCTGCCTCTGCTTTATTTTCCGACTGTAATCCTTCGCGTGAAATTGTGGTGTTGGTTGCAATGACACCAGCAATTTTAGTTATTGACACGATATCGATAATATCAAACAATTGTTCATCTGTAAGATCGGGAGCGATTTTTAAAAGAATTGGCTTCGGAACCGGCTTAAGTGCGTTTTTCTGCTGAAGCGACTGCAACAATTGCGTCAGTGGTTCTTTTTCCTGTAAAGCTCGCAAGCCGGGAGTATTCGGTGAACTGACATTCACAACAAAATAATGAACGTGCTCGAATAAGGCTTCAAAACATATTTCGTAATCGGATGCTGCATCTTCGTTGCTGGTAATTTTGTTCTTTCCAATGTTGCCGCCGATCAGGACGTTTTTGTTTTTTTTCAGGCGTTCAACAGCTTCCCAAACACCGCCATTGTTAAATCCCATACGATTAACGAGTGCTTTATCTTCTCTTAACCTGAACAATCTTTTCTTTGGATTTCCCTCTTGTGGTTTTGGCGTAAGTGTTCCAATTTCAATAAATCCGAATCCAAAATCTGATAGTTCGCTGAACAATTTCGCATCCTTGTCGAAACCTGCTGCGAGTCCGACCGGATTTTTGAATTTCAAACCAAAAACTTCACGTTCCAGTCGCTTGTCATCCACCAGAAACATTGACCTGCACAAAGCTGGAATACCTGGAATTTTAGATAACGTCCGAATTAAAGAAAATGTAAAATAATGCACTTTCTCCGGATCAAAACAAAAAAGCAGCGGGCGAATAAGTAGTTTATACATATTGGCAAAAGTAACAATTCTGAAACAGACGGTTCATCCATTATTGTAATTTGTACCTTTGGAAAAATTAAAAAAACATGCAACACATCATTGATCGCTTTATAGGTTACGTTACAATTGACACTGAATCTGATGCTTCTTCCGAGACAACTCCAAGTACAAGAAAGCAACTTGTACTAGCCAACAAGCTTGTTGATGAACTTAAGCTGATCGGTATGACAGAAGTTACCATTGATGAAAATGGATATGTCATGGCTACATTGCCTTCAAATGTTGGCGACGATGTTCCGGTAATTGGTTTTATATCGCATTATGATACAACTCCTGATTTTACAGGTGCAAACGTAAAGCCGCAGATTGTGCCGAATTATGACGGAAAAGATATAGTTCTTAATGCAGAACAAAATATTGTATTGTCTCCATCATATTTCAAAGACATGCTGCTGTACAAAGGTCAGACTTTGATAACGACAGACGGAACAACATTGCTTGGCGCAGACGATAAAGCGGGAATTACTGAAATAGTTACGGCAATGGAATTCCTGTTTAAGAATCCGCACATAAAACACGGAAAAATACGCGTTGGTTTCACACCTGATGAAGAAATCGGCCGCGGCGCACATAAGTTTGATGTTGAAAAATTTGGTGGTGATTGGGCTTATACGATGGACGGAAGCCAGATTGGTGAACTCGAATACGAAAACTTTAATGCTGCAGGAGCTAAAATAACTTTTAAAGGAAAAAGCGTTCATCCCGGTTATGCCAAAGGCAAGATGATCAACTCGATGTTGATTGCCAATCAGTTTATCAACGAATTGCCAAAAGATGAGATTCCGCAGGAAACAAAAGGCTACGAAGGCTTTTACCATGTGACGCATCTTTCCGGAAGTATTGAGGAAACTACGCTTGAAATCATCATCCGTGATCACAGCGCAAAAAAGTTCAAAGAACGGAAACAGTTCATTGCAGACATTGCAAAACGAATTAATAAGAAATTTGCAAAACAATTCGGTGGAAATATTGTGGAAGCAGAAGTAAAAGATCAGTATTATAACATGAAGGAAAAAGTAAAACCTGTCATGCATATTATTGATATCGCTGCCGAAGCAATGAAACAAACAGGTGTTAAGCCAATTATCAAAGCTATTCGTGGCGGAACTGACGGATGCCAACTATCTTATAAAGGATTGCCTTGCCCGAATATATTTGCAGGCGGACACAACTTTCACGGGAAATACGAATATGTTCCGGTGGAAAGCATGCAAAAAGCTGTAGAAGTAATTGTCAAAATCGCTGAACTGACGGCATTGCCAAATTACGGACTAAAGAAGTAAGTATGGAAGAACGATTTAAGGATGCAAATGCAAAATGGGCTGAAGAGCTTGATAAGATCAAAAGTATTCTTTCGCAGACGGAGCTTCAGGAAACTGTCAAATGGGGCTCACCCGCTTTCACCTATAACAATAAGAATATAGTTGAATTGGCTGCATTTAAAAATTATGTAGCGCTTTGGTTTTTCAAAGGCATGTATTTAAAAGATGAGCAGAAAGTTCTTGTTCAGCCAGATGACGAAACTAAGATCATGCGGCAGTGGCGATTTGCTTCTGCAGATGAAATTCTTAATAGTGAAAAGCTGATCCTTCAATATGTCAAAGAAGCTATTGAAGTTGAAAAATCAGGTTTAACGGCAGCTAAAAAAACAGAGAAGAAGCCGTTGCCGGTATCTGAATTGCTAAAAGATGCTCTTGCAAAAGATGCCGCTCTTGCTTCAGCATTCGAAACACTTTCACCTTATAAACAAAAAGAATATATTGAACATCTTGAAAGTGCTAAGCGTGAGCAGACCAAGCTCGACCGACTGGAGAAGATCAAGCCAATGATCATCAACAAACTCGGACTTCACGATAAGTACAAATAAAAAAACCTCCGTAACAGGAGGTTTTTCTTTTTTATAAATTAAAGCTAGGCTTTCTTCGAGTCAGCAACAATTGCAGGAGTTTGCTTTGCGCTCATTTCCATTGAAATTGCAGAACGTTCCATTTTCAATTTTCCGGACATTGTTTCAATAACAACTGTTCCTTCGGAGAGTTCTGAAATACGTCCGTGAAGTCCGCTTTTCGTAATGATCTTGTCCCCAACTTTTAAACTGCTTTCAAAAGCGCGTTCTTTTTTAGCTCTTTTCTGCTGAGGAAGGATCATAAAAAAGAAAATGATCACAAACATCAATAAAAACGGTAGTAACTTCTGTAATTGTTCCATAGAAAGTAAGGTTTATGCGCCTGCTTTTGGCGTCACGTTAGCTTTGATGTTAAGTTTTTCTGTTCCACTTGCAGTATTTGCCGTAATGGTAACTGTTTTTTGCTGCTGACCAGGTTTTCCGGCAGAGTTGAACGATACTTTGATCTTTCCTGAAGCTCCCGGTTTGATCGGATCTTTAGGAAATTCCGGAACTGTACAACCACATGAACCTACTGCATTTGAAATGATAAGATCTGATTTACCAGTGTTTTTGAAAGCAAAAGTATAATCAACTTTATCACCTTCCGCTATTGTTCCAAAGTCATGTTCGGATTTTGCAAAAGACATAACTGCGGCTTTACCATTCGCTGCAGGAGTTGGAGCAGAAGTTTCTGCAGTTTGAGTTGGCGCCTCAGCCGGAGTTGGTGGCGCAGCAATATTTGGTTCAGGAGCGATTACAGCATCCGGTGATGCAGGCGCAACTTCCTCGGCTGTTGGATCTATTTTCGATGCTGCATCTGAGTCTTTGCAAGATGCTGTCACTAGTAATGAAGCGACCGTTAAAAGGCAAACAATTCTTTTGATCATGATATAATATTTAAAAATTTACATTAAGCCGCGGCCGGTCTTATTCAGCTTTTTTGCCGCCTGAAATTCTTTGACTAAATTGTCGAGAATTCCGTTTATAAAAATACTGCTTTTTGGGGTCGAATATTCTTTCGCAATTTCAAGATATTCATTGATCGTAACCTTGACAGGAATCGACGGAAATTTTAAAAATTCACATATTGCCATCTTTAGGATTATCGTATCGATCTCCGCTATACGTTCAGTGTCCCAATTTGGTGTCTTGTCTATATACTCTTTTGCAAGTTCAGTTTCATTCAACACAGTTTTCCTGAAAAGTTCCTTTGCAAAATCCCTGTCTTCATCATCTTTGTAAAGCTCGGGAACTGCAAATGAATGTGGCGAATCAGGTTTTATCTGCCGAAGCTGCTTTACGATCTGCGTATTGACCAACGGTATATCGTCAACCCACGTCAGTTTATTGTCCTCAAGATATTCGTAAAGTTTTTCATTTGGCGCGATAAGCTCCATAAACATGTCGATCACAAACTGCCTGTCTTGCTCAAAGGTTGTTTTGGTGGTCGACATATACTCATTATACAAATCACTATTGCGGATTTCGCTCAGCATGATCAGGATATAATCATCGTTCTGTTTCCAGTTGTTGATCTTCCGGTGCTCAAGGGCTATGTTTAATGAACGGCTTTCAGATAACATATCGACCAGCGCATTGCGGACAAATTTTGTATTTGGATTTCGCTCCTGAGGTGTTGCAAGATGTTTCTTCGCGGATTTATCTAAATACAGCTGCTCCTTATCGCGAATCTCAATTATTGAAGACAGCATGATCAGGTAGAGGTCGAGGATATTTTCGATGCTGTAAAACAGGAATTTCTCCTCTTTCTGCAGATTGTCTGATCCATTTTGATGCATCGCGTAGATTGATTGCATCACTTTAACACGGATATGTCTTCTATTTAACACCGGGTAAGAACTTTTAAAAATTAAAGGAGCGAAAGAAAACCTTTCGCTCCCCAAAAATAAGAATAAATTTGAAACGCTTCTTTATTGACCGTTTTCTTTTTTTCGTTGTTCGATACGCTGTTCAGCAACCGAAAGTGCTGCTCTGTATGTTGTAATTGCCTGCGCATCTGCAAGCTGCAGAATCTCCAGAGTTGTATTGTAAATATTCTCAGTTCTTCGCATGGCTTCTGCTTTGTCGTATTTCACAATTTCAGCATAAACATTGATGATTCCGCCTGCGTTGATCAAGAAATCAGGAGCGTATAGAATTCCACGTTCACGTAAGATTTGTCCATGTACTTCTTCATTTGCAAGCTGGTTATTAGCCGCTCCTGCAATGACTTTAGCCTTTATTCTTCCAATCGTATCATCATTTACTGTCGCACCTAAAGCACATGGTGCATAAATATCGACATCTGCTCCATAAAGATCATCACCTGCAAAAATTGTCGCACCGTATTTCGCACTGATTTCCTCAAGCCTTGCCTGATTAATATCAGTAATTTGTACATGCGCGCCTTCTTTTGTTAAGTATTCCACAAGAGTTTCGCCAACATGGCCAATTCCCTGAACAAGAATTTTCTTGCCTGCTAGGTTATCTGTTCCGAATTTATATTTTGCGGCAGCCTTCATTCCCATGTAAACACCATAAGCAGTCACAGGTGAAGGATTTCCTGAACCACCTCTTTCTTCAGAAATTCCGGTTACAAACGGAGTGACATCCCTGATCAGGTCCATATCCGGAGTAGTCGTTCCAACATCTTCCGCAGTAATATATTTTCCGCTAAGAGAATTGATGTATTCACCGAATTTCGTGATCATCGCCGGAGTCTTGTCAACTTTTGCGTCACCAATAATGACAGCTTTACCACCGCCAAGATTTAATCCCGTTACAGCCGACTTGTAAGTCATTCCGCGTGAAAGCCTCAAAACGTCATTAAGTGCTTCCCATTCGTTGGTATAATTCCACATCCTTGTTCCACCCAAAGCAGGTCCCAAAACTGTGTTATGGATTCCTATTATAGCTTTTAATCCCGTATCTTTGTCATTGCAGAAAACGATCTGTTCGTGGTTGTCAAAAGATACTTGTCCGAATACCGGATCTATTTTATAAAGTTCGTTAGCGGATGTGATTTCAGTAATCATGTAGAGTAGTTTAAAGTTGCAAATTTATCAGTCAGCTTCTGCAAAATTAGGATTAAATTCATAATTCGACAATCATTTAGGGAAATATTCGGAATTACGTAAATTTACGAGAGTCCCAAAATAACCGCATTTCAAGTAAGTAAGCCGAAATCAATAATGTATCAGCCGAAGTTGGCCTCACAATGAAGGAACTAAGATATTTAAATAAGTATTTTGTAAAGTATAAATACAGCTTCCTGTTTGGAATCATTACCACTGTTGCTGCTCAGATATTTTCACTGTTTACACCAAAATTAATCAGCGACTCTTTTAAAGCTATTGAGGCTTTTGCGAAAGAGAATGCCGATCCTTCAATTATCAGGACTGAACTGCTTCACAACATCCTGCTGATCATTACAACGACGCTCATCGCCGGGGTTTTGACATTCCTTATGAGGCAGACTTTAATTGTGATGTCACGCCACGTCGAATATGATCTAAAGAACGAAGTATTCAGGCATTATGAAGTTCTTTCCCAGAACTTCTACAAACAGAACAGAACTGGCGATCTGATGAACCGAATCAGCGAAGATGTGGGGAAAGTCCGCATGTATGTTGGTCCCGCGGTCATGTACACCATCAACACGTTTATCAGATTTATCATTGTAATTATCTACATGTACAATGTGTCTCCGCGGCTTACGCTGTACACGCTGCTTCCGCTGCCGATTTTATCGTACGCGATCTTCAAATTGAGTTCAGAGATCAATAAGAGAAGTACGGTCTTTCAGGAATATTTATCAAAAGTGTCCAGTTTTACACAGGAGATATTTTCAGGAATTCGGGTTATCAAAGCATATTCTTTAGAAGATCAGCATCAGAAAAATATGGTGAACCTGTCGAAAGAGAGCAAAGAGAAAAGTTTAAGCCTGGCAAAAGTACAGTCGCTCTTTGGACCGCTGATGATGGCTTTAATTGGAATCAGTAACCTTGTCGTGATCTACTTTGGAGGCATGATGTATATAAACGGAACCATCGAAAGCATCGGAACCATAGCCGAGTTTATTCTCTACGTAAATATGCTGACATGGCCGGTCGCGTCACTCGGTTGGGTTTCGTCAATGGTTCAGGAAGCCGAAGCGTCGCAGAAAAGAATAAATGAGTTTCTTCACATCCAGCCGGATATTAAGAACAACAATCCGCAGCCATCGGTTATCAAAGGGAAGATCAGCTTTGAAAATGTAAGCTATACATACGAAGACACTAACATCCAAGCGCTGCACAACATTTCATTTACAGTTGAACAGGGCAAGACACTTGCAATTTTAGGAAAGACAGGTTCAGGAAAGTCTACGATCCTTACATTGATCAGCCGGCTTTATGATGTTACTTCAGGAACTGTTAAAGTCGATGACATACCAATAGAGAAGTTGAATCTGAATGACCTTCGCAACAGCATCGGAATTGTTCCGCAGGACGCTTTCTTATTTTCAGATACCATCAAAAATAACATCAAATTCGGTAAAGAGGAAGCCACCGATGAAGAGGTTGTTTCGGCTGCAAAACTTGCAGTGGTACATGACAACATCGCTAATTTTACGCTTCAGTATGAAACGATTTTGGGCGAACGCGGAATTACGCTCTCAGGCGGACAAAAACAACGTGTATCAATTGCACGGGCGATCATAAAAGACCCAAAGATTCTATTGCTTGATGACTCATTATCAGCGGTCGACACCGAAACTGAAGAAGCCATTTTGCAAAATCTGCTTGAAGTGACCAAAGATAAAACCACGATTATCGTAAGCCATCGCGTATCATCCGCTAAAAATGCTGACAAGATAATTATTCTCGAAAATGGCACTATCAAACAGGAAGGTTCACACGAGCAACTTATTAATACTGAGGGATATTACAAAGAATTATACATAAGACAACTATCTGAAAAAGAATTTAGCGAATAGTTGTTTTATTAACCTTTTTTTTCCATTTTTGGAACATCAACCAAACCAATTGATCAGATGAATATGAGAGAAAATGACATGCTAGAAAAAGAGGAGATCTTTTCTAAAGTTTTGAGAGCGGGGCGACGAACGTATTTTTTTGACGTAAGAGCTACAAAAGCAGATGATTATTACATCACTATCACCGAAAGTAAAAAGTTTACCGAAGAAGACGGATCATTCCACTTTAAAAAGCACAAGATCTATTTGTATAAAGAAGATTTTGCAGCATTTTCCGATATTTTCGATGAGATGACAACTTACGTCCTGAACCATAAAGGCGAAGAAGTTATTTCCGAAAGACATCAGCGCGATTACAAAAAAGAATATTTTGCAGAAGAGGAACAGGTTGCAATTCCGGCTGTTTCAAGTTTTACAAATGTAGAATTCGACGATATTTAGTTTTATAAGTTACTTTAAAGCCCGAAAATTTCTTCGGGCTTTTTTTATTGTTAGCTGTTCCGGCTGTCCGCTATATCTTTTACAAAAACGCTTTTTTCAAAAGGTTTTTATAAAAGGATGCCGCTTCCATCCGGGCTAGAGTTAATTACTCACCTCAACATTCAATATTCCCTGTTCAACATTCAAAATTTAAAACCCTTCACCTTAAACCCTTCACCTCTACAAAATCCTCATCCCATTTCTCACACCAACCTCCGGCTTCAGCAACACCACATCTCCATCATCGCCGGTGACACCAAGCACAAGGCATTCGCTCATAAAATTTCCAATTTGCTTTCTAGGAAAATTAACTACAGCAATTATTTGCTTGCCGATAAGTTCGTCAAGTTGGTACCGCTTTGTGATTTGAGCCGATGATTTTAATATGCCGATTTCTAATCCAAAATTGATCGTCAGTTTATACGCAGGTTTTCTGGCTTCGGGAAAATGCTCGACCGATATGATCGTTCCGGTGCGCATTTCTACTTTCTCGAAATCCATCCAGGTTATTTCTTCCATTTCTTAACAACTGTTTATCTATTGATTGTGAAACTATTATCTGTTATTGTATAACAGAAAAAGCTCCGGTGAAAGCCATTTTTGTAATTATAAATGTAAACAATTAAAAAAATGGACACAATCAAACCAAATTTTAACGGCAGCGACGACGACGATTTAACTGAGATCACTGAATCTGATTTTTATATCGAGACGGAAAGCGATGTCAGCCTCTATGTAAAAGATTACGGAAAAGGCAAACCTGTTGTGCTTCTTCATGGATGGCCACTCTCAGGTGAGATGTGGGAATATCAGATTGAAACACTGGTCAAAAATAACTTTAGGGTGATCACTTATGACCGGCGCGGGTTCGGAAAATCTTCACACCCATGGAGCGACTACGACTACGATAATCTTGCCGACGATCTGAAGGAAGTTATTGATGAACTCGGACTTGAGGAATTCGCCCTTGTCGGATTTTCAATGGGTGGTGGCGAAGTTGCAAGATATTTTAGCAGACATGGCGGACAAGGCGTTTCGAAAGTTGTCTTTATTTCATCTGTGACTCCGTTTATGTTGAAAACGCCCGATAATGAAGATGGACTTCCAATGGAAGAATTTGATAAGATGAGTGCGCAGATCCGGGAAGATCGAATGGCTTTTCTGGAAGATTTCGGCAAAAAGTTTTATGGTGTCGGAATGCTGAGCAAGCCCGTAAGCGCAGCATATCTACAAAACGACATGGTAATTGCTGCATCTGCATCACCACGTGCAACGCTCGAATGCCTTGAGGCTTTTGCAAAAACAGACTTTAGAGATGATATGAGAATGATTGATGTACCAACACTGTTTATTCACGGCGATGCTGATAAGACAGTACCTATAGAAGCATCGTCAGAAAAAGCAGTAAAACTTGTAGCTAACAGTCAATATATTACTTACGAAGGTGCTCCTCACGGATTATTCTACACGGAGAAGGATCGATTAAATAACGATCTGATTGCATTTTTGAATACATAATCGCTTCATCTGATCATCCGGAATGTTACTGCATTCCGGATTTTTTATCTTACGAGATTTCTCGGCTTTAATAGAAAACAAAGTTTTGCTAGTTAAAAGCAGCAACCGTAATTAGCAATGTTAGCGGTTTATTTTTCTTTCTGATATTCTAATATGTCGGCTGGTTGACAGTTCAATGCTTTACAAATAGCTTCCAATGTGCTAAAGCGAATAGCCTTCGCCTTTCCGGTCTTCAGAATTGAAAGGTTAGATAATGTCAAATCCACCTTCTCTGAAAGTTCATTAAGCGACATTTTTCGTCTTGCCATCATTACATCTAAGTTTACAATGATTGGCATGGCTTAAACCGTGAAATCGCTTTCGTTTTGGAGTTCAACTCCCTTTTTAAA
>DASWND010000145.1:0-2816 GCA_036399435.1 Flavobacterium sp.
TTCGCACAGGCGAGATTTGTGTTGACCAACAAATGGGAGATCCAAACCGGTATAAATGCGAATCAAACTTCATTTAAGCTTGAAAATAATTTTGGCGATGACAACGAATCCCATTCTTATTCTTACGATTTAATCTGGTCGCCGCAAATTTCGCTTTTGTTCAAACCATCTGATATCAAGACAATCTATTTTTCTGCAAGCCGCGGGTTTTCATTGCCCGCAATAGAAGAAACTCTAACTCAAAATGGAACTATAAACAGCGGAATCAAGCCCGAAACAGGGTATAATTTTGAAATTGGCGGAAAACTTTTTTTCATGAACAGATCTCTCTACGCCGAAGCATCTTTATATCGAATGGAAATCACTGATTTGCTTGTTGCACGACGCGTTGGCGATGATCAATACGTTGGTGTAAATGCCGGTAAGACGCTACATCAGGGCGTTGAATTGCAGATCAATTACACTACTTCAATTTGGAAAAACATCAGCATGACCGCCCAAACCGGAATCTCAGCAGGTAAATACAAATTTCTCGAGTTCGTTGATGAAGACAATGATTATTCCGGCAATGACCTGACCGGAGTTCCCGCATCAACTGTTCATGGCCGCCTGACCTTTAGTTATCAAAAACTATTTTTGTCTGCGGAAATATTATCAATAGATGGCTTTCCAATTAACGACGCAAACACGGTTTACACTGAAAAATATGCGTTGTTAAACCTAAAAACCGGATACAAAGCGAACCTCACCAAAAACCTAACTGCCGCAATTTCTTTTGGAGTCAACAATGCGACCGACACAAGATATGCATCAATGGCTTTGGTCAACTCGACCGCTTTCGGAAATGCATCTCCACGATTTTATTATCCGGGAACGCCGGTCAATTATTACGGAAATATATCTTTGTCGTATGCATTCAACAACTGAAGCAGTAGCGGAAGTCTATGATTTGATCAGCAGCAGCGACTGTCACCGGAAAAGCCGTGAGATCTGCCGTGACTTTTTTTTAAACAATAAAAATTATATCTCAAATCTGTTGAACACGGCTTTTGATGTAAAAGACGCGTTTTATTTCAAAGCCTGCTGGATATTGGAACTTGTTGCTGAAAGCGATTTAAGTATTATTTCTCCTCATCTTAACAGGTTCTGTGATGTCCTGCCGCATGTTGCTCACGACGGAGCTTTACGTTCAGTTTCAAAAATTTGCATGATACTGACACAAAAACTTGCTGCTTCACCACAAACGCCCTCTCCTTTTCTAACCGAAGAAAATTTAACCAAGATCACAGAAAGCTGCTTTAAATGGCTTGTCGATGATGAAAAAGTCGCCACTAAAGCTTATGCGATGCGCGCACTTTATGAAATCGGAAAATTTCAGCCGGAGATTCACGCTGAACTCATTGACGCTGTTTCACATGGATATGCAAACCACTCTTTTGCATACAAAGCAGCTTCAAAAGATATACTTCGAAGAATCGAGAAGAGTCACAAAAGCCTTTTATAATAATTTTAATAATATTGCCGCAGCCATTCGCTAACTTTGAGAAAAGACTAAACTTATGGACACAGAAGAAAGAAAAAGCCAGTTAAGCGATGATCAGCCGGGAAATAATAATCCGAATGATATCGAGTGGAAACATCCCGCAAAAAGGATTCAGCAGCAGGAAGATATAGATCGTATGGATGGAAGCCAACTCGGAATTGACACTTCACGCCAACCCGCACAGGAAAGTTCAGAAAATAAAACTTTTCAGATAGACGAAGGAACTAAAGAAATTCAGAAACAAAAGAAAAGCGAAGAATAGCTAGGCTTTACAGCAGCCATCGAGTTTTTGATAACCTGCCGGATCTGCCTTTACATCATCAGCATCATAACCAAGTTGGCTAATTGCTGTTTTAATCGTTGGCAAGTCCGTCTTTTTTGAGTTATAAACAACGGTAATCGTCGATTCTTTCTCATTTAAAGTAATCATCTGAATACCCTTTGTTTTAAGCAAAGTAGTTTCTAGTAAAGTCCCGCAAGTCTCGCACTCTTTACAGTGGTCGCAGGTGATACTTGTTTTGATCGTCACTTTTTGAACGGTTTTCTGTTGAGCTGTTGCACAAGTTGTGCTCGCAAAGGCAAAGAAAAGCACTAGTATTTTGATGATATTCTTCATGAAATTTTATTTTAAAAGCAGCGTAATCAATTATGCGGTCAACTACTAACGCAAATATTGTCAAATTATGACACGTGTGCAATTGAAATCACCTGAAGTTTTAATCCGTTGCCTTTATGTCAAAATGTTATCTTTGTACAAAGTGCATCTATGAACTACTTTTCTTCGAATTTTAAACTCGGAATCCTGGGCGGCGGACAGCTCGGAAAAATGCTTTTGACAGAAACCCGAAAGTTCGACATTCAAACTATCGTCCTCGACCCAAGTGACGAAGCACCTTGCATAATTGCTTGCAATAAGTTTTATCAGGGCGATCTTATGGATTTTGAAACCGTCTATGAATTTGGTAAAAAATCGGATGTTCTCACGCTCGAGATCGAACACGTAAACATCGAAGCACTCGAAAAACTTGAGTTGGAAGGCAAAATTGTCTATCCATCATCTGCCACTTTAAAGCTGATCCAGAACAAAGGAACCCAAAAAGATTTTTACGCTGCCAATAACATTCCGACTGCACCTTATAAAAAATACGCCGACCTTCTTTCGGTCAAAAAATCCTTTGATCTGAATGAACTGAAGTTTCCTTTTATATGGAAAAGTACGCGCTTCGGATACGATGGCAATGGCGTAAAAGCCGTGCGCTCGATCAACGATCTT
>DASWND010000146.1:0-2316 GCA_036399435.1 Flavobacterium sp.
TACGATCTCTTTATTCAAGGAATCTAAAAGTGCTTTATCAACTCCGTATTGCTGGGTATATTCCCTTACGGATGGAAAATAATTCACATCCATACGCTCGTTTTGAACACGAAGCATGTTTGCTACATCGCACCATTCTAAAGCTTTGCGTAAGTTAGGCTCAACCGTTACACCAAGCGATTCTATAAATTTAGGAACCAGTGTTTTGGGTCCGCATACTTTTACTTCGGCGCCCTGCATCTTTAATGCGAATATATTGGATAGCGCAACTCTCGAGTGAAGAATATCGCCAACAATAACAACTTTTTTTCCGGCTACTTCTCCAAGTTTTTCCCTGATCGAGTAACTGTCTAGTAATGCCTGTGTCGGATGTTCATGTGCCCCATCGCCTGCATTAATAATACTTGCACTTACGTTGTTCGACAGAAAATGCGCAGCGCCGGCATGGGAATGCCTCATCACCACCATGTCGACTTTCATTGATAAAATATTGTTTACAGTATCAATCAGCGTCTCGCCTTTTTTGACCGAAGATTGTGCCGCAGAAAAACTGATCACATCGGCAGAAAGCCTTTTTTGGGCAAGTTCAAATGAAAGCTTAGTACGTGTACTGTTTTCAAAAAATATGTTGGCAATTGTAATGTCACGGAGTGAAGGAACCTTTTTGATCGGGCGGTTGATGACTTCCTTAAAATGATCTGCAGTTTCGAAGATCAGATCAATATCTCCTGCAGTGATGTATTTAATACCTAATAAATGATTTACCGAAAGCTCTTTCATCTAGGTGTTATTGTTGATTAATAAAACGCTGTCTTCACCTTCATTTTCCTTCCAGTTGACTTTTACTTTCTCGTCATTGATGGCATCCACCTGGCGGCCACGGTAATCGGGTTGAATAGGCAAATGCCTGCTGAACCTGCGGTCGATCAATACCAGCAACTCAATTTCGCTCGGCCTCCCGAAGGACTGGACGGCAGTTAATGCGGATCGGATGCTTCGTCCTGTGTACAAAACATCATCTATAAAAATGACTTTTTTGTTTTCAATATGAAAGCTGAGTTGGGTTTTGCTTGCTTCGAGTGGTTTATCTGTCCGCCTGAAATCGTCCCTGAAGAAAGTAATGTCGAGGTAGCCAAGCTTTAAGTCCTTGACCTGGTATTCTGTCCGCAGCAGATCTGCCAGCCTTTCAGCCAGAAAAACACCACGGGGCTGGATTCCGATTAAAACGCTGTTCGAAAAATCGTGATGCTTTTCGATGAGCTGGCAAGCCAAACGATGCAGGATTATGTTGACCTCTGTTGAGTTTAGTAGTACTCTATGCCCCATCGCTTATTGTTTGGTGTGTAAAAATAACTTTTTTTCTACGGTTGGAACGTGACATGTAGAATTTATTATTCACCTCTCGATGCAAATTATATAATCTTGCAAATTAATTATGTAATGCGTTTCATGTTAAATAAATGAACTTTACATACAGCAAAAAACCAGAGCACAACTAAAACTTATATATTATGAAAAATTTCTTCTTCAGAATTGCAGCTCTTCTACTTGTATTATTATCTTTTACAAGTTGTGAAGCGATCGGTGACATCTTTCAGGCCGGAATAGGCGTTGGAATATTTCTGGTAATTCTTGTTATTGCTGTTGTAATTTGGATTATCAGCAAATTCAGAAAATAAAACTACGACCAAACTATACAACTACGAAAAATCCCGCTACTTGCGGGATTTTTTTATTTGTACATTTTCTTTCTCAGCTCCTGAACTTTCTCGTCATCAAGATAGTCATCAAACGTCATATAACGGTCGATGACGCCATTTGGAGTTAGCTCAACTACCCTATTACCAACGGTTTGTGCAAATTCATGATCATGCGTTGTGAATATTACAGATCCTTTAAAGTTCTTCAATGAGTTATTAAATGCCTGGATCGATTCAAGATCAAGGTGGTTCGTAGGTTCATCAAGCATCAAAACGTTTGCGCGCATCATCATCATCCGCGAAAGCATGCAGCGCACCTTTTCTCCACCAGAAAGAACCCTTGAAGTTTTTAACGCTTCTTCACCTGAAAATATCATTTTGCCAAGAAAGCCACGAATGTTGACCTCTTCACGTTCTTCTTCGGTTTTAGCCCACTGACGTAACCAGTCAACCAGCGTCAGGTCATTCTCAAAGAACTCGTGGTTGTCAGCGGGAAGATATGACTGGATTGTTGTTACGCCCCAGTTAAATGTTCCTGCATCTTGATTTTGGTTTCCATTCAAAATTTCATAAAACGCTGTAGTTGCACGTGAATCTTTTGAAAACAAGACGATTT
>DASWND010000147.1:0-11711 GCA_036399435.1 Flavobacterium sp.
GCTTCTGTCATCTCTTTCGCCGCGCCTGCCATTTCACTCAGAACCATCACTCCATCCTGATTGACTCGCGTTGCTATATATTCTTTCGCGACGAGATTCATTCCATCTCGAATGGGATTTATCAGAGCCACATGCGACGAAGCATATAGATCGATCAAATCATCAAAAGGAAGTGCGCGATAGAAATACCAGATTGGCGTCCAGCTGACGGATGAAAACCTGCCGTTGATCCGTCCTACCAATTCATCGGTGTCACGCTTAAGTTTCTGATATTGCGGCACATTTAACCTTGATGGTACGGCAACCATAATCAGGCGTACTTTTTCAATAAATTCGGGATACTTATCAAGAAAATATTCAAACGCCCGGATCCGGTTAGGAATACCTTTCGTATAATCAAGCCGGTCAATTGATAATATCATTTTTGTTCCCGACGATGGACTAAAATGCTGATCAAGCTTTTGCTGAAATTCTGTACGTTCAACTTTCTGTTGGTGCCGATGCTGAAGTGCAGCTTCATAAAATTTGTTGTAGTCGATTCCCATGGGAAAGGAGTCAATTTTGACGATGCGGTCATTAAATACCACTTCGTTAAATTTCACTTCTAAACTTAAAATACGCTTGCACGAACTCAGAAAATGTCTTTCATAATCGTAGGTATGAAAGCCTATTAGATTAGAGCCAAGCATTCCTTCAAGCAATTCTTCCCGCCATGGGAAAGTTCTAAAAATCTCATATGATGGAAACGGAATGTGCAGGAAGAAACCAATTATAGCTTCAGGTTTTTTATCCCGAATCATCTTTGGGACAAGTAGCAGCTGATAATCATGAACCCATACCTGATCTCCATCTTCCATGCTCTCAATAACTGCATCCGCAAATTTTTGGTTGACAGATTTATAAATCTGCCATTGATCAAGTTCAAACTCTGCGTACTCCAAAAAGTAATGAAACAACGGCCAAAGCGCATTATTACTAAATCCGTAATAAAACTTATCAACTTCCTTTTTAGTCATTGTTACGGCTGAACACTTCGCATCAGTTAGCACGTCAGCAATTTCGGCTGACAATTCCGGTGTGAGGCTTTCTTCAGTAACACCGGTCCATCCGATCCACAATGAATTGCCACCTTCATGAACCGATTTTAATCCCGTTGCAAGTCCGCCAACACTTGCATTAACCTCAAGTTTACCACCATCGATTTTCACATCCAGTGGTAGTCGGTTGGACACAATTATCGTTTTATTCATAACAATTTTCGGTTGCATTAATGGCGTTCTTCGTAAATTTAAGCAAAGCAAAAACGGAAACCTGTTAAGGAAACTTTAATGGAAAATTTAGATTACGGAATTATCGGCAACTGCAGAAGTGCGGCATTAGTATCGAAATATGGATCAATTGTCTGGTGTTGCCTGCCCGAATTTGACTCTTCGTCAATTTTCGCACAACTGCTTGACGAGAAGATCGGCGGCAGTTTTGAAATCCTGGTCGAAGATGACTATGCGATATCACAAGCCTACCTTTACAACACTGGTATTTTGGTTACCACCTTTACCAATGGTGACGATATTTTTGAGGTGCGGGATTTCATGCCGCGATATAAAAAAGATAATAACAACCATCATTCGCCTCCGGAAATTGTGAGATATATCAAGTTGATATCCGGCCAGCCTACTTTCAGGATAAAGTATAATCCGAAATTAGAATATGCAGCGGATGAAACATTTTCGTATGTCAAAGATCAATTCATCATCAGCATCACTGATACTAAGAAGTTTGACAGTATATTTCTTTATAGCAATTTTGACAAAATGAAGATTGTTGATGGAGATGAAATACAACTTACGGGTGACGGTTATTTTGCGTTGACATATAATGAAAAGCTTTTTGAACCAACAGTCGAAAAGATTAGCTTGGAGTTCGAACGTACAAAAATTTACTGGCTGGAGTGGACAGCTAAAACCCCGCAATATCAAAAGTACAATGACGAAATAGTGCGAAGTTCGATCACCCTTAAAATGCTTTCATACCAAAAAACTGGTGCTGTTCTGGCAGCCGTCACTACTTCACTGCCGGAGACTATTGGTGAAGTGCGTAATTGGGACTATCGCTTCTGCTGGATCAGGGATGCATCAATGGTCGTTAAAGTGCTGTCGCGGATTGGACACAAGAAAATGGCGAAAGAATATCTACAGTTTGTAATTGATATCATACCAGATAAAGATGAAAAATTGCAAATCATGTATGGCATCAATAAGGAAAAGAATTTAACGGAAGAGTTTCTTGATCATCTCGGTGGCTATATGGGATCGAAACCCGTCAGGATTGGAAACGCTGCTTTTGTTCAGCGGCAAAATGACATCTACGGAATATTGATGGATGTGATCTATCAGCAATTGATCTACTTCAGCAACGATCTTGAGAACGGCGAAGAATTGTGGAACATTACAAAAGGAATTGTATGGGTTGTCGATAAGCACTGGCGCGAACCTGACAAAGGGATCTGGGAATTCCGAACTGAAGAAAGACACTTTACATTTTCAAAAGTGCTCTGCTGGGTTGCGGTTGATAAAGCAATTAAAGTCGCGGAACTGCTGGGCAAAACATCAAAAGCTGAAAAGTGGAAGCGTCTTGAAGCAGAAATTAAAACCGACATCATGCAGCATGCGTGGAGTGAAAAAGTACAGTCATTTACCCAATCTTACGGCAGCGATGATCTAGACGCCTCAGTCCTGTTGATGGAATCATTTGATTTTATTGAAGCACAAGATCCCAAATTTATTGCAACGGTTAAAGCGATAGAAAAAGAGCTTAGCAACGAAGGTTTGTTATACAGATATAAGAATAAAGACGATTTTGGATTACCTTCATCATCATTTACGATTTGTACGTTCTGGTTTATCAATAGCTTGTATCGTATTGGTGAACGCCAAAAAGCCGAACAGCTTTTTCACAAACTACTATCTTACAGTAATCACCTAGGATTATTTAGTGAAGACATCGATTTCAAAGCAAAAAGACTGCTGGGCAATTTTCCGCAGGCATATTCGCATCTTGCATTAATTGAAACCGCAATTAATCTCTCAAATATAACTGAAGAAGAAAACCTGATCGCGGCACTACGTTAATTCAAATTATATGAAAAAAGCATTTTTCTTATTTTTAGTACTGGTATTGAGCGCTTGCAGCATATCAGTCAATAACAATATCACGCCACGGGTTGCTTCGGCGACAGCTAACGTTAGTAATGGAGATTACGTTAAACTGACTCATCCTCAATGGAGCAAAAACGCCACGATATATGAGGTTAACTTGCGGCAGTACACAAAAGAAGGAACTTTTAAAGCTTTTGAAGCACATCTTCCGCGACTTAAGGCAATGGGTGTTGATATACTATGGCTGATGCCGATTCATCCTATTGGTGAGAAAAACCGCAAAGGCGGCATGGGAAGCTACTACTCGATCAAAGATTATTATGGCGTTAACCCTGAATTTGGAACGAAAGAGGATTTTCAACATCTGGTTGACAAGATACATTCGATGGGCATGTATGTCATTTTGGATTGGGTTGCCAATCACTCTGCCTGGGACAATGTACTTGCAACTACACATCCTGAATGGTATACAAAAACTCCTGAAGGTAATTTTCAACCTACACCTTGGTATGATTGGGATGACATAATCGATTTTGATTATGAGCAGCAAGGTATCCGGGAATATATGACAGAAGCTATGAAGTTCTGGGTCAAAGAAACCAATATTGATGGCTACAGATGTGACGTTGCAGGCTTTATGCCAGTTGATTTTTGGGAAAATGTACGCTTTGAACTGGATCAGATAAAGCCCGTCTTTATGCTGGCAGAATGGGAATCGCGCGACCTACATCAGCGGGCTTTTGATATGACTTATTCCTGGAGTCTCTGGAATAAAATGCATGCTGTTGCCAAGGACAACAAATCATTAGCCGGCGTCATTGAATATATGGCACATGATGTCAGTACTTTTCCAAGAAATGCCTACCGCATGACTTTTACCGATAATCACGATAAAAATTCCTGGGAAGGAAATCAGTTTGCAAATTTTGGAGATGCACTTGAAGCATCAATGGTTTTAGCATGTACAGTTAACGGAATGCCACTCGTCTACAGCGGACAAGAAGCTGGGCTCGACCGTTCGTTAAAGTTTTTTGATAAAGATCAGATAGATTGGAAAGAGCACAAATTCACAAAGATGTACACTGCCCTTTTCACCCTGAAGCATCACAACAAAGCACTGTGGAATGGCAATAGCGGAGGCGAAATGATCAGGATTTTTAACGACAAGCAAGATCAGGTGATTTCATTTGCGCGCGAAAAAAATGGTGATAAGATCATCACCATCATCAATTACAGCAGCAAACCTGCATCAGTAAAGTTAAATTCACAATATCAGGCCGGAAGCTACCAAGAGCTTTTTACCGGCGCTGATTATGTTTTGAAAGGCAATGATGACCTAAAATTAGATCAATGGCAATACCTTGTGCTGGTCAGGAATAATTAACCAAGTTCGTCAGTCAGGCTTTCAAGATTATCGTAATCGAAATCGGTCAGCATGTACTGAGCTGCTGAAATAGCAAGAAAAGCAATATGAAAAATCATGGCTTTTTTGTCTTTTCTAAATGTGGGCGTAATCGTCGCAAGTGCCACTGAAGCCAAAAGCGACAGATCGGCACGCTGGTGAGTTTTCATCGAAAGGATTCGCTTCACTCCTGTGTTTGAATCAGTCATTGAGTTTACACCTAAAATAGCTGTACCGATAGCCTGATATGACCTTACAGCTTTTTGCTCAAGTCCAATTACTCCCGGCAGCACCATTAAGCTTGTACCGATTGCATAATCCATAATTCCGTGTAAATGTGGCGTGATTGGTTTTCTCATCTTAAATATATGTTAGTTGGTTAATAGCCCGGATAGAAGCGGCATCCTTTTTTAATGACATCGGAAATTAAAAAAGATACAGCGGATAGCCGGAAACAGCTTCTGTTAATTATTATAAAGCTAAGCCGCAACCACCTGAAACTGCTTACAAGATTTGCAGGAATACTTATAGATTTATCATTGTATTTGAACTAAAATATTTACCATGACATCTTTAATAACATTGCTCAAAGAATTTATTTGTTAACTTCACCAAATTAAAATTGATCGATGCCGTTGAATCAAGATTCTTCTTTACTCCATAACCTGCCTTACTTCTTAAGGGCTGAAGGTGAAATGGGAACTACAATCCACAGTTATAACTGGCTTTCCACAGCAATAGGGCTTCCTGAACAATGGCCGCAGAGTTTAAAAGCTTCATTAAATATTCTTTTGAATGCTGATTCTCCAATGCTGATGTTTTGGGGTGATGAAAGAATCCTTTTTTATAATGATGCTTATCGCACCGCCTTTGCAACCGACGCTTACAGTGCGATTGGTGCAGGCGCTGACAAACTTTCGATGTGGCCTGAAATTGAACCTGTTGCCCTTAAAGTGTTTCAGAATGCAGAACCTTTAACAGCTGGTTTATCTGATGGTACAACCTTTAAAGTTAATGCGCTTTTTGCTGACCACGAACAGCCGGTTGGTGTTATAGTTACGTTTACAATCAAGCCCAACGCCGCACCGATAGTTAATCCTGAATACCGTTTTCAAAGCCTCATCAGCAATGCAACGGTTGGAATTATAGTTTTAAGCGGCGAAGAAATGCGTGTTGACATTGTCAATAAGATGTACGGAAAATTGATTGACCGTATACCGGAAGAGCTTTTGGGGCGTCGTTTATTTGATGTAATTCCGGAAACAAGAGAGCATTTTCATGCTATTATTGAAAATGTCCGTGTTACGGGAAATTCACTTTATCTGTATGATCATCCTTATTTTGTAATCGTTAATGGCGAAAAAAAAGAGGGATTTTTAAATCTTGTTTTTCAGCCATATACTGAAGATAACGGTTTAATAACAGGCGTTATGGTGTTTTGCCATGATGTGACCGAATCTGTGACTACCAGAAAAATAGCCGATCAGAGACAGCATCTTTTTAAACAACTGATAGAAGAATCTCCCATTGCGATCAGCCTTTTTAAAGGAGAAGATATGGTTATTGATATTGCCAATCAAAACATTCTTGAATTATGGAATGCGCACGATGCAATTGGTAAAACTCTTTTGGATGCTGTTCCCGAGCTACGCGGACAGCCATTTATGGATCAGCTTACTGAAGTTTACAAAACAGGAATTACGTATTCTGAGCAAAATGCAGTTGCGTATCTTATGAATAATAATGCGCTGAGGAAATACTATTTTGATTATACGTATAAGCCGATGACCAACTCTGATGGTGAGATTTTTGGAGTTATGGATGTCGCCATCGACGTAACCGAAAAAGTTGTCGCGCAGCAAAAAATTCAGGAAAGCGAACAAAGGGTAAAGAGCATTGTTGAAAGTGCCCCGTTTCCAATTGGTGTTTATGTTGGCCGCGAAATGACTATTCAGCTTGCGAATCAGGCAATCATTGACATTTGGGGCAAAGGCAGTGAAATAATCGGCAAATCTTATACAGAAGTTCTACCGGAACTTGAAAACCAAAAAGTTTTTGAGCAGCTGCAGTTTGTTTACGACACCGGGCTTCCTTTTCATGGCAAAAATATTCAAATCGACCTTAATGTCGATGGCAAAACGAAGACGTACTACTTCAATTACAGCTTTACGCCGCTTTTTGATGCCGACGGAAAGCCATACGGCGTAATGAACACTGCTGCCGACGTAACAGAAATGAACGTTGCCAGTCAGAAAATTGCCAAAAGCGAAAGAAATTTAAGGAACATCATATTGCAATCGCCCGTGGCCATGTGTATTTTGATGGGGCCTGATTTTGTTGTTGATATCGCGAATGATCGAATGTTTGAACTTTGGGGATTAACCAGAGAGCAAAGCATCGGCAGACCGATTTTAGATTGCCTGCCGGAAGCGAAAAATGCAGGCGTCGAGGAACTTCTGAGCAATGTGTATAAAACTGGTGAACGTTTTGCCGCATCTGAGCTCCCGGT
Source organism: Flavobacterium sp. (assembly GCA_036399435.1). GTDB lineage: Bacteria > Bacteroidota > Bacteroidia > Flavobacteriales > Flavobacteriaceae > Flavobacterium. Next base: position 7,067 of record DASWND010000147.1, read on the forward strand.
TATATTACCAAGAGGAGGTTCAACCGAAGTTGTGTATCTGAACTTTGTTTACGAGGCATTTATAAATGCAGAAGGTGAAGTTGCTGGAGTAATGGCTGTCGGAATAGACGTTTCCGAACAAGTTATTGCACGAAAAAAAATTGAGCAGGCTGAAGAAACAGCAAGGTTGGCTATTGAATCAGCAGATCTTGCTTCGTATGAAGTTGATCTAAGAACAAACAACATCGAACATTCAGCACGATTTTTCCAGATAATGGGTCAAAACGGACCAGTGCCACGATCTGTTTATACCAGTCAGTTTCACCCTGATGATGTTGCTATTCGCGCAAATGCACATCAGGAAGCTTTGAATACTGGCAATCTCCATTATGAAGCTCGCGTGATTCACCCAGATGATTCCATTCACTGGATACGTGCAAAAGGAATAGTGGTTTATGATGAGGAAAAGAATCCACAGTCGCTTATTGGAATAATACAGGATATTACTGATCAAAAGCAATTCGCGGAAGAATTAAGCAAGCAGGTTCGTAAGCAAACGCTTGAATTAAAACGTTCAAATGAGGATCTGCTTCAGTTTGCTCATGTTGCCAGCCATGATCTGAAGGAACCGGTAAGAAAAATTAAAGTTTTTGTTTCGCGGATTGAAGAAGAGTTTGCCACCGAGCTGCCGGATCGAGCCAAGACTTATCTCGGCAAGATCCATAATGCTACCAACAGGATGTTTTCAATGATTGAAGGCGTTTTGACATATTCAACCTTAAATTCAACTGAGCAGAAACTAGATGAAGTCGACCTGAACAAGATCTTTAAAAATATTGAAAACGACCTGGAAATCCTTATTCAGCAGAAAAAAGCAACTTTCAATGTAAAGGAACTTCCTGTAATTGAAGGAGCTCAGGTATTAATTTACCAATTGTTCTACAACCTGATAAACAACTCTCTTAAGTTCAGCAGGAATGATGTGCCGGCAGTTATCGATGTTAGCTGTGAAGTTGAAAATCGGTATGGTCATGACCTGGCAAAAATAACGATAACAGATAATGGCATTGGTCTCGATCCAGAATATGCCTTGCATATATTTGGTGCATTTGCAAGATTAAATGCCAAAGAATTGTATGAAGGAACCGGCCTCGGACTTTCACTTTGTAAACGAATTGTTGAAAGACACTTTGGTTCGATTTCCGCGACCGGAAAAGTAAATGATGGTGCTACGTTTACTGTAATCCTGCCACTTAAGCAGTTTGAATCGTACGTATAAATTATACAGATTTTAGGACTTCAACTAAATAATCAATATCCTCAGTGGAATTGAAAGTGCAGAAGGAAATCCGTAACGATGGTTTTTGTAAATCATCTGTTGATAAAATTTCACTAAGCACGTGCGATGGTTTCGTACTTCCCGATTGGCATGCGCTTCCTCGCGACACTGCTACACCCTTCATATCAAGTTGAAATAATATCATCGATGTCTTCTCAACGCTTAGGGGAAGACAGACGTTTATAATGTTGTAAAATGTGTTTCCTCCATTTATTTTGACTTCAGGAAAGTATCGTTGAATCTGATCAATAGAGTATTGTTTCAGACCTGTAACATAATCGATCTTTTTGTCAAGCTCATGATAAGATAACTCAAGCGCTTTAGCCATTCCAGCAATGTTGTGGATCGACTCTGTTCCGGCACGCAGTCCTTTTTCCTGTTCACCTCCAAAAAACACGGGGTTTAATTGAAGCCCTTTTCGGATATAAACAAATCCAACGCCCTTTGGACCATGAAATTTATGGGCGCTCGCAACAATAAAATCAACAGGAAGCTCCTGCATATTAAATGACACTTTACCAATAGACTGAATTGTATCAGAGTGAAAATATGCTTTGTGAGCACGACACATCTGCCCTACTTCCTGCAGGTCGGTTATTGTTCCAATTTCGTTGTTGACGTGCATCAACGTTACAAGTGTGGGAATGTTCTCAGAGAGAAGTTCACGCAGGTGTGAGATGTCGATGCTTCCTTCGGGTTTAATTCGAACATAATCGACTTTCACTCCAAATTCCTGCGCAACGGCATCAACAGAATGTAGTACTGCATGATGCTCGATCTTACTGGTGATGATTCGCGTCACCTTTAAATCTTTTACAGCTGAGCGAATGACCCAGTTATCCGACTCGGTTCCTCCGGACGTAAAAACAATTTCCTGCGCTGTTGCATTTATCAGTTTCGCTATCTGCTTACGTGAAAGTTCAAGAAGATTTTTTGAATGACGTCCAAAGCTATGCGTTGATGATGCGTTGCCATAGGTTTCTAAAAGTACGCGTGACATTTCTGCTGCTACTTCAGGAAAAACCTGGGTTGTTGCCGCGTTGTCTAGGTAAACAGTTCTCATAAATGTTTTATCGTGGAATAATACTAATTGCAGTTCCGCCGCCTGGTGCAAGGCTTAGTGGAAGTTTAGTTTTGGATGTAACTTCGATTGTCCGGATCTTGTATGCCTTCGGATTCTTCTGCCAATGCGCATCAGCGGAATCTTCATAAATTGTGGCAGTATACTTTTTTTCCTGTGTTAAAAAGCTTAGAGAAATATTGGTTTTGCGTGCATTCTCATCAGTGATCGCACCTACAAACCATCTTTCGCCTTTTTTCTCTTTTCTCGCAATTGTGATATAGTCGCCCGGTTCAGCTTCGAGAATCTTTGAGTCATCCCAATCCGCTGCTACATCTTTTATAAATTGAAATGCGTCAGCATGCTTTTCGTAATTTTCCGGAAGATCGGAGGCCATTTGCAAAGGTGAATACATTGTGACATATAATGCAAGCTGCTTGGCAAGAGTGGTATGAACCTGCTCTTTTTTTGTCTTATCGTAAAAGCTCATTTGAACTTCGAAAATACCGGGTGTGTAATCCATAGGCCCGCCCAATAATCTTGTAAACGGCAGAATAGTTTCATGGCTTGGAGGATTTCCATTGCTCCACGCGTTGAATTCATTTCCACGTGCTGCTTCTGCAGCAATGTAGTTTGGATAAGTTCTGTGAACGCCGGTTGGCCTTGTTGATTCGTGTGAATTCACCATGATCTTATATTCAGCAGCGCGTTTCACTACATGGTTGAAGTGATTGACCATCGATTGACCGTCGTGCCACTCACCTCTTGGAATAATTCGGCCTACATATCCAGTCTTCACAGCATCGTATCCATGCTTCTTCATGAAATCAAACGCGCGGTCAAGCCGGCGTTCATAGTTCGTTACCGAGCCTGAAGTTTCGTGGTGCATGATCAGCTTCACTCCTTTTGACGTCGCATAAGCCGAGACTTCTTCGACATTAAAATCAGGATACGGAGTTACAAAGTCGAAAACTTCTTCTTTCCAGTTTCCACACCAATCTTCCCAGCCAACATTCCATCCTTCGACAAGCACTCCGTCAAAGCCATGCTTAGCGGCAAAGTCGATGTATCTTTTTGTATTTGCAGTTGTTGCACCATGCTTACCGCTGGGTTTTAATTCGGATGTTTGTGAATTCTGTGCATTTTGCGACCCTGCATAATCCCATGTTGAAATTCCGACATGCATTTCCCACCAGATCCCGACGTACTTCATTGGCTTGATCCATGAAGTGTCTTCAATTTTTGAAGGTTCATTCAGGTTCAGGATCATTTTAGATGCAAGAACTTCACGCGCATCATCACTCACAATTATTGTGCGCCATGGCGAGTTGAACGGAGCCTGAAGATATGCAAGGTCACCAATTGCATTTGGTGCAGATTCTGAAGTAAATGTAAATGTAGAAGGATCCAGAGCCAAGTGCATCACAGGATAATTTACAACTGCTGCTTCGAAAATATTGATGTACAGTTTATCTGCGGTTTTTAACATCAATGGTGATTGTACGCGCGTTTTTGCCATTGGACCTTTGAAGCCAATTCCGTTGTTCATATTGACTTTCGCCACATCAATTTCCGATAGCTTCGTCTCATTATATTCGTATTCCTGACTGTCAAAGTCACCGGGAATCCAGAATGCTTTGTGGTCGGCGGTAAGGTTGAACTGTGTATTTTCCTTTGAAACAATAAAATAGTTCAGCTTATCCTGCTGTGGAAATTCATATCTGAAACCTAGGCCATCGTCAAATAATCGAAAAGTAAGCGTGAGTTTTCTGCCGGAAGATTGCTGCATAAGGTCAACCTGCAGCTGATTGTATTGGTTTCGTATGGTGGCAACTTCACCTAAAACAGGATTCCAACTTTCATCAAAAGACGAATTCCTGACATTTGTAACTGCAAATCCGATTGAAAGGTCCTCATTGTTTTTCAAAGTAATTCCAAGTTTACTTTCCTGAATTACAGGTCTATTCTTGTATTGAAGCGTATAGGTTGGTGAACCACCAGAAAGGCTGAAAGTCATTTCCATCTCACCCGATGGAGATTTTAATTTTTGAGAAGACGCCAATGCTGAATGTAGGACCATAATAGCAAAAATTAACTTTTTTATCATTTTCAGAATTGTCAGGTGAAGATGCAAATATACTAATAAGCTACAAGATGAGAAATCAGTGATGTTCAAAGGTTTTGCAGGATGTCAATTAAGGGTTATATTTGTTACTGTAAAATTTGAATATGAAACGTTTTCTCTGCTTAATACTAATGCTATCGCT
>DASWND010000148.1:0-26698 GCA_036399435.1 Flavobacterium sp.
GAATCCTTCAACTCCATCACCCGGGTTGTTCATATCACAAAGCCTGTAATCCGCTATAACCGGATTAGGAACCGGAACCGGGTTTACCTGAATTGTCAAAGTGGTGAATGATGCGCATTGCGGCGCTGCCGGATTAAAGGCACGGACATGAATCACCTGGATTCCACCCACGATGTTGCAATAGGTTGCTCCCGTGATGGCATTCACACCATTCAGGGCATCAATGTCAGTTTCATGGAAAGTCACGACAATTCCCGGAGCACCGCCCGTGATCTCCGCCGTTTTACTGGCAAGGTCAAAAGCGCATGAGAAGCCGTCGTTGTTCTCGTCACACACCTGTAAAGGTGTAGGGGTGTTTATTACAGGAGAAAAGAAGATGTTGATATCAAAGCTGCTCTCCGAGCTACATGATCCGGAAGCTGCATAAATATAAAATGAAGTGCTTGAAGTAATCACATCACCTGCAAAATAAGCAGTACCCGTGCCTCCCGGGCCGGTGAAGTAATTTCCAACATTTAACGCAGGAAGCGTATAGCTGTCGCAAACATTCACATCCGCAGGATCATCGACAACAGGTGTTGGGGTGATGGTTAAAATAAAGTCACCGCTAGATGTACAATTCGGATTCGTTGGCGACACTGCATCTATGACAATGGTTCTTGAGGAAGTAATAATTTGGCCCGCCAGAAGCACCGGTCCGGAAACGGTACCATCGTGGTATGTGCTCCCGGCAGGAAGGACAGGTAGTGTATATGAATCGCAAACGCTAACATCGATCGGGTCAGGGGCAATTGGAGTCTGGCTTATGGTGACGGTAAATTCACCTTCTGAGGTACAGTTAGGAACTGTGCCTGTCTCAGAAACTATAACAATAGTCTGTGATGATGTCAGGGTTGTTCCGCCGGGAATTACAGCTCCGGTGGCTGTACCCTGATGATAAGTACTTCCCGGATCAAGAAATGGAAGGTCATAGAAATCACACTCAACTACATCAAGAGGGTCCGGAATTTCCGGCATCGGATATATGATCAAGAAAAAGCTTCCTTCTGATGTACAGTTTGGAGTAGTGCCACTTTGCGAGAAAATGAAAATCTGCTGAGTTAATACATCCGTCCCGTTATTGGTAATCGGCCCCGGAGCAATTACAGTGGAAGCAGCGCCACCCGAGGCACTATGATACGTGCTGCCGGGAGCAAGCGCAGGTAAAGTATAGCTTTCGCACACAGTCACATCTGCAGGTTCTGGAGTTGGTGGAAGTGGATTTATTGTCACAAGAAAGTCGCCACTGACAGAACACAATCCGCTCTCAACTACAATAACTATAGTTTGTGATGACGTAAGTTCTGTGCCCGCAGCAATGACAGGACCCGTAGCCGATCCTGCGTGATAAGTGCTTCCAGCAGGAAGAGGGAGAAGCTCGTAAACGGCACATGCCTCAACATCTGCAGGAGCCGGAACCTGTGGCATCGGATCTAGTGTTAGTATGAAACTTCCTTCTGCAGTACAATTCGGAGTAGTGCCACTTTGGACGTAAATAAAGATCTCCTGAATCAATTGAGTCGTTCCCGTGTTGGTAATTGTACCTGGAGCTATAAGAGTTGAAGCAGCACCACCTGAAGCGCTGTGGTACGTGCTGCCGGAAGGAAGCGCAGGCAAAGTGTAGCTTTCGCATTGGGTAACATCCGCAGGGTCTGGAATTTGCGGTTGAGGAATACCTGTCAAAGTAAAGCTGGTAGTCGAAAATGCAGTCGGCGAATCAGCTTCTTCCATCCTTACAAAAATGGTCTGCGGATTTCCTGTATTTACATATAAAGGTCCAATAGGACTTAAGTCATTTTGAGCGTTGGCAAGACTTGTATGATAAGTAATAATGAAGTCATCGGCATCGTTATTACCGACTACAAAAGCGCTTTGGGGTGCTAAATCAAACATTGCCACACCATCTGAAAAATTACCAAATTGGTCACATGCAGAAAGATTAGGAGGCTGAACAGCGTCAGTACCGATTGACAATGTTACAGCAAGAACGGTGACGCAGGGATCACTAAAATTTTGGATGCTGATATAAATTATCTGTCCGTCAACGCCAACATAAGCCTCGGGCGAACCAATTGGAGCGAAGACATTCTGGGCATCCGCTGAAGTTTCGTGATATGAAATACTATAAATACTAGGGTCCAAACCAAGATATGCCAGATCATTTACAGTAAGATCAAATGTTAATGGCGACCCGCTTCCGGTGAGATCCATTGGTGCCTGAGTTATCGGAGCTGCCTGTGCCGGAGGTACGGTTACTGTAACACTGGCATCGGCAACACAATTGTCACCATTTACAACTACTGTATAGTCTCCGGGTGCTGTAGCGTTATAGTCTGCTGAAGTGGCTCCAGCAATAATACCATTTTGATCATACCATTGATAAGTTGGATTTTCGGCATCGTAAACGGCAGTCAAAATGGCAACCGGACAAGCAGCAACTCCACCACCGTCGATAGACAAAGGACAAACAATATCACAGTCTGTTCCTCCATTACCGCCGGTTTGAGTTAATGTTATTGTCCCCGACTGTCCGCTGAAGTTCGTAATCAACACAATATAATATGAGCCTGTTGTCGCACCTGTGATACTAAAGCTTTCAGTCGCTGCTGTAGAATAGCTACAGCCCACTTCTGCGGCCGCGTTGATTTGCGCAGGAGTTGGATTTGGTGTCGCAAACGGACCCCACGCTATAAAATCGACGTCGATTGGATTACCAGCATCGGAAGTTTGTGAAATAACGAAGTTAAGGTTCCCCGGCTCGTCTATTAACAAATAAAACCAAGCAGGATTTGGCTCAGATCCAAGACAGCCATAATCGATACCCGCCTGTGCGGATGTACCACCCGTTCCATTTTGAAATGTAAGCCCTGCGCCACCGGCACAGAAAGCCTCAGCTTCATCTAATGTACTGCCTTGAGCCTGAATATCTTGGTAGGAAAATATTGTCACGGCCAGGAATAAAGCCAGAGAGTAAAATTTTTTCATCTTCAACAAAAGTTTAAAGGTCGAAATTTACACAAAATTGGCAAAAGTTTAATCGAAAGTTCGCTAAATTTTACTTTTGAGTTATTAAATGCCAGTTTTTAATTATTTATCTTTGCGGCAACCAATAAAAATCCCTTCATTTCAGCATTAATGACAGAAAATATTGATTCACAGGAAGATACGTATAGTGACCACTTTTTCACAAAAGCAATCAACCCTGTTAGGCCAGATGCATTTGAGCTATCAGATGACCAGAAGATTGATCTGATTAAGGAAGACGTTAAAAACATTCTGGTTACACTTGGAATGGATTTGTCAGACGACAGCATAAAAGGCACACCCAATAGGGTTGCCAAAATGTTTGTAAAAGAAATATTTGGCGGATTGAATCCGGTTAAAAAGCCTAAGTCATCGACCTTTCAAAATAATTACAAATATGGGCAGATGCTGGTTGAGAAGAACATTACCCTCTACTCTACTTGCGAACACCATTTATTGCCGATAATTGGGAAAGCACATATCGCCTATATCTCAAATGGAACAGTCATCGGGCTTTCGAAAATGAACCGGATAGTCGAGTATTTTGCCAAACGTCCGCAGGTTCAGGAAAGACTGACGATGCAGATCGTACAGGAACTTCAGAATGCATTAGGCAATGAAGATGTCGCCTGCGTCATTGATGCCAAGCATTTGTGCGTCAACTCGCGAGGTATCAAAGACATCGAAAGCAGCACCGTTACTTCTGAATATGGCGGAAAGTTCATGGATATTGAAATCCGGCGTGAATTCCTTGATTATATAAAACTTGACACTAAGTTTTAATATCAATTTGTGTAATAAACTCCCAGCCCTGATAGAAGTGGAAATCCTTTTTTGCTGCCTCGCCCCACCTCTCCAAAGATGTTAGCTAAAAGCAAAAAAGATTGTAACGGATAGCAGGAAACAGCCTCTAAAAAAATAAATATGCCTTTGTACAAACAGCAGACCATCAGGATTTACAATTCACTATCAGGTGAAAAAGAAGTTTTTGCTCCGATTCACGACGGCAATATTGGGATGTATGTTTGCGGGCCGACTGTTTATAGTAATGTGCACCTGGGAAATGTCAGGACTTTTATGTCTTTTGATGTCATTTTCAGGTATTTTCTTCATTTGGGGTACAAAGTCAGATATGTCCGAAATATTACGGATGCAGGCCATCTCGAAAATGACGCTGATTCTGGTGAAGACCGAATTGCTAAAAAAGCGCGTATTGAACAGCTTGAACCGATGGAAATTGTTCAGCGATATACGGTGGATTTTCATGAGGTTTTAAAAACGTATAATTTTTTACCGCCAAGCATTGAGCCGACTGCGACCGGGCATATTATCGAACAAATCGAAATTATAAAGCAGATCATTGAAAATGGCTATGCATATGAAGCCAATGGATCGGTGTATTTCGATGTCGTAAAGTTTAATGAAAAACATCATTACGGAAAGCTGAGCGGCCGAAACATTGAAGACATGCTCCATAATAGCCGTGATCTTGACGGTCAGAGCGACAAACGGAACCCGCAGGATTTTGCGCTTTGGAAGAAAGCTGAACCGCAGCATATCATGCGCTGGCCTTCTCCGTGGAGTGACGGTTTTCCGGGCTGGCACCTAGAATGTACTGCGATGAGCACAAAATATCTGGGAAATCATTTTGATATTCACGGTGGTGGAATGGATCTGAAATTTCCGCACCATGAATGTGAGATCGCGCAAAATGAAGCAAGTACAGGCCAGGCGCCGGTAAACTACTGGATGCATGCCAACATGCTGACGCTCAATGGCAAGAAAATGGCGAAATCTACCGGGAACTACATTTTACCAAGTGAAATCTATACAGGAAATAATGCCGTTTTGAGTAAAGCGTTTTCTCCTGCAACGGCTCGATTCTTCATGCTTCAGGCACATTATAGAAGTATTTTGGACTTTTCTGACGATGCAATAGTTGCTGCTGAAAAAGGTTTCAACAGGCTGATGGAAGCCATGGAATCTTTGTCGGAACTGAAAGCCTCGGACAGTTCTACATTGAAAATTTCTGAATGGAAGCAGTCATGCTATGATGCGATGAATGACGATTTCAATTGTCCGATACTAATTGCACAGCTGTTTGAAGGCGTTCGTTTTGTCAACTTAGTGAAAGACAAAAAAGAAACTCTTACTGCCGAAGACCTCGCCGCATTTGTAAAAGCAATGGAGGCTTTTGTTTATGATGTACTTGGACTTGAGCCAGGCAAACAAGTCGGCGCAAACCATGAGAAACTTGAAGGCGCTGTTCGCGTGTTGATCGAAATGCGTAATAAAGCGCGTGCTGACAAGGATTTTGCGTTGTCGGATTATATCCGTGAGAAACTGACGGCAGTTGGCATTGAATTAAAGGACGGAAAAGAGGGAACTACATTTACTTTTTAAGATTTCCAATAGAATTAATAGTGAATTTCAGAAAATTGATTGTATTACCATTCATTTTTCTGGTACGCGTGTATCAGGTGGCTTTGTCGCCTCTGCTGCCTTCTGCGTGCAGATATCAGCCTACTTGTTCACACTATATGATTGAAGCGCTGCAAGTTCACGGCCTCTTAAAAGGCGGCTTCCTCGGCATCCGACGGATCCTGCGATGCCACCCGTGGAGCAAAAGCGGCTACGATCCCGTTCCGCCGAAAAGTTTTTCTCACAAACAATAGCCGCTATGCGGGGCTTTGTAGTATTTTATTTATTTTTACAATTATCTGCAACATCATGACACACGCATTGAACATGGTCTGGAATCCATCTGAAGGAATCGACCTTGGTTTTTTTCTGATTAGGTACTATAGTTTAATGTTTGTGATTGCCTTTGGACTTGGGTGGTATATCATGAAACATATTTTCGACAGGGAAAATGAGCCGATCGAAAAACTTGACTCACTATTTATATGGACAGTCCTTGCTACCTTGGTTGGAGCGCGTCTTGGGCATGTTTTCTTTTATCAATGGGAATATTATAGGAATAACCTGTCAGAGATACTACTTCCATTCAAATTCAGCCCAACATTTGAGTTCACAGGATTTCAGGGCCTGGCCAGTCACGGCGCAGCAATCGCGATAATAGTGGCTATGTACTTTTTCAGCAAGAAAATCATGAAAAGGCCTTTGCTTTGGGTTCTTGACCGCGTGGTGATTCCTGTTGCGAGCGGTGCGATATTCGTAAGGCTTGGTAACTTCTTTAATTCTGAGATCGTTGGAGAGAAAACAGATTCTCCTTTTGGAATCAGGTTTTTGAGAGATTTCTACTCGCCTCAGGATGCTGAAACAGCCACCGGGCTTCCGAATCATAAAGAAGCTTATAATGCAATTGCAAATAATCCTCAGTTTGCAGATCTTTTACAGCAGGTTCCTGCTAAACATCCTGCGCAATTGTATGAGGCAGCCGGGTATATTATTGTTTTTGGTGTATTATTTTTTCTCTACTGGAAAACTTCTGTGCGTGAACGCCAAGGATTCTTACTTGGTATTTTCCTCGTGATGTTGTGGACGGTCAGGTTTATTGTTGAATATGTCAAAGAAAGCCAGGGCGGTTTTGAAGAGGCTCTGGGTCAGTTCTCGACCGGACAATGGTTAAGCATTCCTTTTATTTTAGTTGGATTGTACCTGATTTTTACTGCTGATAAACCAATCGAGGTTTAGCTTATAATAAGTTAAAGTTTCGCTTCTTCCTTGGATTTGCTGGTGTTGACCTGTAAATTTACGCTACTATTTATTAACCTTGAAAATAATAATATATGGTGCGTTTTTTCGCAACAGAGGAATTTAAAGAAGTTACCCCTACAATACAACTTCCGTTTAAACTGGCAGTATCAAATTATGGACGTCTGGTAACATACACCGATGATATTAGAGAAGGCACTATTCGTCCGGGCTCTTCTAACAATGGCTACAGAGTCTTTCGCTACAACCTTAAAGTGCCGGGTTCGAAGACCATACATTACAACCTAAACATTTACCGAGCTGTAGCTAAACTTTTCCTTCCGCCACCGACCGAAGACCAGAAGCACGTTATTCATCTTGATCACGACATTGCAAATGATAATGTGCGCAACCTTAAGTATGTAAATATGAAAGATAAGGTAGCGCACAACAACAAAAGCCCAAAGGTCATAGAAGGCCGCCAGCGCACGCGCGAGATACGCAAATCGCAAGGCGGAAGAAAGCTGACCTCGACACAGGTAATGCGTCTTAAAAAGCGGTTACAGGATCCAAACAGAAAGACACGGATGAAGATACTAGCGAAACAGTTCAACATCAGCGAAATGCAGCTTTACCGAATCAAGCGAGGTGAAAACTGGGGCGATATTAAAGTCTAATTTTCATTCAAAACAGCATATAAAAAAACCCGATCCATTTAGATCGGGTTTTTTTATACTATTACCAAAAGCTTACGCTGCCGGTTGATTGTGAAGTGCTTCAATTCGCTTATGTTCTGCATCCGGAATTGTATCCACTAATATCGGCGTTGCGATGAACAGTGATGAGTATGTTCCGACGATGATACCAATCAACATCGCGAAGATAAATCCACGTATTGACTCACCACCGAAAATAAACATTACCAATAACACAAAGATCATTGTAAGTGAAGTATTCACCGTACGAGACATTGTAGAGTTGATCGACTGGTTAACGATATTGTTAAAGTTACCTTTCGCCTGTCCACCAAGATATTCCCTTACACGGTCAAATACGATAACGGTATCATTCATTGAGTAACCAATTACTGTCAGGATCGCAGCGATGAAATGCTGATCGATTTCCATTCCGAACGGCATGTATCTCCAAAGCAGTGAATAAAGTCCAAGTACAAATATAACGTCATGCGCAACTGCAGCAATAGCTCCAAGGCTGTACTGCCATTTTCTAAAGCTTAACATTAGGTAAAGGAACACAATGGCCATTGCACCTAAAACAGCCCAGTATGAGTTTGTTTTAATGTCTTCAGCGACTGTCGGACCAACTTTTGACTGCTGAAGGATACCAAATTGTTTTCCTTCGTAGCTGTTTACGAATTTCTCATAAGTCATGTCTGCAGCAAAGTGCTTCTTAAGATTGTTGAATAAAACCATGTTCACATCCTGATCAGCCTGGCTTCCAGTTTCTTCAACTTTATATTTTGTAGTAATCTTAAGTTGATTGTTTGAACCAAAGATCTTCGCCTCAGCGCTTCCGCCCAATACCGGCGCTAATTCTTCTTTTACCGTTTCCGCAGAAACAGGCTTTTCAAAACGCACCTGATATGTTCTACCACCAACGAAGTCAACGCCTTGGTTTAGACCGTTTGTCATCAATGAAACAACACTTACTACAACCACGATACCTGAAATGATGTAAGAATATTTCTTTACTCCAAGGAAGTCATAGTTGAACTTGGTAAACCAGTTCTTCGAAATTGAAGTAGTGAAGGAAAGTTTATCACCTCTGTTAACGCTCCAGTCAAGCAACATTCTTGTAATAAAGATTGAAGTAAACAATGATGTTGCGATACCAATAAGTAAAGTAGTTGCAAAACCTTGAATTGGCCCTGTTCCAAAAATTAACAAAACAGCTCCAGTCAGAACGTGAGTTACGTTGGCATCCACAATTGAACGCATTGCACCTTTCCATCCAAAAGAGTTTTTAACTGCTTCTTCCTGTGACCTTCCAAGCCGCAATTCTTCCTTGGCTCGTTCATATATAATGATGTTTGCATCAACTGCAGTACCCATTGTTAACACAATACCTGCAATTCCGGGCAAAGTAAGAACAGCACCTAAGCTTGCCAAAATTCCGAATAGGAAAAGCAAGTTTACTGCAAGCGCAATGTTTCCGTACATACCGGCTTTACCATAGTAAACGATCATGTAAAGACAAACTACAAGTAGTCCAAGTATAGCTGAGTTAGTTCCGTTGTCAATTGCTTCCTGCCCTAAAGATGGACCTACAACTTCTGACTGAACGATTTCTGCTGCAGCAGGTAGTTTACCCGCACGAAGAACGTTAGCTAAATCTTTTGTCTGTGTAACATCGAAAGCACCAGAAATTTCAGAACGTCCACCGGCGATCGGACCGCTTGTAACACCCGGAGCTGAATAAACAACATCATCAAGAACGATTGCGATATAACCTTTGTCTGTATATGCCTTACCTGTTATTTCTTCCCATTCTCTGGCTCCGGCGCCGCTCATTTGCATAGAAACAGCCGGCTTGCCTAGTTGGTCAAAAGTATCACTGGCATCAGTTACAACTCCACCGCTCATTGCAGCACGATCATCTCTGTTACCTTTTAATGCGTATAGTTCGATTGCTTCAAGATTTGCACCTTTATCATCTTTTACAGTTGTTGGAATTCCCCATACAAATTTTGCGTAACGCTTGTCAGCAGGCAATAAATTTCTAATATCCGGACGCTTCAGGTAGCTGTTGATTACCGCTGTATCTTTAGGCGATACGACCGCTAAAACGGGTCCGCCACCCTGACTGATAAACTTTTCAAAAAATGGATTATTTGCGACAGCTGAAGTATCTGCAGCCTTATCAGTTAAAAGACTGTCAATTCCGGTCGTTTTAGTTTCTGCGACAGGAACTTTAGCTTTTTCAGTTGCTTTTAATGCTTCGTTGGCAGCCATTAAAAAGTTTCCTAACTCGTCAATCTTGTAAGTTTCCCAGAATTCAAGTTGTGCTGTACTCTGAAGAAGATTTTTGATCCTGTCTACATCTTTCGCACCGGGAAGTTCAACAAGTATTCTTCCTGATTGACCAAGCCTCTGGATGTTCGGCTGAACTACCCCAAATTTGTCAATCCTTTTGTTTAGTACTTCAAAAGCACTTTCAATAGACTCATCTACTTTTTTTCTGATGACCGTTTTCACTTCATTGTCGGTCATTTTGAAGTTGACTTCGTCACCAAGGATCTTATTGGCGAAAACATCCGGCGAAGCTAGTTTTGTAGTACCATTTGAAGCTTTATCAAATGCATCGAAGAAAGCGTCAAGATAATCCTGATTACCTTCACGATTAGCTTTTGCTTCAGCTAGTGCTTTGTTAAAAACCGGGTCTTTGGTGTTGTTAGCAAGCCCTTTAAGGATATCATGAACAGAAATCTCGAGAATAACGTTGATTCCTCCTTCAAGGTCAAGACCTTTGTTGATTTGCTTATCGCGTACTTCGTTATATGTAAAATCCGTAAATCCGAGACTGAAGACTTTTTCTTTTCCTATCGAGTCGAGATATCTAACTTCTTTTTGTGAATCTCCTCCGGCATATTCTTTTGCTTTGTCCTGAATATTATGCGCTACGAAAGTGAAAGAAAGTTGGTAAATGCTTACCAATGCAAATAAAATTGCAAAAAATTTAACGAGTCCTCTATTCTGCATTACTATTAGAAATTAATTAAAATTGTTCTGTTGTGGTCGGTTCTTCAATACCCAAAGCAAATTCCTGCTAATGTAAATTCCGCAGGCGTTCAAAACAAGGCATTTTTTCGAAACGTGCAAATATATAATTCTGACAAAGACCAACCAATTTATTTAATGATTAATCTGAAAAAAAAGGCTGCATTCCTGCAGCCATTCTTTATATATAGTAGATTGTAATTTATTGAAGAACCGTTTTAAGGTCAGCGTTCATATTTCGGACAGCTTCAGCACTTTTAGCAAACAATGCTTTCTCTGACTCATCAAGGTTAATTGTCAGAATTTCTTCAATTCCGTTTTTACCAATTAAACATGGTACGCCAAGACAAATATCATCCTGACCATATTCACCTTCAAGCATTACCGAACATGCGATCATCTTCTTCTGATCGTTCAAAATACTGTCAACAAGATACGCTACAGAAGCTCCCGGAGCATACCACGCCGATGTTCCAAGCAATCCTGTCAATGTCGCGCCGCCAACCATTGTAGCTTTGGCAACGTCTTCAAGTTCTGTTGCCGAAAGAAATTCAGAAACCGGAATACCATTATATGAAGCCAGCCTTGTAAGCGGAATCATTGTCGTATCTCCGTGACCACCAATCACCATTGCAGAAATATCGTTGATCGGGCGGTCAAGCGCTTTAGAAAGATAATATTTAAAACGTGAACTGTCAAGTGCGCCGCCCATTCCGATGATGCGGTTCTTAGGCAAACCGGTAGCTTTAAGCGCGAGGTAAGTCATCGTATCCATTGGGTTTGACACTACCACAACAATTGTATCAGGAGAATGCTTAAGCACGTTTTCAACCACGCCTTTTACAATTCCGGCGTTAATTCCGATTAATTCTTCACGTGTCATTCCCGGTTTACGTGGAATCCCTGATGTAATTACAACCACATCGCTGTTGGCAGTTTTCGAATAATCATTCGTAACACCTGAAACTCGTGTGTTAAATCCGGTATTTGCAGCACATTGCGAAATATCCATCGCTTTGCCTTCCGCAAATCCTTCTTTAATATCAAGCAGCACCACTTCGCTGGCAATGCCTCTGTATGCGATCACGTCTGCACATGTTGCGCCTACATTTCCGGCGCCGACGATTGTTACTTTCATTTTATGTTTATTTGTTTATTTTAGGAGCTATTCCTGCTGTCCGCTCCAATCTTTTACCTTCGCGGGCTCAGGTAAAAGGATTTGCACTTCCATCAGGGCTAGGGCTTTTCGTTAAGCATCAATATTTGCATAAACCGCATTCTTCTCAATAAATTCACGTCTTGGCGGAACCTCATCACCCATCAGCATCGAAAACACTCGATCAGCTTCAGCAAGGCTGTCGATCGTAACCTGGCGCAGCGTTCTGTATGACGGGTCCATTGTGGTTTCCCATAGTTGTTCTGCGTTCATTTCACCAAGACCTTTGTAACGTTGGATAGCAGCGCTTCCACCCATTCTTTCGTTTGCCTGATCACGCTGTATATCGTTCCACGCATATTCTTTTTTCGTTCCTTTTTTCACAAGGTACAACGGCGGAGCTGCAATATAAACGTGTCCTTCTTCTATAAGCTCTTTCATAAACCTGAAGAAGAACGTCAGGATCAATGTTGAGATGTGGCTACCATCGACATCGGCATCACACATGATGATGACTTTGTGATAGCGTAATTTTTCAAGATTTAATGCTTTTGTATCTTCTGCCGTTCCGATCGTTACTCCAAGTGCAGTAAATATATTCCTGATCTCTTCGTTTTCGAAAACTTTATGATGCATTGCTTTTTCAACATTCAGGATCTTACCACGTAAAGGCAAGATGGCTTGAAACGCACGGTCACGGCCTTGTTTTGCGGTTCCGCCTGCCGAGTCTCCCTCGACAAGGTAAACTTCGCATTTCGCAGGATCTTGTTCAGAACAATCCGAAAGCTTGCCCGGAAGTCCGCCGCCGCCCATTACCGTCTTACGCTGAACCATCTCACGTGCTTTCTTCGCAGCATGCCGTGCCTGAGCCGCAAGAACCACTTTTTGAACAATGATCCTGGCGTCATTCGGGTTTTCTTCAAGATAATTTTCAAGCATTTCTCCAACCGCCTGGCTTACCGGAGAAACTACTTCCCTATTTCCAAGCTTGGTTTTGGTCTGCCCTTCAAATTGTGGCTCCTGAACTTTTACTGAAATGATCGCTGTCAAACCTTCACGGAAGTCGTCTCCAGTAATTTCAAACTTCAACTTATCAAGAAGTCCGGATGCGTCTGCGTATTTTTTAAGCGTTCTCGTAAGTCCACTTCTAAAACCCTGAAGATGCGTTCCACCTTCATGAGTATTGATGTTATTTACATATGAGAAGATATTCTCGGTATAACTCGTATTGTAGATCAAAGCAACTTCAACCGGAATTTCACCTTTTTCATGATCCATGCTGATGACATGCGAGATGATCGGCTCGCGGTTGCTGTCGAGGTAGCGGATATATTCTTTAAGCCCTTCGTCAGAATAGAAAACCTCCGACGCAAAACTTCCGTCTTCGTTGACGGTTCTTTTATCAGTGAAATTTATGGTGACTCCTTTATTCAAAAAAGAAAGCTCACGCATCCTTGCTGAAAGTGTGTCGTAACTGAATTCTGTGGTTTGAGTAAAAATTGTTTCATCCGGAATAAACGTCTGCATAGTTCCGCGCTTGGTTGTTTCGCCAACCTGCTTTACCGGATACATTGCCTTTCCTCTTTCGTATTCCTGCTCATACACTTTACCATCGCGGAAAACCGTTGATTTCATGTGCCTTGAAAGCGCATTCACAACCGAAACACCGACTCCGTGTAAACCTCCTGAAACTTTATATGAATCTTTATCGAATTTCCCTCCGGCACCAATTTTAGTCATTACGACTTCAAGTGCAGAAACGCCTTCTTTTTTGTGCATATCGACCGGAATTCCACGGCCATTATCTTCAACAGTAACTGAATTATCTTCATTGATGAATACCGAAATCGTGTCGCAATGGCCACCCATCGCCTCATCAATCGAGTTGTCTACAACCTCGTAGACCAAGTGATGCAATCCGCGAACGCCTACATCTCCGATATACATGGAAGGACGCATTCTTACGTGCTCCATTCCTTCTAATGCCTGAATACTGTCTGCCGAATAATTCTGCTTCTTTACTTCGTCACTCATATAAATCTCGTCTGTAAAATGTGAATTTTGTGTCACGCGCAAATATAGGAAATCGGCAAGGATTTTCGGGCATTATTGACGCTGAAGAGCGTTGAAGTTATTAACATTTTGTTAATTTTTGACCTTCTTAATTAAGAGATCAAAAGTGTACGATAGTTATTCTTTTGCGGCATGTTATGACTGATCATGATATCATAGATACAACTTCTTCACAACGGAATCTGGTGGCTCTATGTACCTTCAAATAAAGCAACGACCATCGAATTTATTGAATTCAAATGACGCTTTTGATCGTGTAGGTTGTCGAATTTATCTGAAAAGATTCACCAGCAGTTTTACCCATTAAGTGCTGGCCCAATGGTGATTGAGGAGACAATGCAATAACCATTTTGTCATCGACAGTGATCTTAGGAAGTGCGGCGCTGATATATAAATAGCTTTCGTTTGCAAGGACAAGGCTTCCAAGTGCAACTTTATCGCCCGTTGAAGATGCCGAAATTTTATCAAGGACGTTCTTCTGTTCAATGAACTCCCGAAGCTTCATGTTCAGCTTTTCCTGTTCGATATGCATCATCGAAAGTGCTGTTTCATGTTTGTCTCCTGCTGAACCCTTTGCATCGTTCTTAGAATCTTCTGACAATGCTGAGATCATGTCACGAAAGGCATCTATCTTGTCCTGGACGAGTTGGAGGTAGCGGGCGTGGATGGATTGTTTGAAGTTCATCTTGGTTTTGGGTGTTGGGTGTTGGGTTTTGGGTAAGGAAATTTGGTTCTTATTAATTGGGAATACAGACCCAACACCTAAGTCCAAAGACCCAAAACCCACCTGCGTGAAGGATGGCAGTGTAAATCCTTTTTTGCCACATTCAAGCTCAGTCGCCGCAATAGCACGAGCAAAAAAGATTGAAGCGGACAGCCTGACCCCTTTAACCCAACTCAATTGCATACGATCAGCACGATAAAGGGGTCACGCCAAAATTTAAATGCTAGAAATCGAACTTATAACTTGCTCCGATGATCGCCTGAAAGCCCTGAACCGGGTAATCGAGCCATCTCTGGTAATCCTGATTTGCGATGTTGTGCGCGCGGATAAAAGCCGTTAATCTGTCGCTGTATTTGTAGCCAACGTGGGCGTTGAGATCGAAGTAACCCTCGAGTGTTTGCTTGGTCGGTGCATCACTGATCATGGGATCGAAGCTCAGCAACTGGCGGGAATCGAAACGCTCTCCGATATAGAAGAAATTCGCTCCGGCATACCACTTTTTCGTGATGTTGACATCGATCGAAGAACCAACCTGAAGTGCCGGAAGATTCCATGCTTCTGCTTCAAGATCAACACTGTAGTTACTAAAAGTCGCGTCAACACCAAAAGAAACCGTTTTTGAAAAATCAGCTTTCAATTCACCGAAGAAGCTGATCGTTTTCATATCATCATAAACCACATTAAATGAGTTTCCAAAGGCAAAATTATCATTTGTGCCTGATTCCGTGTACGGCAGGCTTTTAAACATTGCTCTATTTCGTTCATTGACATACGACCCGCGAACATTATAACTCACACTTCCGGCAAGTTTACCCTTTAAACCTGCAAAAATATCGTACTGCCTGTCTGTTGGCGCGACCGCAACTCCGGGTGCAAGAAAAGGGTTTACGTTGGTAAAATCACGATAGGAATTCTGCTCCAGTGTTCCTTCGGCGCCGGCGTAAAATATCATCAGATCGCCGACAACGTTAAGTGAGGCATTGACTTGGGGATAGATATAAATGTTGTTATCGCTGTTTTCCATATCCATGCTGAAGAAAGCTGCAGCTCCAAAATTGATCGACCAGTCGTCACGGATTAGATTAAAGCTTGGGTGGATTCCGATGTTCGTGTACGAGTAAGGCGAATTCGCAATACCTGTAAGATCCTGATCAAATGTCCCGCTTAAATAATCGACGATAATATTTGTTTTTACACGTGTATCATTAATGTCGACAGCGAACTCGGGACGAATGAAGAAGCGGTTTTCGGCAGCTCCGTACGAATCTGAAAACCTGTTGAATTTTGCGCTTGCTTCGCTAAAAATTGACTCGTTAAATCGGAATGTGGTCCCAAGGTAAAGATTGTGATAAGAATGCTGCGGGTCGATGCCTGCAATGACATCATTACGGGATTCATCGGTAAACGTCGACATAAAAAATTGTGGAAGGCCGTACCAGTTGTAAGCCTGATTCTGATAACCTGCATCAACATTCCATGACATGTCGCCGGTGATATTTCCATAGGTCAGGTCGATCGATGAATCGCGGAATCCGTCTTCGAGCCTTGCCGTTTCAATACCGCCTTCTGACGAGAGATGACGAATCATCCCGCCCACATAGCCGCTCTCGCCAACTTCGCGTGTGATGAATAGTTCAGCGTTGGCAGTTCCGTAATTTCCGATTCCGAGTGTTGCAAAATTGTCGTATAGTTCTTCTTCCGCTTCCTTATCGACGCCTGCTGCCCTTCCTTTTGAAGGCGTAAAAGTCGACGCTACCGGAAAAGAAAAAATATTATACTTGATGTCTTCTTTCTTTGTATTGTCTTCATCTTCGAGTGGCGGGGTTTCTTTGACTTTAAAAGCATCCGAAACTGAAGGCGTATATGGTTTTACGACATTTACGACCTGTGTTCCGATATTGTCGTCTTTTTGTGAATGCGCCGTCTGTAAAGCAAAAAGGGTAAAAAACGCTATTGTGATTCCTGACTGTAATTTCATTGTTGATCAGATTGATTGATAAACCTTCGGCTTTAGTTAGTGACTGATGAGTTTGTTTTGGATTCCTGTGCGCGGATGATATCGAGCTCGCCCTGAGCTTCTTCGACTACATCAGGATATGCCGTAAAGTTTTTGATCACGCTTTCGAGAATGTACGTTGCCTGGAAGCTGTCACCTAGTCCGTAATAGTTCTTTGCCATTACGATGAGGCCTTTTGCGCCAAAGTACTTGTACCCGGAATAGTTCTTTGAGAGCTTTTGCACCGACGCATTCGATGCCTCAAATTTCTTATCTGCATTTTTGAAATATGCATCGTAATAAAGTGCTTCTGCAGCTAATTCTCCACTTGCAATTGCCAAAACTTTCGCATAAGCCGCACGTGCCTTGACGTCATCGTTTGTTTTTATAGCAGAACGCGCAACAATAACCTGTGCATCCGCTTTTATTGATTCATCTGTTTTAGCATTTGCGAGCACTTTATCAGCATAAACAACTGCGTTAGGATAATCTTTCTGATCGTAATAGATCTTCATCAGGTTTGCCTGCGCGAAAGTGATGTTCTGCGGGAAATCTGCTTCTGCTTCGAGACGTTTAAGCACCGGAATCGCTTTGGATGTATCGGTTCTTTTAAGGTATATCTGGCTTAACCTGGCAAGTGATTGCTCGGTAAACTCGTTCCGTGGTTTTGAAACAACATATTCATAATTCGCTACAGCTTTATCCTGCGATCCTTCTGCAAATAGAAGCTGAGCAAGATAAAAATTAGCCTGAAGCGCATGGATTCCGGATGGGAATTTAGAAACATAGTTCGTAAAACCTGAAATTGCCGCTTTAGCATTGTTTTGCATGTACTGTTTTTCAGCAGCTTCATAAGTATCATTGTCAAGATCAGCATCGGAAACTTCAACAAAGTCAAGTGTTTTGACCCATGTTGCGTATTCGTTCACGTTGCCGCTGTCAACATAGATCAAACGCGCTGTTGCAACCGCTTCAACCGCTTCAGGAGTACGAGGATAATCTGCCGCGACTTTTTTAAGTTTGGTCAGTGCCTGCTGGTCTTTGTCGGCGTTGTAATAAATTAATCCCTGGCGAAGCAATGCACGCGAACCGTAAGATCCGTTCTTAAATTCGGCCAAAAGCTGGTCATAAGTTTTGATGGCCTGATCGGTTTTTTTCTCGGTTACATATGTATTTCCAAGTTCAAAAAGTACGTCGTCACGATACTGTGATTTCTGATACATCTGAAGAAAACGCGTTAGATCCTCGATCTTCTTGTCGTTTTTTGATAAGAATCCGTAGCTGATCGCTTTCTGAAACAATGCATAATCAGCATCAATGCCTTTCATTTCGATCGCTTTATTGTAAGCTTCCATTGCCGGCCAGTATTTTGCAGAAACGAACCTGCTGTCGCCAAGCCTCAAATAGGCGTCGTTGAGCCTGATTTTATCGGTTGTTCCGGCGCCAACGTAGTTTTCAAAATAATTTCCCGCCTGGTCGTATTCCTTGATCTTAAAATATGTGTAGGCAACGTTGTAGTTGATGTTTTTATACTCCGGAGTCGACTTTGCCTCAGATGAAGCAAGGAACTGCTTGTAACTCACCAAAGCTTCGTTAAAGTTCTCCAGCACGTATTCAGTTTCAGCTCTCCAAAAAGCCGCACGTGCGCTGAATCTGGCATCACGAGGCTCGGCAACCGATTTTTTGAACATCGCAAGTGCATCCTGATAATTTCCGTCTGTGTATAGTTCAAGGCCGCGGTAGAACGTCACCTTTTGATAGGCTTCGCGGTTCCTGCTTTTGTTCTTTTCAAGAAGTACAAGCGCACCTTGGTAGTTCTTTGCTGTAATAAATGAACTGATCAACAAATTTTCAACTTCTGCCCTATTCGGGTTTTCAGGATACTTTTCAATAAATGCCGACAAAACATCAGGAACCGGCTGATATGAATTTCCAAGTTCATAACTCAGCTTTGCATAATTCAAATGTGCATCTTCCTGTATTTTAACGTCAAAAGCCATCTCAGAAGCATTTTTGAACGCATTCAAAGCCTGTTGCTTTTTATCGGTTTTCAGATAACTTTCACCTAGATGATAATATGCGTTTTGCGCTACAAAGTCGTTACCGCCAATGATCTTGTTGAATTGCGCGATCGCATTTTCATAATCTTTCTTTTGGTAGTACGCGTATCCAAGCTGGTAAAAATCGGTGTTGTTCCACTTGCCTTTCTTGCCTTTGTACTGCGTCAAATATGGAATCGCAGCATCGTATTGCTTTAAATTGAAGTAGCTTTCGCCAATGATTTTATTTAATTCCGATTTTTCAAGTGCGTTCGATGTTGGCATAGCTGCCAGTCCAAGATCGATGGCTTTTTGAAAATTCCCCAGCTTAAAGTTCATATCTGCCTGAAAATATGACAGCTTCTCTTTGTATTTTTCCTCACCTGAAACCTCATCAAAATACTTCGTAGCCTCTTTATAATCATCGCCTTCGTAAGCCATAAATCCGAGGTAATATTTCGCCTGTGAACCATATTCAGGTGAATTCACGACCTGATTAAAATACTTAGACGCCTCTTTTTTGTCTTTTGAGCTAAAATAGCTGTAGCCTTTTTGGAAGTTAAACCTATCCATGTCGCTTTGAGAAAGTGAATTCTCATCAACACGATCAAACCATGATAAAGCTTGGGGATAACGCCCTTGCGAAAAATAATAATGCGCCACTTCAACAAAAGCCTGATTTTGCTTCGTGCTGGTTGGATAGTCGGCAACAAAATTTTCCATTTTCGTATCAGCGTCAGCCTGCTGAAGCCTGATCGCACAATTTGCACTGTAATAGGCACAATCAGCTTCAATATCATCATTTTGCGACTCTGCTTTTACACGGTCAAAGATGATCTGCGCCGAAAGATATTGCTGGTTGTTGTACAGCATCAGCGCACGGTTGAAATCTTCGGTGTCACTGTTATAGATCGCGGATTTTTGTGCAGAAATAGTAGAGAAGCCTAATATAAAAAGAAGTAAAAACAGACTTGGGATTTTTCGCATTTTGCAAAACATTTTTGTAGTTATAACAAATGTATTCCTAATGCAAAGGATAACGAAGCCGCTTCTTTGTTTATTATAAACATTGTTTTTAACACCGTATCGCGCTTCTTAGAGATTGATTATTTTGCAGCTATTCCTGCTTTCGCCTATATCTTTTTTGCTTTCATGTTCTGATTCCAACCCAATTGATCGCAGGCGGCAAAAAAGGATACCGGCTTAATCAGGGCTGTGGCTTTGGAGGTCAAGGATGAAAGTGAAAGGATGAAAGGTAAAAGGTGAAAGGTAGATAGAGTAATGATCCGAATTGTTCCGGTAAGTTGTCTTAATACTAGCATCTAGATACTCATTACTTTTATTTTGATAAAGCTCCATAATCTTCTACTTTTACCAAATAAACCAACCAAAATGCCACAGCCCATAGTTTCTCTTAAAAACGTCATGATCTATCAGGATAACCGAACAATTTTATCGGATGTCACACTTCAGGTTAATCAGGGAGATTTTATATATATCATCGGAAAAACAGGTTCAGGAAAGAGTAGTTTCATGAAGACATTGTACGCCGATCTTCCGCTTCGTGAAGGCCAGGCAAGCATTGTCGACTTCGATCTTGCGCATCTGAAAGAAAGCCAGATTCCGTTTTTACGACGAAAAATCGGGATTGTATTTCAGGATTTCAAACTTCTTCCAGATCGTTCAATCCACGAAAACATGTTGTTTGTATTAAAGGCAACAGGCTGGAAAGACAACACAGAAATGGAAAACAAGATTGCTGAAGTTCTTGATAAAGTCGACTTAAGGCATTTTTCCAAAAAGATGCCACACCAGCTCTCAGGCGGTGAGCAGCAAAGGGTTGCGATTGCGCGCGCACTTCTAAACGACCCCGAACTTATCCTCGCAGATGAACCTACCGGAAACCTTGATCCGCAGACCAGCGTTGAGATCATGGAAGTTCTTCGGAAGATCAACGCGAATGGAAAAACCATCATTATGGCAACACATGATTACGCGCTGATCATGAAATTTCCGTCAAAGACGCTTAAATGCGAAAGTTCGACTATTTTTGAAGTCGTTCAGCGAACTGTTTAATGCCTGAAGCATTTGCATTTGCTGATATCTGATCAGATGCTTTCAATTTTAATTCCTACATACAACTATAATTGCTTTGCGCTTGTTACTGAGCTGCATCGGCAATGCAATGAAGTGCCGGTTGAGTTTGAAATTATAGTTTTGGATGATGGCTCGCAGCTATTTCACATCGAAAATCAGCAGATAAACCAGCTGTCGCATTGCTCCTACACAATTTTAGGTTCAAACATCGGTCGAAGCAAGATCCGCAATCTTCTTGCACAAAAAGCGAAGTATCAGCAGTTATTGTTTCTGGATGCTGATGTTTTTCCGCGTGATAAAAATTTCATCAGCAACTATCTTGCTGCAGCTAGTGAAGTTGATATGGTCGTGGCAGGCGGACTTCTATACCAAGCCAATCCACCATCAAAAGAACTCATGTTGCGATGGAAATATGGATCTGCACGCGAAGCACGAAGCGTTGAGGAACGAAGAAAGATTCCGTATCAGGCACTTCTTGCCTCCAATTTTATGATTTCGAAAAAGGTTTTGGAAAAGGTGCCATTTTGCGAAGAGATGCCGGATCTGAGGCGTGAGGACACGCTGTTTTCATACGATCTCAGGAAAAACAACGTAAAAGTTATGCATATTGACAATCCGGTTTTTCATTTGGGAATCGATTCATTTGAAGTAATGATAAAAAAGGAAC
Source organism: Flavobacterium sp. (assembly GCA_036399435.1). Taxonomy (GTDB): domain Bacteria; phylum Bacteroidota; class Bacteroidia; order Flavobacteriales; family Flavobacteriaceae; genus Flavobacterium. The sequence continues at coordinate 21,210 of DASWND010000148.1, forward strand.
ATGAATCCCTTGATGGACTTATTTATATTCTTGAGCACGGTCAGATCGAAGAAGATTATATTAAAATTTCAAGATTATATAGCATCATGAAACGTTGGCACCTGAAAAGTTTTTTCGCTGGCATATTCAAATTACTGAGGCCCGCGCTGCTTAAGAACTTATCGTCTAAAGATCCGTCATTAAAAGTTTATGACCTGTATCGTATTGGCTATTTATGTTTTATAAAAGGATATAAATCAAGCTACTGATGCCGTACTTTTCTATAATAATTCCCGTATACAATAAAGTTCGGTTTATCAAAGAAACGATCACCAGCGTTCTGGCACAAACATTTACTGATTTTGAGCTGATCATCATAAACGATGGCTCGACTGATGGAAGCGAAAAAGCAATAACAGTTTTTACCGATCCGCGTATTAAATATTTTACTCAGCAAAATCAAGGCGTTTCCGCAGCACGAAACTTAGGAATATCAAAAGCTTCGGCGGATTACATCACTTTTTTGGATGCTGACGATATTTGGAACGCGGAATTTCTTGAAAAAATGCGTCAGTTAATCCGTGATTATCCTTCTGAAAAAGTTTATTCAGCGGCCATTGAAACAGAATCTGCACACAGAACTATTTCGGCTAAATATTCATTAGATATTACAAAAGGAATTCAGGTTGTAAATTATTTCACTGCAAGTTTACGTGAAACCATCATTTGCACTTCATGTGCGGTTTTCCATAAAGAGGTTTTTAAAACAGCGGGAAATTTCGACGAAACATTAAAAAGTGGTGAAGACACTGATTTATGGATTCGAGTCGGGCTTAAATATAATGTGGTGTTTAATCCGAAGATCCTGGCGAGGTATGTTTATTCTGAAGACAGCTTATCAAAAAGAACCGTCAGCGATATAGATCTGGATAAATATTCAGCTGCGGAACCTGAAAATAAAGACTTGCAAAACTTTCTTGACCTGAATCGTTTTTCACTTGCGATTAAAGCCAAACTTTCAGGAGAGAAGGCACGTTCCAGAGCGTTGGCAAGCAGAATCAATTTAAAACACCTTTCATTTAAAAAGCAACTATTGTTAAAACTGCCTGCATGCATATTACGGAAGTTGCTGGCAATTCAGAAAGCATTAGTACAAAAAGGTTTTGCCTCAGGAAATTTTAAATGATTTAAAATGTGAAAAATCGCGAATATAATCGCCTTCATCAAAAATATCTGAAGCAATTACGAGGCAGACAGATCCTGACGAAAAATTCTGGAGTTCACGCCAGATTCCATGTGGAATCAGCAACCCTTCATATGGTTTGCTCAACATGATGCTTCGTTTTTCCTTCCCGTCATTAACTATTACTTCAAAACTTCCGCTAAGCGCAATAAGAAAAGCCGCCTGATGGATATGGGCATGTCCACCTCTTTCTGAGCCAGCCGGAACATCATATAGATAATATATACGTTTCATTTCGAATGGAATGGTATCTTTTTCCACCACAGACAAATTACCACGCACATCATATATTTTGGGTATGTTAATAAGCTTAAGATCATCTATCGATGTAGTCACTATTTGTTGCTTAGCAGTTGCTTCCATTGTTGGGATATATTTTCAACCGACAGGTGCTTGACGCTGTCGCGAGCATTGTTTTTGCAAAGATGGTATAATTCTGCATCTTCGGCAAGTTCGACGAACGCTTCTGCAAGAGCTTTGGCGTTATGGTTTGAAACCAACAGTCCATTTTTACGATTGATTATTAATTCAGAAGGACCGGATTTACAGTCGACTGACACAACCGGTGTGCCAGCGGCGAGCGATTCGATGATAGACATTGGGAATCCTTCGTAACGGCTGGTGAGAACAGTAAAGTGTGCTTTTGCCACAAGTTCAAATGGATCTTTTACAAAAGGATGAATCTCAACATGAGCACTTAACTTCTGTTTTTCAATTAATGACACTAACTGCTTAACATCCGGGCCATCACCGATCAGAAGCAACCTATATCCATTTTCGTAAATCCTCGACAATTTAAAAGCTTCAAGCAGCAATGACAAATTCTTTACTTTATCGTCAAGTCTGCCAAAAAATAAAATAAATCTTTCTGCAGTAGCTGGCCGGTATTCAATTGTGGGGAGATCTATGGCATTATAAATAGAAGAAGTGCGAAGTGAAGGATATTGCCGACGGATCTCTTTTTCAATTTCTTTTGAGACGCAAATCAATTCACTTTTCTGATAAAGAAGCTTTGCTAAAATTTTTGATTTTGGTAAATAGCTCTGCAGATTATAACTATGGACAATAAAGTATGCCTTGCGATAACCAAAAATTTTTATAGCGAAAAAATCGCGTATGAACAAATTGCGCGCCCTGTTATCAATGATAACGTCGATTGAATTTTTATTTAAGTATTTATACAGCAAAATACCCTTATAAATTTTCTTTGAAAAAGCGCCTAAGTTAGCGCACAAAGCCCCCAGATTATATAAGGTTCCCGCATATCTAAAATCAACACGATCTTCAACTATAATATTGTGAACTTCGAATTGTAACCGATCCAGCATCACACTTAAATTGGCGGCAAACCGCTCGGCACCACCTTCACCCAATGAATGTGAAATAAGTGCTACTTTTTGGACACCGTCGACCATTGTAGTTTTATTGAGATATATTTGTCAAATATACTAATATAACAGCAGCTCTACGATTAGGTTGCATTATGACAAAAGGCACGGATGAGAATCTTACTAGTTGGTGAATACAGCAGGTTACACAATTCCCTTAAAGAAGGATTGCTTGAATTAGGACATGAAGTTGTGATTGTTGGCAGCGGAGATGGATTTAAAAATTATCCCGTTGACTATAGGATCGAGCAAAAATGGGAAAATGGCCTGAGAAGAAAGGTGAAGGTCGCGCTTTATTTGCTTACTGGTTTTAACGTTACATCTTATTTATCATATAAAAGTTTTGTGCAAATTCAACATCATCTTCGTGGTTTCGATATTGTACAGCTTGTAAATGAAAACAGTTTTAACTGTACTCCGAAACATGAGAAAAAGATACTGCAATATTTATTTACCAATAATAAAAAATCATTTCTTCTTTCGTGTGGCGACGATTATATCAATGTGAATTTTAATTTTGCAAATCCGGAAAGAAAATCTAATGTACAGCCTTTTATTGACGGCAAGATCAAAAAGAAAAATTTTGAAAATATTTTAAAATTTCGGCGGAGAGAATTCCATGACCTGCATCACTTCATTATGAGCTATGTAAGCGGAATCATTTCGTCAGATCTTGACTATCATGTCGCGCTTCAAAACCATCCGAAATATCTGGGTCTAATTCCAAATCCGGTTAACGTTGATAAAATACAGCCAATTAAACTAACAAATAATGACGTCGTCAAGATTTTTCTTGGCGTCAACTCGGAATCATATTATAAAAAAGGATTAGAATATTTTGAAGAAGCGCTTTGTAAAATTGGTGCAGAATTTACTGATGACACTGATGTTTGTATAACCAAAAACGTTCCCTATTCAGAATACATCACGCTTTATGATGAAGCTCACATTCTTCTAGATCAGGTATATGCAAACGATCAAGGTTATAATGCACTTGAAGCAATGGCTAAGGGTAAAGTTGTTTTTACAGGTGCTGAGGAAATTTTTAACCGATACTATAACATCCGCGAGCGCGTGGCAGTAAATGCAGTGCCAAATTCAGATACAATCGTGAAAGAACTACGAGAACTACTTTGCAATAGAGCTGAAATAAACAAAATAGGCATACGCGCACGTGCCTTTGTCGAGCGGGAACATCATTATGTTAAAGTTGCTCAACGTTATGTAGATGTCTGGAACCAATAGCTTTTTTAAGAAATAAGATCAGAGAAATAATCATTAGGAATTCGAATGGAAAACTATATTTAGCATTAGTACCATATGTAACAAGTGCTTGAAGAACAGAACATGAAAATATTATAGTAGCGGCGACCAATTCAAAACCCACTGATCGGTTCCGCAGAAATTTATAGAAATAAAAAGGTATTAATACCAGATATGCAAATTTTAAAAACATCAATAAGAGGTGTTGAACAGATGTAATGAGCTGCATAACAATGTGTGTTTTAGTATTCGGATAATCGATGTATTGATGTAAACTCCACGGCTTCCAAAAGTCGATCCACGACACGAATACAACCTGATAAAAATATTCTTTTGGATTTTTATATATAGTTGATTTTGCAAACTTCCCGAGTTCATTAGATAAATCAGCAAATTTAAGTTTATGTCTATTAAATGAGCCACTGTTGAAGGCATACCATATTGACATTGCAACATCTTTATTTTCAGCTTTAGCAATCTCCCGATGCAGCACATAGGGTTCAATTATCCAAAGAAACTCTGGAGACCCTTTTTCGGCGAAATGCACGCAGTTTTGGGCAAGATTCAACCCGTAATAAGTGGTTGATACGAAATATCCTGTGTTTATCTTATTGACATACGACCATCCAAAAAATGAAAGTAGAGGCAAGATGATGATCAGTAATCTCCGTCCAAAAAGTAGTTTGTAACTTGGTGCTTGAATAAAGAAAAAAGCAAAAATAATGAAAGGAATAAAAGCATAGAACGGCTTTATCAGCACGAGATAGGCAAGCAGTATTGCCATCAACAGATCACGGTGGGAATTCCTTCTTGTAAAAATTTGAGCAGAAACTAACCAAAACACAGTTGAGATAACGAATAAAGTCAGTGTTTCCACAAGAATCGACATTTCGTAAAGTATCACGTGTGTAAATGATTGCAAAAGTATTGTTATCCAAAATGAACTTTTTCTGGAAAATTTTAAATTCCAACATATCTTAAACCATAACAAACTTGTTATGATCCCTATGACAAACTGCAAAGTAATGATAAGCGGTTGAAAACCAAAAGTTAAACATAACATTATCGGGTAGCCTGGACTTCGCTCGCCGTTATAACCATTCAGATTAAATTGACCTACAAACGAGGCCAGATCCCAAAAACTTTGACTGTCGGGCACTTTAATAACTTGAGGGTGTATTATAAAGAAAAGAAGGCGATACAGGATTCCAAATAAAACAAGACTGATAACTAAGCGATCTTTTTTTAGGGTATTTATTTTTGTGAACAGGCTTTTTACCATTTGATTCCCAGCGTTATTATGACGAGTTATTATTGATATAATGCCTCGGTAACAAATATAAAAAAACCTGCAGATCACTGCAGGTTATTAACCATGAAGTTATGTGAGTTTCATTCATTATTTGAATTGAGGTGAATTCTAATAAGTTTTATCGAATTTTATAACTTCATTGTAAGCGCTATTTGTTATAAAGCATACCATCTTAACTTTAAAATCAAATAAACTTCCTGTTTTAAAGCAAGATTTTATTCCTTAACATTCTAATAATGAACCAACAAGTAGCTATTCCAATGGCTGCCTGTGATAGAAACCGCATGTAGTCGTTTTCAACAAA
>DASWND010000149.1:0-10023 GCA_036399435.1 Flavobacterium sp.
TACCAGTGACTGCCATAAAGTTTTCCATTGGAGGTGTGCCATTGACAGTAGCTGACGATGTATTGTTAATTCCGGCAAAATTGACAGAAGTAATCGGCTCTACAGCACTGGTATAATTCAGTCCTCCGCAATAAGGGGCAAATGCAGATGGTTCGTCATCAAACATGCCATTGCAATTCTCATCGATTCCATTTTCTAAAATTTCCGCTTGTCCAGGATTTAACCCGGAATTGTTATCGTCGCAATCACCTCCTTCAAGAGCATATCCCGCAGGCGCACTACAAGCATTGATAGGAGGCAGTTCATAGTTACCAAATCCATCGTTGTCGGCGTCTACATAATAGGTAGAACCCCCAGTGCCAAAATAGTAATAACAACTCGAATAGCCACCAAACTCTTTGGTTACAATCTCAATCTCTGAATTTTCGTCAAGTGGGCCTGTCCAAACAACGCCATCTGAATCGCCGCCGGTGGAAATATGCTCAAATACTTTCGTGCCATCGATGTACAATGCAGTATCATCATCATGTTGAAGAAGCTGTATGGTATAGCAGCCTTCCGGAAAACCTTTGCGCATCGCGCGGTACGAATGGGCATCATAATCTATCGGCACTCCAATGTAACCCGGTGCTGTCGAAGGCGATGTTGACATAGACCAAACGCCCGACGTATTCAAATCTAATGTATTGGCTACATAATATCCCGCAAAAGTGTCCAATTGCGAACCATTGTAACCGTTCACATTCCATACGCCTGCTCCAAAGGTTTGTTCCAAAGGAAGCGTTTGAAATGCAACAGGATTGGACCAGATGCTGTACGAACCTGCAGAACAAACCGTGCGCACATAAAATTCATAATTCGTTCCCGGCGTGAGGCCGGTTGCATTGTAGGTCATCGATGTGACGGCCGTGCCCGAACCTGTTGGTGTTCCTGCGCCTGCCGCCTGCACAAATACTTCCCAGGCAGTTCCACCGCATGGATTAGTCCACGCAAGTGCTGCCGTTGTTGTCGCTAAACTCGACGAAGAAAGTTCTGCCGGTGCGCTACAGGCTCCCGGTGCCGCAATCGTAATCAAATAGTCTTCGGCTTCACCATAGCTGCTATAACCACATGGTGTAGTTTGCTGGTTGCCAGTATAATTTGTGGTACGGATTCGAAGCCTGTGTTGTCCTGGTGTGGCATCGCATGGAATGCTGACCGGGAAAACTCTGGCGCCACCCTGATAGCTGTCATCGGTAAAAATGATTCGCTCGGAATTTGAGAATATTCCGTCACTGTTATAGTCTATCCACGCACCGAAGCCTTGCCAATTATATCCGAATGTCAATGACAAATTATATAATAGTCCTGGCTGGACGGTTGTTGTAAGAGTCGGATCAGCAGTATAATCATTGTAGCCGTTCCCGCTTGTACAGCCATTTCCTGTATTATTGCTTAACGTATTAAATTGAACACTGCCGATCACGATGTCGGTATCACAAGCAAGGAAAATATTTGGCGTGCAATAACAGTTGCCCTGAGGCGTATAAACAACTTCAACTGGTGTAGAAGCCGTAGTTTCTCCCGAGCAGGTAGCATTTGCCCTGAACCAGGTCGTTGCGCTGATTGCTGATCCGTAAGTAACTCCGGTAGCACCCGAAATGTTGGTATAGGTTCCATCCTGGGTTGCCGATTGTTGCCACTGATACGACAGACCGTCAGTTGCGGATGCATTTTGCAATCCAAGGATCGCAGATATTCCGTTGCAAACAACAGTTGTGCTTGTCGTAGTGTTTCCCGGTGCCGGCGTACCAGAACAAGTCAGCTGTTCACAAGCTCCAGTGTAACTCACCTGCAAAGCAAATCCAGGGTAGTTATAAACCAGGTCAGACGTGAATCGAACGGTTAAAACTTCACCCGGCGCGCCAGTGTAATTGATAGTTTGTGTCCCGGTATAGCTTTGCAGTAAAGTTCCTGCAATACCCGCCCCGCTATAGATATAAACATCTTCCCACGAATTCTCTATGTCAAGAGTACCTGAAATGCTGATGATGCCCGAACCGCTATTTTGCAATATGGTGTATCCATCTGAATTGTCGGCATAATTGCCCGAGATGCCGCCATTGTCATACAAAGTAGTATTGTTTCCACAGGCATTTGTATTGCTGCCCGAAGCAGGAATAAGTACGGTTGGACCTTGCGCCTCTGCTGTAAAACATGTCAGCAATGTGAACAGTGCGACCAGCAACAGGCGATAACCGTCACCTGTTTCCTTAAAGGGGAAACGCGCACAGTTGTTTAAATTGGAGTTTGTTTTCATAAAGTTAAAATTGTATTTAAGCGGGTGAAGTACGCCTAAAATTCAACCCTACGAAAAATTATGTTGTGAAATGCACCTGCGGTATGATGAAAGCAATGTGGGGTGTGACAAGTAAAGAATGCTGATCTCAAATCTGTATGAAGTGGTATACTGAAGGCTTGGAGCAGGCGAAACTTCCTGAGGTAGCGATAGTAGCACCACAGTTCAGGTTAAGAAGTACAGTTGCCGTGATGAAGGCTGGGAAAATTGTGATAACTGATCAAAAAATATCGAGCCGCCTGAGCAAATCCTCACTGTAATTTTTCGAAATTGGAATCACTTCATTATCAACCGTAACGTTATTTGCTTCAAACTTCGTCAGGTGTTGCAAGTTGATTATATATGATTTGTGGATCCGTAAAAAATCATCGCCAAGCCGCTCCATAAAACTGCCCATAGAAGCGCGAAGCAATGCCGGCTTAGATGTCGAAGTATAGATTTCAAGATAATTCCCGTCCGATTTGATCCACCGAATATCTGCAACGATTAGTTTGGAGTACGTAAACTTATCTTTGATGAACAACACGCCTTTGATGATGACCGGTTTTTCATCTTCGTCTGTAACAATCGGTTTTTGATTTGCAAATTCGGAGGTATTCTGGAGATCGGCAGCTTTAAACAACCCCATTTCTATGGCAGTATACAATTGTTCCTGCTTGAACGGTTTTACGAGATAATTTACGGGATTGGTTTTTCGAGCGCGTTCTAAAGTCGCCGCATCCGAATAAGAAGTCGTAAAAATAAACGGAATCTGAAACCGCCTGTTGATTTCCGCAGCCACTTCAATTCCATCGCGTTTGCCGTTGAGGTTGATGTCGAGCAGGATGAGGTCAGGTGTCTCGCGTTCGAGAATTTCGATTGCCTCGTCGAAATCCATAGCATCACCAATAACTTCATAGCCCATTCTGGTGAGCATGGCGGTCATGTCTCGGGAAATAATCAGTTCATCTTCAATAATCAGGATGCGCACCATCCTTCAAATATAAGTTTTAGTTCAATGCGTGCCAAGCTTTTAAATCCTTAAAATCGACCGTAAACGACGTGATGCCGTTACTGGAATTGGACGACATGCGGCCACGCAATTGCCTGCTTAAAATGGTTACGAGTTTCAGGCCAAGTGACCTGGATTGTTTAGGATCAAAATCAGCTGGCAGCGGCTTGCCGTCATTGGTGACGTTAAGCTCATAATCGGTGTCGTTTTTCGCCAGGATGCTAATGTTGATGCTACCTTTGGCATTTGAATCAAACGCATATTTATACGCATTCGACACGAGTTCGTTGACAATCAGTCCGAGTGGGATCGCAGTATCGATATCAAAACGGATCCCTGAAGTTTCAATATTTACATCCACCGAATTAGAATCACCGCGGAACATCTTTGACAGATATTCTACCAGACCTTTGATATAATTTTCAATATCGACATTATTTAAATGCTCTGACTGATACAAGTTCTGGTGGATCAAACTCATGGCTTCCACCCGGCTTTGCCCTTCCTGGATCGACGACAGCACGTTGGCATCCTGAATGTCTTCCGATTGAATGTTCAAAAGGCTGGAGATGATCTGTAAATTGTTCTTGACTCGGTGGTGGATTTCGCGCAGCAACGTTTCCTTTTCAGTAAGTGATTGCTGAATAATGCTATTTTGTTCTTCGATCAGTTTCTTTTGTTTTTGGTTGCGGCGCAAACTCCCATAGATCAAAAAGGCAATTCCGATTACGACAACCAATATCGCCAATATCGAGAAATTGATTATGCCTTGCCTTTTTGCAGTGGCAGCAGTGTCGGCATCTTTTTTTCGCTGTAGAGCTCTGGCTTCCGATTGCTTCTTATCGAATTCGTAGTTCATCTGCAGTTCCGTCATCTTTTTATTAATGGAAATGCTGTATACGCTGTCATTAAGTTTGTTGAACACCTGATAATGATTATAGGCAGCTTTGTAGTTTCCTAATGCCGATTCAAATTCTGCAAGCTGTTGCCTTACAGTCGCCGTGCGTTCAAGGTCACCTTGCTCTTCAACCATCTTCAACGCGATTGTGGCATAGTCGCGCGCCTTACGGTATTCTCCGGTTCTGCCATAAATGTCGGCGAGCTTTACATTTGACGAGAAAATACCATAGCCATCCTGAATCCTGTTTCGGATCGCAAATGCCTTATTGTGTAATTCGAGTGCCTTTGGATAATGATTCTCATCAATCTCAATATTACCGAGGGCAGCATAATTATTAGCGATCGATAGGCTGTCACCTTCCTTTAATGCGCTTTGAATACCCAACATCACATATTTTCTGGCATTATTGGATTTTAATTTTCTATACAGTTCGGCAATGTTCAGGTAGGTATATGATATTGCAAAATTATCTTTGTTTCTTAGCTGAAGATACAGTGCTTTAAAATAATATTTCAACGCCAAATCTGTCTTGCGCTGGCTATCATATATTAATCCGATGTTATTGAAAGCGCTGAGCGTACCAATATCATCTTTATTTTTTTGGGCAATCGCGAGCGATTTTAGCAAATATTGTAGTGCTTGTGCAGGAATTCCACGTGCGATGTACATTGCGCCGATATTATTGTAAACGTCTGTCTGCATCTGTTGGTCGCCCATTTTTTCAAAAACTGATATTGCCCTCACATATAATGGAAGTGCTTTTTGATAATCGCCATTCCTGTCGTGAAGTGTCCCCAATAAATTCAGTCCGGTCGCTATACCATACTTGAAATCGATTTTTTCTGCTAATGCCAACTGGCGGTTTGCATATTTTAAACTGGTCTCAGGGTCGCCGTTGCTATACAGCATTGCCACATTGAAAAGCATATTTACTTTTGTAGTATCCTTTATGGTAGGCGTTTTTCCTTTGTTAGCCGCTTCGTAACGGGAAAGTGCGGTAACTGCGCTGTCAATTTCTTTTGTCTGAGCAAATAACGGCGAAAGTGGGACAAGCAAAAGCAACGAAAGTGCGTAAAAGTGTATTGTTCTCAAGGGGGAAATTTAGTTCACGAATATAGATTATTTTTGTAATAGGTGTTGGGTGTTGGGTGTTGGGTGTTGGGTGAAGGGTGTTGGGTTATGGGTGAAGGGTGAAGGGTGCAAGGTAGAAGTTTATCGGTGTGCAGAAACAATCCGTCACCGATCAACCGACAACGGACAACTTCTCAAGTAGGGTGAAGGGTGAAGGGTGAACGGTAAAGGGTAGAAGCTAATCGGTAACAAGAAACAATTCATCAACCATCAACCGACAACCGACATCTTCTCCCAGCTACAGAAAGCAGCATTTATAAAAAGCCACCATCTACGACGCCACTATAAATGTTTGAGGTAAATCATAAATTTTTTATTATCCGGATTTGCAATTACATATGAAAATCTTTCAAATGACTGCGAATCGCAAAGTTCATCTGTCAATAATCTATAGGTTAGCACAATTGTATCCTGCCTCATTTCCAATGCTCCGTCATATTTACCACAGGCATTAACTTCAACTACTTTTGAGGCAATTATCAGGTCATCGACATACGTGACCTTTAAGTCTTCTTTTGTTGCGGCAGCTAAATTTGATTGTTTCTTGCTGTCATCTCTTTCCCCCAAATATACTGTCTGGAAACACATTAAATGATCATTCATTTCAGTTCTGGTACATCCGAATGCTATAAGCAAGAAAAACAAACAATACAATCTCATCTTTAAATCTTAGTGTAATAGTTGTACAGATTCACAATAATACTGGGATCATAAGAGCTGAATTTTTTTTGCAGCCATAGATCATAAACAGGCTTGCAGTCGGCAACTAATTTCCCGGTTATGCTTCTACAGTTTAACAGCGAAATATGATATATTTTATCATCCTTGACGATTACAAAATATGGGTCCTTATTATGTTCTGTGTAGTTTTTATATAAAGACAGCTTCCCTACAACATCTTCCTCATAGAATCTTTTTTTATCATTTTTTAAGGTAACGAAGTTGTGGTAGGTATGATCAGAATAAAATGTAAACGCTTTAATTTTCTTGGCGTTTAGACTCACAACTTTGCCATCTTTAGCAATATAGATTCTTTTATTGCTATAACTTAACATTTCGCAGTCGATGGTATCGTTGGAGTGCGTCACATAAAAATGCAGGCGATTCTGAGATGATACGCCTAATGCGCACAGCAGGAATGCCGTCAAAAATAGTAGTTTCATAGTTTCATGTTTACTTGCATCTGCTATCGTTTTCGGCTATTAATAATTGCATCCTGAATTTGATGCGATCAAATATATAGAAATTTACGCCAGGAATTCGGTTATTGACACCCGCGTTCTGTTTTAACATTTGTATTTGGGCGCCTTCTGCGAACCGGGCTGTCAGCAGTGCGCGGCACTTTGCTTCCATCCCTGGCGCGGGCTTCGCGATAGCGTAAACTACAGGTCTAAGATCGGCATATGCGGGTAAATTTAACTTCAAAATGAAAGCAGATAATTATCCGTCTTACATTTCATTTAGTTATTCAAAATCCATAGCTGACATGAGCCGGGTCCAAATATCGAATCAGCCAATTTAAAGTGCTCATGTTTATTTTGCAACGGTTTTAAATTCTATAATATGAGGCTTTAAAGGTACTCCCGCAGCATCCCTGAAATTATTATCAATTACGAACTGGTAATGCTTATTCGGTTCCAGGTCGACTTCAATGGTCCAGGATTTATTGTCTTTTGCCCACACTCTATCTGTTGGACTTATTCTTGGAAAATAGTCAGCGCCTAAAGGGCCGTAATCTAATCCCGTATTATGTCCGTTTAAGGGAGCAGAAAATTCAATTGTGATTTGACTGACATTTGGATTTACATTATCGGAGTAATTTCAAATTGCTTTACATCAATTACGAATGGACGCTTTTTTTCGAATGTTTGATAAAGTTCAGCAAGAGAAGCGGAAAAAATTCCGGTGTTGTTTACAAAATTTTCGATTTCAGATTCATTTGAATAATCCAGGTTTATCATTGTACTAATTGCCTTTGCTTTGTCGGTCGACTTTTCATAAAACAATTCACATATCCGATAGCCGATGTAATACCCGAGGTCTCTAACACCGAAATCGTTTGGCGCATCACTCCATAACCACTTACTCCTGTTGACGGCATAAAACATTTCATCCTGAAATTTCGAGATTATTGACTGATGATTTTTTCTTCCAAATTCGATAGCCGGAACTGCTGAAGAAACCCCTAATGCCTTCACTGAAACAAACTCTGCGACACCTTCATACAATACTTCTGAGAGTAAATTGTGAACCATCGGTTTTTGTTGTGTATGTATATACTCGTGAAGGTTCAAGAGAACAAGATCATCTTTTGGATTGCTGTCGAAATATAATTCACGCGCAGCACGATCTTCAATAGAAAATTCAGCGGAAACTGTACTACTATCGCTCATTGCCAGCTCACTGCCAATAAGGATCAAATTATTTAAAGTTGTACCGTTGGTGCGCAATGCGCCGATAGTAAAATAAATTTTCGCAGGTTTTAGATTCGGATAGATCTTGCGCAGTTTTGCAATTGCAAGTTGCAGTTCTGAGCTGTACTTCTCAGTTTGTAATGTATTGTTTCTGATAGAATTCCAAAATGCAGGATAACGCTCTATTGCAGTCACGTAATCCTGCGGTGTTAAATTTCGTACTAACATAATGGCTTTTAAGCCATCTGTACCTCGTTGGATAAAGAGGCTGTCCAGATATTTAATCTTTAATGCTTGTGTTTTTGTGGAAGTGACTTTGTCATAAGCTGACCAAAAATTACTGATATCCGAAATAACAATCAGTTGCTCATTCCCTTCTTGTGCATGGGAATTTAAAACAAGGCATATGAAAGAAATTATGGTCAGGTATTTTGCCATGTTCATTTTTTTTGTTCGCGGCAGTTCAGCTTGTTTTTTGTTCGCTGGTTATCAGTGTCTTGTGGTTTTATTCTTCTCCGCAAGTTAATACAAATGGAAGAACAAAGTTTCAGTTTAATAACCACAAAAATCAGAGTTAAACTCCATGACCATTTTTTATATATTTACAAAAAACTAATTATGAGAAAGTTATACTTCCTGGTTTTGCTGTCGTGCGGATTAAGTATGAATGCGCAATTTTCTGAAGGATTCGAAAACTCGTCAAGTATTGGCGGAGGTTTCACCGTCCTAAACCAAGGCGCTTCCGGAACCTGGGGTGTAAGTATCAATGAAGAAATTGCACACAGCGGAACAAACTATGCACATCAGTCGTATTCTTCATCAAACCCTGCAACAGACGACATGCTCGTAACACCTGCGATTACAGTAATCGAAGGAGTTTCAGACCGCATCTCGTTTTGGTACCGCACCTATTCGTCAACTGCAACAGGAGTTATGCTTGGTTACGGGAATACGTCTATAAACCAATTTAATATACCACTGATCGCGAATTTGCCCGGAACCAATCAACAATGGCAACATGCAACGGTGGTGCTTACCGATTACATCGGTCAAACCGTATACGTGGGTTTTCATACGCAGACTAATGTCGGAACAAATATTAGCATTGACGATATCGTAAACACCGGAAGTTCATCATCCTGTGAACTCGTTTCCCCGACAATTTTAGGAAATTCACTCGGGAATTGCGACCCGTATCCGACAAAAATAATTCATTTCACCGGATTGCCCGATGAAAGCTGGATACTACATAAGGTAGGAACTTTTGAGGGAATTTACAGTGGATCGGGTACAACCTACGACATGATTGTTGGCGCTTCGTTTACCTCAGCACAGTATCTGCGTTTTTTTGTTGAGACTCTTGACGGGTGTATGTCGGCGCTAACGCCTGAAATTTCTCTAACTCCTGCTTACAATGTCGCACCGGGCTATATGCCGACGACGACAATGCCAATAGATATGGATTCAAATGGTATATTGAATGCAGGCGATAAGATAAAATATTTGATTGAGGTCCAGAATACCGGGCAATGTCCTCTCTATATGAACCACATCAACGGCTACGAACCAAATCCATCGAATCCTGACCTCTATTTTGCCGATGGTACAAGATGCGCCGACCTGCCGGCCATTCCTGGTATGGAAACCTTGATCGTGGAAATGTTTTATACGCTGACAGAAGCTGATATTATTGAAGGCTCAGTATTCAACCATACTTATGTTACCGTGAATTGGCTTGGCGTTGCCAACATACTTACGATGGATAATACAGTGGTCCTTGCGTCGCTTGGCATACAGGATGATCTTACTCAATCTCTAAACTACTATCCAAATCCTGTTGTTGATAAATTATTTTTGAATTCGCCGGATACTGTTGAATCGATATCCGTCTATTCACTCTCCGGACAACTGTTGCAGACTGAACAAGTTACCGGAAACGAAGTCAATTTATCCCGGTTATCGTCGGGAATTTACATCGCAAAGATTTTGGCTGGAGGCAAAACGAAAACTCTTAGGCTAGTTAAATCTTAAGGGTAAAAGGTGAAGGTGTTCGGTGTTGGTATTGGGACCTGCATTTAAATTTATCATAAAAAACAGCATCCGCTCCAGTCTTCTTTTAATGTTGTTCAAATGCAACAACTGAATTCTTACATTCATACTTGCTTGCGATCTTTGTATATCGGATTTTTCAAAAGTGAATTGACATAGTTTGACCCAACTTCACCCGGCTAGGCTCGCTTTGCGGCTT
>DASWND010000150.1:0-2481 GCA_036399435.1 Flavobacterium sp.
CTGCGCGCGTGACCGTACTATATTCTTCAGTTCTTTCATTCAGATTCTTTTCTAACCTGCAAATGTAGCGTTTTTAATTTTACTTAAAATATTGTTAGAGCCACCGTCGCAATTACGTTATCACAAATATAATAGTGCTGCATGCTGATCTCCCGCACATCTAATAATAGTAGCAATTATTTAAAACTTTTAAAATTGCTACCGATCTTGTAGCAATTTTTTAATCGAAAGAGTTTTTGCTACAGTTTTGTCACAGTCAATTTATCTTAAAATTTTGCCTCAACTTTATTAACATCCGAATCCAACGATGGGTTTTTTAACTAGTTCTCAATCATTTCCTGACCTTGCAAAATGTCAGCGATATTACGGTCGTTGGACAGTCGCGGAATTTTATTTTGTCCGCCCAGTCGTCCCACGGATTTCATATAGATATTGAAACCATCTTTCTTAACCGGTGTAACAACTAAAGTCCGGAGTACCTTTCCAACAATTAGATCTTCGTAATAGACATTCTGAGATCGCATCGCTTTGTCTATTTTTTCAGCAAATACTAATAAGTCCTCAGGTTTATTTTCAAACTCAATAAGCCATTCATGGTACGGCAACCCTGTCTGAGGCGTGATCTGAGGTGCTACTGTGAATTCATTAACCCGTATTTCTGTTCCCGACATTGCTTCTTTCAAAGCTTCTTCTACTTCTTTGCCAATGACGTGTTCGCCAAAGGCGGAAATGTAATGTTTAATGCGTCCCGAAACTATCACGCGGTAAGGTTTCAGTGAGGTAAATTGTACAGTATCGCCAATATTATAAGCCCATAAACCCGCGTTAGTTGATATTATCAAAACATAGTTGATCCCAATTTCGACTTCCCCGATCGTATATCGCTTTGGATCCGACCCAAAAAATTCATCTGATTTAATGAATTCATAGAAAATCCCGGCATTGAGAAGCAATAACATGCCTTTGTCTTTCTGCGAATCCTGATAGGCAAAAAATCCTTCCGACGCCGGAAAGAGTTCAATACTGTCGACTTTTCGTCCAATCAGCTTTTCGAACTTCGCACGATAAGGTTCGAAATTAACCCCGCCATAAATAAAGAGATTGAAGTTTTTAAATATATCACCGACTTTCTTTCCTTCTTTTTGCTGCAGCTTCTCAAAATACATCTGGACCCACGACGGTATTCCGGATATAACCGACATGTCTTCGTGGTAAGTCTCTTCTACAATTGCGTCAACTTTGGTTTCCCAATCCTCTATGCAATTGGTTTCCCACGATGGCATTCGGTTTTTTTGAAGATATTTCGGTACGAAGTGCGCGACGATACCTGATAAGCGGCCAAATTTAATATTGTGCTTTTCTTCCAGCACCGGACTTCCTTGAAGAAAGATCATCTTGCCATCGACAAATGCCGCGTTTCCTGTTTCATGAATGTACATCAGGATTGCGTTTCGAGCCGCTTCGATATGAAATGGCATCGATTCTTTTGTCAACGGAATATATTTGGCACCCGACGTCGTTCCCGAAGTTTTTGCAAAGTACAGCGGCTTTCCCGGCCATAGAATATCAGCTTCGCCGTTAACGGCACGATCTACGTAAGGTTTCAGTTCTTCATAATCACGAACCGGAACTTTGGCAGCAAACTCATCATAGCTTGATATGCTGAAAAAAGAGTGGTCTTTGCCAAACTGTGTGTTCTTGGCATTGGCAATCAAATCCTGAAAAACCCTTTGTTGCGACTGAACAGGATTTTGAGCCCATTTCTGCGTTTTGGAATAGATGTAACTGGCGAAAATTTTTGCGGCGGCGGCTTTTAATGACATGGGTTTTTATTCAAATTCTATAAATTGTGCTGGATCTATCGCATAGCCATCTTTCCAAAGTTCGAAATGCAGATGAACTCCCGTGGATTCATCGCCGGTTGAACCGGCAAGCGCTATCACCTCACCTGTTTTGACAACATCACCCTGACTTTTCGTCAAAGATGACGCATGTTTATAAACAGATATAAATCCTTCCGTATGGCGAAGAATTACGACGTTCCCGGTAGACGGCGTCCAATCGGCGAAGATCACCGTACCGTTCAACACAGCTTTAATCGGAGTGTCTTTGGCCAATGCCACGTCGACGGCAAGATGCTTTTTACGAAGATCATACTTATCAGTAATGATTCCTGTAACTGGTGGGAAAAATACGACGCTGACTTTAGCAACGGCTTTTTCAAACAGATTATACTTGTCTTCCTGGGTTACCTGTTCACGTAGCTCTATTTCATCATCAGAAGCGGCAAGTTGCAATTTTTGATTCGGAATTTCGGTCGCGAGAATGGAGTCTTTGTTTATTTGTGCGTAATCAAGATCGCCTGTCAGCACTTTTCTAATAGATTGCATATATGCGTCGTTATTTTTGACTACCAAAGCCAATGAATCAGATTTTATGGCCAATTCTGTAGCATTTCGTTTCAGGTCGGTTGAAGCATAG
>DASWND010000151.1:0-3255 GCA_036399435.1 Flavobacterium sp.
AATATATTGCAATGGAAATATCCTTGTATCTTTCATTGGTACGAATTTCCCTCAAACACTCGAAGCCTGACTTCTTTGGCATGTTTAAATCGAGAAATAGCAACTGCGGAAGTTCAGCAGCCTGCTGAAGATAGTTCATTAGCTCGACACCGTCAGAGAAAACTGTAAGCTGTTGGTTAGCTCTCACTTCACTTAACGCTTCGCTAAATATTACGCGATCATCAGCATCATCGTCAGCCAGGATAATCCTGCTGTTCATTTTTCCCTTCAGCATAATTCACATGTCAGGCCCTGCGGCAGTTACAGTGAAGCTAAGATATTATTATCAGTAAGAACTTTATTTGCACCAAAATGCAAATCGATGAAATGCTACATTTCTTCGACGAATAGCGCAAATGTATTTGCCAAAATTTTTCTTTATAAGAAAAATCTGTTCTACTGACCTCCTGTTCCGTTGTCACCACTGGTGGTACTGCGCCCATGTGTACCTTGCTGGTTCTGCATATTCTGATCAGTTGTAGTTCCTGTCGAACCTGAATTTCGTGTTTTGAGGTCATAGGCATTGCTGCCGGGGCTAGTAACACTATCCACTTCGGCGGGTGCACGCTGGTCCTCCATGTCCGAGTTCATTCTGTTAGTTTGAACAGTACCCTGAGGAGTAGTCTGACCGGAATTATTGTTGGTTTGATTGCAGGCAAAAAGAGTGAAGACGAAAATGATGCAAAAGCTGCTTAATAACTTATTCATGATCCTGACTTTTTTATTAGTATTACAAATTTGCAGCACCACCACATAATTTGTGTTACATAATTGCCCCCTCATGTTATACTTTGAAACGAATATTAACTGAAGCGCAGCCTGACGAAAACATGTTTAATTCCTTTCTTGTCAGAATCGCGTTCGTCAATCTCAAGAATATCAATTAGAGATTTTAACATTGGTGTCAATTTGGTAAACCCATAGTTGCGCGGATCAAATTCCGGTTTTTTGCGAACTATCAGATTACCTACATCACCCAAAAACGCCCATCCGTCATCATCGCAAAGATCTTCAATAGTCGCTTCGATCAGTTCAATAGTATCCTCATCTATTTTTGTAAAAACTTTCTGGGCAGCTTTGTCCGACGCTTTTTCGGCAGCTTTTTCAGCAGCTTTTACATTTGGAGGCTTAACATCGGTATCAGGTGACTTGCGGGTGCTTTTTTTCTTCTTGACTGCACCGTCAAGAACTTCGATATAAATAAAGCGGTCGCATGCGACAATAAATGAATTTGGTGTTTTCTTTTCGCCGATGCCAATGACTTTCATTCCCGACTCCCGCAAACGCACAGCCAGGCGCGTAAAATCGCTGTCGCTGGATACAATGCAAAAACCGTCAACTTTATCCGAGTAAAGCAAGTCCATCGCATCAATGATCATCGCAGAATCGGATGAATTTTTTCCGATAGTATAGCTATACTGTTGAATAGGCGTTATAGCGTGTTCCAATAATACACTTTTCCAGCCTCCGGCGTTTGGACGTGTCCAGTCGGCATAAATACGCTTTGTAGTAGGCGTTCCGTATTTGGCAATTTCTTCCATCATTCCTTTTACATTGCTATATGGAACGTTGTCAGCATCAATTAATACCGCCAATTTGAGCTCTTTAGAATCGGGCATATCTTGTAGTTTGGTAACCAAAGATACTATTTTAATCAATTTGAGACTTGGTTGCACTTTTGCCATTTTTATATTGAAACCACTGCAACAGGCCGAGCTAGGGCTGCCTATAAAATAAACCCAATTCGCATTGTTATACAGTTTAAATATTTATTTTTGCACCGCGTTAAGACAATGCGAACTACTACACTACGATTATGGTAAAAGATCTATTCGACAGAATCCAAAATAACAAAGGCCCGCTAGGGAAATGGGCTTCACAGGCCGAAGGATATTATGTATTTCCGAAACTTGAAGGTGAACTTGGACCTAGAATGATGTTTCACGGCAAGGAAATCCTGAACTGGAGCATCAACGATTATCTCGGGTTGGCAAATCATCCTGAAGTCCGTAAAGCCGATGCTGACGCTGCGCTTCAATATGGTGCTGCCTATCCAATGGGTGCCCGGATGATGAGTGGTCAAACGACCGCACACGAGGAATTGGAGCGTGAACTTGCCGAGTTTGTAATGAAGGAGTCGGCTTACCTGTTGAATTTTGGTTATCAGGGAATGGTTTCAATTATCGATGCATTGGTTACGAAAAACGATATAATTGTTTACGATGTTGATTCGCACGCCTGTATTATTGATGGCGTCCGACTTCACATGGGCAAGCGCTTTACATACAAGCACAATGACCTGGAGAGCATGGAGAAAAACCTGCAGCGCGCTACTAAAATGGCCGAAGAAACAGGTGGCGGAATTTTGTTCATTACTGAAGGTGTCTTCGGAATGCGGGGCCAGCAGGGGAAACTTCGCGAGATTGTTGCTTTAAAACAAAAATATACTTTCAGGTTACTTGTCGACGACGCGCACGGATTTGGTACATTGGGTAAAACTGGTGCTGGAGCAGGCGAGGAGCAAGGTGTTCAGGATGATATAGATGTTTACTTTTCGACTTTTGCTAAATCAATGGCCAATATCGGAGCGTTTGTTGCTGCCGACAAAGCAATTATTGATTACCTCAAATATAATTTACGTTCGCAGATGTTTGCCAAAGCACTGCCGATGATTCAGACAATCGGCTCATTGAAGCGACTGCGGATGCTGCGCTCCATGCCGGAACTGAAAGATAAGTTGTGGGAGAACGTAAATGCACTTCAAAACGGCCTGCGGGATCGCGGATTTGAAATTGGCGATACCAATACTTGCGTGACACCGGTATATTTAAAAGGAAGCGTTCCGGAAGCAATGATGCTTGTAAACGACTTACGTGAAAATTACCATATATTCTTATCCATCGTGATTTACCCGGTGATTCCGAAAGGCATTATCTTGCTGCGGATGATCCCGACTTCAGCGCATAATATGGAAGATATTAACCAAACACTCGTTGCATTTGAAGCGGTCCGCGAGAAACTTGAAAACGGAACATACGCCAAGTACGCAGCTGAAAGAACAGTTGACGTAACTGACGAACGTTAAAATTAATAGCTTTTTTCTAAACGCCTTACATTGTAGGGCGTTTTGTATTTAATAACCTTATAAACTAGTATGAATTCAAAATTAGCATTGTTGATCATTGCGTTTGTAACTCTTTTTTCTTGTAATAAAGC
>DASWND010000152.1:0-6688 GCA_036399435.1 Flavobacterium sp.
CGGGGCTCACCTCTTCCCATCCCGAACAGAGAAGTTAAGCCCGCCTGCGCAGATGGTACTGCAATTTTGTGGGAGAGTATGTCGTCGCCTTTCTTTAGTTAAACCCTGACCTATCGGTCAGGGTTTACTTTTTTATAGAAGTGACGTGCTGCCCTTCAGGGTCGGTTCGTCGCCTTTCTTTGGAAAACCGTGGTGAAAACAACGGGTTTTTGTTTTAAAGAATACCTGACAGCCACTGGTTGTCCTCAGTTTAATCTTAAATGTCGCCTTTAGCTTCGCTCAGTTCGGGCCGCGCCCTCAGTTTTTTGTGTTATATAGGTGCGGTATGTTTAACATATTTCCATGGGGATTGTTCGCAATTCCCTATAAACACCCTTTTCTACGTACATGCTTCTTATATGTACATGAATTTGTTAGGTATCGTAAATGGGTAAGCCACTGATTAACAGGTTATAAAATTCTATTTCAGTTGGGCATTAAGAAAAGGTTTAAATAAAAGAAAAAGGATAAGCCACGAATATAAAAGGATCAGGACAAATTTACACTTCTACTCTAAATTCATTTATAGAAAAGATAAGCGTGCGAAATATTAGGGGTGAACCCCAAAGAGTAGTAGTTTCTCCTGCTGTACTGAGGATTATCCAGATCGCTTATTCCAGCAAAGTGTCCTTCATATTCACGGCTGATAACCTCGTTGATTATTACATTAAATGGAAAAGCCAACGCGGCCTTTCACGAGTTTCGGCTTATAAACTGATATGCAACTGAAATATTTAGACGGTGATAAGTTGGTAGTGGCTGGCTATTAAAGATCGCAATCTGGTTTGAGTTATCATCCTCACTAGACGGTCGGCCAGAGTGTAGAAACCATCCAGCTGAAACAGAATAGTTTCCCCACTTCTTAAAAACGACAGAGAGATAGAGTGTGTAATCTCTGAGCTGCTAGGGAAATAATTTCCATTGTTTACAGTTTCGTACTTATTTTGCGATCCTGATAAGTATATGTCAGCCACATTCGCCACGTGGTTTGTTCTTTTGGAGCAATACGTCGATTCCGTGGGAAATCCTTTGCCGATACTAACCGCTGGGCCAAACTCATTGAGAAAGCCAAATGTCATTGATGTTATGCCGTTAAGCGTCCTATAATAAAAATCGACATCAACAATTACAGGTGCTGTGTTAAGTATAAATCCACAACTAAACTGCTGCGCTTTTTGCAACGGATATTGATCCCGATCTGATGAAATCCACACATAATTTTCCAAACTTAAATCATTTGCAATATCCGAAGTTGCTTTTTCGTTGTAATTACAAAGTTCACCAACGAACTTCTAACCAAACAACAACCTAAAAACAGTTTTCATGGCAGAGTTAAACGCAAGTTCAGAAAGCGGAGGTTCGAAATCTGGGAATATTCGAAGCAAAAAACAG
This sequence comes from Flavobacterium sp., assembly GCA_036399435.1. Lineage (GTDB taxonomy): Bacteria > Bacteroidota > Bacteroidia > Flavobacteriales > Flavobacteriaceae > Flavobacterium. The sequence goes on from DASWND010000152.1 coordinate 1,432, forward strand.
AATATCAAAGTTGATCTTACCGCGATGGTAGATCTGGCTTTTCTGCTGATCACATTTTTCATGCTCACTACTTCGCTGGGAAAACCAAACTCAATGGATCTGGCAATGCCACTTCCGAGCGATAAACCAATGCCTGTTGATGAAAATCGGACAATGACGATATTGATTGGCGATCATGGCAAAGCGAAATGTTATATGGGCCTTTTTGATCAGAAGAATCTAAAGGACATTAATTTGAGATCTTCATCACTGCGACATGAACTTTTGGCAAGGAAGAAAGATGTACTTGAATATTCAGCATCAACCGGCAAAAATGGGAAGGGTATTATCGTTCTTATAAAACCCGGCAAAGCTTCAAATTATGGTGACTTGGTAAATGTTCTTGATGAAATGGCAATTTCCGACATACCGTCATATGCGATAGTCGATATTGATCCAAAAGAAGAAAACGTTTTTAGCTTGTAAAGCCGCGTCTGCTAGTTCAGCTGAGTAACACCTTTTTCATCAAAAGATTCTGTACATATACTTTCAGGACATTTGATGCTCAGGTTTTTCCATGACACTCCTTTTAGACCTTTCAACAGCAGTTGATCCTTATAGTGTTTAATAGTAAACAGGAAGACAGAATCATCAGCCGGAACATGTTCCTTCTTAATTATGCGAAGCCCACTTTGATCTACCGCCCAAATATTGTTGACATCAGCGGCTTTGACAGTAAGTTCTTTCCATTCACAGCCGCGTTCGCAGGTTAAGGTTATTCCCTCGGCTGTGCTTTTTATAAAAATGGCAAGTTTCGTTTGCGTATCAGCTGCTGCTTTTTCAGCCTGAGCCGACAAATTGCTGCTAGCACCAAATGCTACAAATAGCAGAATTATAAAAGTTTTTGCGGTTTTAAAAGTAGAATTTTTCATGATCGTAGTTGTTAGTTGTACACCAATATACAACTAAAATCACAGCTTATTACACGATTCCACCTACTGTCAGAATAAGATTTAAATAAAAAGCCACCCTTTCAGATGGCTTTGCTTTTTGTTATGCAATTTTCAAAGGAATGTTTTGCAGCACTTCCAGGACAAATTTCCAATATTTTTGAGCTGAAGAAATGCTGGCGCGCTCATCCGGCGAATGTGCGCCGTGAATTGTTGGACCAAATGAAATCATATCCATTTCAGGATAATTGGTTCCCAGGATTCCACATTCAAGTCCGGCATGGCATGCGACGACCTTCGGTTTTTGTCCATTTTGGTCTTGATAAATATTAACCAGAACATCAAGGATCTGCGAATTCACATTCGGAGTCCAGCCCGGATATGAACCTGAAAAAGCAACTTCGCAACCCGCAAGTTCAAATGCAGATCGAAGCGAATTTGCAAGATCCATCTTTGAAGTCTCGACTGATGATCTTGTCAGGCATCCAACGTGGATTTGCCCATCTTTAATGATGACACGTGCAATGTTGTTGGAAGTCTCTACCAGATCAGCCATATCGGCACTCATTCGGTACACACCATTGTGCGCTGCATAAATTGCACGTAGAATTCCTTCCTGAACGCCCAGCGACATTACTTTCGAAGGCAGATCGGCAGGGGCAATCTCGATTACAAGTTTTGGTTCTGTTGTAGCAAATTCTTTTCTTATTTCGTCAATGGTCTTTTGCAGATCAAAAGCAAAAGATTCGTTATACATATTTGCAATGATCACATGCGCGGTGCTCTCACGTGGAATAGCATTTCGGAGGCTTCCGCCATTAATTTCTGCAATATGCAAACCATAGTCGTCAAAAGTGTTGAACAACAACCTGTTCATGATCTTGTTGGCGTTGCCCAGTCCTTTATGAATATCCATTCCTGAATGGCCGCCTGTCAATCCTTTTACAGATATTTTGTAACCTACCGAACCTTCAGGAACATCGTCGAGTTCATATGTTCTTGTGGCTGTCACATCGATTCCGCCGGCGCAGCCAATATCAATTTCATCATCTTCTTCAGTATCTAAGTTGAGGAGAATTTCGCCTTGTAGAATGCCGCCTTTAAGGTTTAATGCTCCTGTCATTCCCGTCTCTTCGTCTATTGTAAACAGTGCTTCTATTGCAGGATGCGGAATGTCGGTGCTTTCCAAAATAGCCATAATCGTTGCTACGCCCAGCCCGTTATCGGCGCCAAGAGTGGTTCCGCGTGCGCGTACCCAATCGCCATCGATATACATATCAATTCCTTGTGTAGCGAAGTCGAAAATTGTGTCGTTATTCTTTTGGTGAACCATGTCGAGGTGGCCTTGCATCACGATAGGCTTGCGGTTTTCCATTCCGGGTGTCGCGGGCTTTCGAATAATGACATTCCTGATCTCGTCTTCAAAAGTTTCGAGATTTAGGCGTTTCCCGAAATCCTTCATAAACTCGATGACGCGTTCTTCTTTTTTGGATGGTCTTGGAACTGCATTGAGGTCTGCAAATTTATTCCATAGGACTTTTGGTTCAAGATTTCTGATTTCCTGGCTCATGTTTGATGTTTGATTTACGTGGTAAAGTTACAAACCTTATATTTACTTTTGAAACGCGCGTGTTATGTTTAAAAGAAAACTCATCCTTTCGATTTTTCTTCTGGTTCAAATTATCCTGATAAATGTTATTTCCTTTTTCCCTGATTTTGTTGAAAGGTATTACAGCAATGCGCTGTATGTGCCAGTTTCAGCATTTCTGCGGATTGTTTTTGGCAATCTTCTTTTCTCAGTTGGTGATTTTTTATATGCTGTTGTAATAATTCTGGCGATCCGCTGGTTCTATTTGAAAAGAAAAAGCTGGCGTGTCGATTGGAAAATAAACCTGCTTCACATCATCAGCTTCTTCTCTGTGTTTTATTTCTTTTTTCATCTGCTTTGGGCAATCAATTATGTACGAACGCCACTATCCGAAAAAATGAATATCGCAACAGAATACACCGATGCTGAGCTGCTTGTGTTTACGAAAAAGCTGATAGCAAAAACAAATGCTGTACACTTGGGAATCACTTCGGATAAATCAAAAAGAGCTATTGTTCACTATACGCAAGACCAAATTTTTGAGATGAATATTTCCGGATATCGGCGGCTTGCAAAGAAGTATCCTTTCTTTAGGTATGAACATGCAAGCACTAAAACTTCGCTTTTTAGCTTACCACTTACATACATGGGTTTTTCCGGCTATTTGAATCCATTTACAAATGAGGCGCAGGTGAATTCGATGTTGCCAATGCATACTTTTCCCGCTACGGCAGCGCACGAAATGGCACATCAGATTGGATACGCTTCAGAAAGCGAGGCAAACTTTGTGGGCTTTCTGGCTACAGTTGAAAATCAGGATCTGAATATCAAATATTCAGGATATATGATGGCATTGAATTACTGCTTGTACAACTGGAAAGTTCGAAATGAGAAGATCTTCGACCAGCTGAAAAAGACTGTGAATCCGGGCGTAATTGCGAATTTCAAAGAAAGTCAGGATTTCTGGGAAAGCTATCAGAGTTTTATTGAGGCCCTATTTGAAGTTTTTTATGATAATTTCCTCAAGGTCAACAAGCAGGAAGAAGGACTTGACAGTTATAGCCGATTTGTTGATCTACTAGTAAATTACTACAAAGACAAAGCGCTTTAAATAAAAAAGCTGACCGTTAAAGTCAGCTTTCCATTAATTTATATGTCAAAAATTATCTGACGATCAACTTAATTGTAAACGGATTATTATCGGCAGACAAGCGTACGAAGTACATGCCCTGAGATAATCCATTAGTGCTGATCTCATTGTTTGCACTTAGTGTTACTGAACTTACTTTCTTTCCATTTACATCGTAAATCTCAGCAGTATTTGCGAGCTCGGCAGTCGTTGAAATCATCAGGTTCTCCCCTTGTTTGACCGGATTATTAAACGAAATATTAAGACCAGCTGCAAAATGTCCAGTTCCCAATAAGCCGCCAGCTTCAAGGGCGCCACGGTCAACACCACTTCCCTGAAGTCTGCTGTAGCCATTTGCATCCTTATCTGCAGCTGTCCAAGAGTTGGCACCATTAGGCAATGTCAAGAACTGGTTGTAGCTGCTGTTAAGTCCGGGGCTTGTTGGTTGCAAAGTAAAATCTTCGTTATCAGGATTTACAAATTGTGGATCTACATCTAAGTTGCTTCCCATGTTATCGCCATAAGCCGTGTTCCAGTTCGAGCTTCCACCACTATGTTCGATAATGCTGTTTCTGATATGAACATCTTCCTGAGCAAAATATGTATAATAAATCGAATCATAGATGTTGCTCGTCGAGCTGTTGCCCCAGATAATTGAATTGTATATTCTGGTATTGAGGTTATCCATACTCAGTGTACAATACATTCCGCCTCCTTTTTGAAGTGCTTCATTGTTAACTATAGTAACATTGGTAAGCTTTGAATAACTTTCATTGTCATAAATCCCGCCGCCATTATCTGCCTGATTGTTATTGATCAAAACATTATACAGGTTGGCCACACTTGAATTTACATTATAAATTCCACCACCCGATGCAGTCACAATGTTGTTACTGATCTTGACATTTTGCAGGATGCAGGTTCCGATGTTGTTGTAGATCGCGCCGCCATAAGCACCGGTGTTGTAAGCAAAATATGAATCTGAGATCATGCTCACACTCTGATTAACGGCACCAACTGTTCCTCCGGTAAAATTGTTAAAAAAGAAGTCGCAGTTTTGCGCGGTAAATATGCAACTCCAGTTGCTGTATACAGCTCCGCCGTATGCCGCCTGGTTGTAGTTTAATTCAGAATCGTAAATCTTTGGTGTTCCGCCGGAATTATACATCGCACCACCAAAAGATGCATAGTTGTCGATGAACTTCATGTTCCTGATCGTAAGTGCGGACTCCAAATTGTGCATTCCTCCGCCATTGCTTGTAGAAATTTCGATACCGTTAACGACGTACTCGTAATCGCCATTGGCAACACCGCCTGTGACCGTAAACCCATCGATTACCGAAGAGGCACCAACTTCAAAATTTAAAAAAACCGTATAAGCGTTTTCCTGATAATTGATATCAGAAATACCGTCACCATTGGTATCTAAATCATCGTTGTTGAAATCACCGCTTAATGTTGTGACATTAGCAGTAAAATTCCGCTGCTCAAGTTGAGTTTCAGTTCCGTTAAAACCTCCGTAAAGTTTAACATCACTTGCAATGAAAAACGCCCTTGAACGCGCATCTCCTTCAATAATTTCAATACTCGGTGCATAAGTTCCGGCTTTAA
>DASWND010000153.1:0-8162 GCA_036399435.1 Flavobacterium sp.
CTTAATGATCTGCTCCGGTGTTCCCTTTGCAACGACTTCACCGCCGCCTTTTCCGCCTTCGTAGCCCATGTCGATAATATAGTCTGCGAGTTTGATGACATCCATATTATGTTCAATAACGAGTATCGAATTTCCTTTGTCGACAAGCTTATTGATGACTTCCATTAAAACGCGAATGTCTTCGAAGTGAAGTCCGGTTGTGGGTTCATCGAGGATGTAAAATGTGTTTCCGGTATCTTTTTTAGATAGTTCGGCAGCAAGTTTTATACGTTGCGCTTCACCACCTGAAAGTGTTGTGCTTTGCTGACCAAGTGTAATATATCCCAACCCAACATCGTGAATTGTCTTTATCTTTCGATATATCTTTGGAATATTCTCAAAAAATGGAACGGCCTCATCAACAGTCATGTTCAATATATCAGAAATATTTTTTCCTTTATATCTGATCTCCAAAGTTTCCCTGTTGAAACGTTTGCCCTGGCAAGTTTCACATTCGACATAAACATCCGGAAGAAAATTCATTTCAATTGTTCGAACTCCCGAGCCTTCACAAGTTTCACATCTTCCACCTTTGACGTTAAAGCTGAACCTTCCGGCTTTGTATCCACGGATCGCACTTTCGGAAGTCATTGTAAAAAGATTTCGGATCTCTGTAAATACTTCTGTGTAAGTCGCTGGATTTGACCTTGGCGTTCGCCCAATCGGACTCTGATCAATATCAATTACCTTGTCGATATGTTCGAGCCCTTCGATTTTTTTATATGGCGCCGGCTTTTTGACCCCATTGAAATAATATGCATTTAAAATAGGGTAGAGCGTCTCGTTTATCAAGGTCGATTTTCCGCTTCCGGAAACTCCCGTGACGCAAACGAGCTGGCCAAGTGGAATTTCAATTGAGACATTTTTTAAGTTATTTCCTGTTGCTCCGGTTAACTTTATAGATTTTCCGTTGCCTTCACGGCGCTTTTTCGGAACTTCAATCGACTTCTCGCCATTTAAATAGGAAGCAGTCAATGTGTGATGTTTGAGAATCTCTTCAGGCGTTCCTTCACTCACAATTTCACCACCGTGTTTTCCGGCAGCCGGACCAATATCAATAACATGATCGGCACGTACGATCATATCTTTATCGTGTTCAACAACTATAACCGAGTTTCCGATGTCGCGAAGTTTTTCAAGCGATGTGATCAGCTTTTCGTTATCTCGCTGATGAAGTCCGATGCTCGGTTCATCCAAAATATAAAGAACGCCAACCAATTGAGAACCAATTTGTGTTGCGAGGCGAATACGTTGTGCTTCTCCGCCTGAAAGTGATTTTGAACTCCGTGAAATTGAAAGATATTCAAGACCAACATTCACTAAAAATTCTAATCTGTCTCGGATCTCTTTAATAACTTCAGTGGCAATTGTTTTTTGCTTTTCATTCAGGTGCTGCGGCAGATCATTGAACCAAATGAGAAGATCTGAAATATCCATGTTAGATAATTCAGCAATATTTTTATCGTTGATTCTGAAATACTGAGCTTCCTTTTTCAATCTCGTGCCTTCACATTCAGGACAAGGAATCTCGTCCATAAAATCTTTTGCCCAGCGTTTTAATGCTGTTGATTCACTTTCTTCAAACTGGTTTTTGATAAAGTTTGAAATTCCTTCAAAATCGATCTTATATTCTTTTGTAATTCCGAGTGTCTTTGACGGAACCGTAAACTTTTCCTTTGATCCAAGCATGATCACTTCCATGGCTTCAGCTGAAATTTTGGAAATGGGGTCGCTTAGTTTAAAACCGTAGCGTTCGCCAATGAGCTCAAGCTGCTTAAAAATCCAAGTGCTTTTATATTCACCTAAAGGTGCAAAACCACCATTTTTAATTGATGTTTTGGGATTCGGAATGATCTTCTGTAGATTGATCTCATTGATGAACCCAATTCCTTTACAAGTCGGACATGCGCCTTTTGGCGAGTTGAACGAAAAGTTGTTCGGCTCCGGGTTTTGGTATGAGATTCCACTTATGGGACACATCAGATTCCTGCTGAAATACCTAATATTCCCCGAATCCTGATCTAAGATCATCAGCACATTTTCGCCGTGATGCATTGCAGTGCGGATGCTTTCTTCAAGCCGCTTTTCGTTTTCAGGTGTGTTTTCGACCAACATCCGGTCAACTACAATTTCAATATCATGTGTTTTGTATCGGTCGAGTTTCATTCCCGGTGTAATTTCCCGGATGTCGCCGTTGATGCGGACTTTTACGAATCCTTGTTTTGCAATTTGTTGAAACAATTCAGCATAATGTCCTTTTCGTGCACGAATGACAGGAGCTAAGATGTTGATTCTTTTTCCGGTAAAGCCTTGTGTAATGAGGTCTTTAATTTGGTCGTCGCTGTAACTGACCATTTTTTCGCCTGTAACATAACTGTGTGCATCGCCGGCGCGGGCATAGAGCAATCGGAGGAAGTCGTAGATTTCTGTAATTGTTCCAACGGTTGAACGCGGACTCTTACTTGTAGTTTTTTGCTCGATCGCAATAACCGGAGAAAGTCCATCGATTTTATCAACGTCGGGACGTTCTAGTCCACCTAAGAACTGCCTCGCATACGCAGAAAAAGTTTCTATGTATCTACGTTGTCCTTCGGCATAAATGGTATCAAAAGCAAGTGATGATTTTCCTGATCCGGAAAGTCCGGTGATTACTACAAGTTTCTCACGTGGAATGGTTACATCTATATTTTTAAGGTTGTGGACGCGTGCACCAAGAACCTCAATATTATCGTCTGATTTCAGCATATTTTGTAAAAATGCAAAGGTACTATTTTACCTCCTCATTTCAGGAACATGTAAAGCGGTAAAGTGTTAAACAAAAACTAATTACTCGATCACCATTTCTTTTAATTTCGCGCGGTAACTTTCGAGAATGGCAACCTTTGAGATAAATCCGAGGTACTTTCCTTTATCTGTGACGGGAAGAACTTCGGCATTGCCGCTTTCAAACTTCTTCATAATTTTCTGGATTCCGTCATCGTACTTAATTTCGGCGGCTGGCTGTGTAATTATTTCGCTGAGCGGAGTGTGTTTGAGCCTGAATGCGTTGAACAAAACTGGCTTAATATGATCAAAATCTACAATGCCGATCAGTAATTCGTTGCGGTCAACAACTGCAAAAACTTTCTGATTTGTGGTTCTCAATAATTCAACCACCTGTTCGATATCATCGTCGACTTTTAGAACCTTAAGCTCACTTTGAACGAGACTCAGCACATCAATGTTCGATAAAATGTTTCTGTCTTTATCACTGGTGAAAACATGTCCCATTGTCGCCAGATGTTTCACATCCATTGAATATTTTTCAAATTGACGCGACACAGCGAAACTGATTGACGAAACGATCATCAGCGGAACCATCAGGTTGTAACCACCGGTAATTTCACCAATAAGAAAGATAGCTGTTAAAGGTGCGTGAAAAAGTCCACTTAGAATTCCCGCCATGCCAACCAGAGTAAAATTTGCAACAGGAAGTTTATGCGTTAAACCGGTTAAGTTTACAACGGTGGCGACAAAAAAACCTAGATATGAACCCACAAATAATGACGGAGCAAAGTTTCCGCCGTTTCCGCCGCTGCCGAGAGTCAGTCCTGTTGCAAATGATTTAAGCATTGCCGTTATTCCGACAAATAGAAGCAGAATCCATGGATTATTCCGAAATGGCTCAAGCAAAGTATTTTCGAGAAGTGTACTCGGATTTGGCGAAGAAAGTACTTTTATGCTTTCATAACCTTCACCAAAAAGTGTCGGAAAAAGGAAAATCAAAATTGCAAGGATTGATGCGCCGAACAAGGCTTTCCGGTACGAGTTTTTCTTCATCCGCGAAAAAATCTTCTCAACCTGCCGAAACTTCCTTGCATGAAAAACGGATAATAATCCGGCAAGAATTCCAAGTATAATGTAATATGGAATATTATGGAAATCAAAAACCTGCTGCTGCTTAAATGACAGCAATACTTCTTCATTTAAGATAATGGCTGAAACAATCGCGCCTGTCGCTGCCGAAATAATAATCGGTATAAATGCGGCTATCGTCACATCTGTCAAAACGACTTCGATCGCAAATAAAACACCTGCAATTGGTGCGTTAAAAGCAGCTCCGATTCCCGCCGCAACACCACATGCCAAAAGTAAAATCCTGTCTTTTTGAGACAGCCGGTAACGCTGTGCAAAGTTAGATCCGAATGCTGCGCCTGTAATGGTGATTGGTGATTCGAGTCCGGCCGATCCGCCCAATCCCACGGTCAATGAACTCGTTACTATCTGAGCATACATTTGTCGGCGCGGCATGATTCCGCCTCTTCTGGCGACTGCATATAATATTCTGGAACTTCCTTTTTCTAGTTTTCCATCAAGCACATTTCTAATGACAAACACAGTCAAAAGTATTCCTATGATCGGCAGCAGGCTGTTTATAAATGGAAGCTTTAGATACCCATTTATGTAATTCGCGCCTACAAACACATAATGTGCAAATCCTTTTAAGATTATCACAGCAAATGCGCAGGAAATTGCGACTAATATACTCGCGAGGTAAATAAAATGACGCTCATTCAGTACCGTCTTTAGAAGAAATACGATAGTTTCAACGTGCCTGAACGTATTCCGTCGGATTATTTTCGAGTATTGTGTTTTGTTCTCTGGCATTAATCAAGCAGTGCAAAATTTGTAACAAATTTACTTATTAAAACGGAGAACATTTAAAATACTAAATCAAAATCCGGCAGCTTTATCATCGCCTCGGCTGTCGGCGCCTGCTTCAAGAAGCTTGTTAGGCTGGACTAAAACAGCATCCACTTTTCCTATGACTGGAGCGCTTTTTTGGTTCAGGTTATACTTCCTGCGTTCCAGAGTTTGAAGAACCTCTGAAGGAAATTTTTCTGGTTCAAACATAATTTCATCCGGAAGCCATTGATGATGAAAACGCGGCGCATCAACTGCTTCCTGCATCGACATGCCAAATTCGGAAACGTTTAAGAGCACCTGAAGAACCGACGTAATAATGGTTGAACCGCCCGGCGATCCCAACACCATAAATAATTTGCCATCGCGAAGAACAATAGTTGGCGTCATTGAACTTAACATCCTTTTTCCCGGTGCAATACTGTTTGCTTTTGCGCCAATAAGTCCGAACATATTTGCAACTCCAGGTTTGGCACTAAAATCATCCATTTCATTGTTCAGGAAAAATCCCACTTCATCGCAATAAAGCTTAGAACCAAAGGCTCCGTTTAAAGTCGTTGTTGCTGACACGGCATTTCCCCATTGATCTACAATAGAATAATGAGTAGTTTCCATCTGCTCGGTGAATGCTACTTTACCTGGAGAAACATCTGAGGATTTCGTAGCATGAGAAATGTCAAAATCTACCATACGGTTCTTCAGATATTTTTTATCAAGCAGCTGCGAAACCGGAATATTTACAAAATCTGGATCACCCAAAAAATAATTTCTATCTGCATAAGCACGACGCTCGGCTTCTGTGAGGATTTGAATATATTCAGCAGAATTATGTCCGGATTTCTTTAAATCGTACGGCTCGATCATTGTCATTATCTGACCCAGGCAAATTCCGCCACTGCTTGGAGGCGACATTGAAATAATCGATAGATCCTTATAATTAAATTTTATTGGTTCGCGCCACTTCGCTTTATAGGATGCCAAATCCTGCATTGTAATAATTCCACCTTTGGAAGTTAAGTATGCAATCAATTTTTTTCCGGTCGATCCTTTATAAAATTCATCTTCACCATTTTCTGCAATGCGTGTTAAAGTAGCAGCGAGCGCCGGATATTTTATAGTGTCATTTTCGTTAAATTGCCTGCCGAACAAACTTCGGGTTCCATTCGCCGCCACTATTGCTTCAATATTAGCCTTTTGCTGGAGTTCCTGTTTTTTAGTCACAACAACACCTTTCTTAGCCAAATCGATCGCAGGCTGTATCAACTCGCGTATTGGCATTGTGCATAGTTTTCTATGAACAGCGAAAACACCCGCAATTGTTCCCGGAACGCCAACAGCAAGCGCAGTGGAAGTACTTTTGTTCGGAATGACGTTTCCATCTTTGTCGAGGTACATATCAACGGTCGCTGCACTTGGCGCCATTTCCCGATAGTCAAGTGAGCCTGCTTCGCCATTTGCTTTGCGATAAACCATAAACCCGCCACCGCCAATGTTTCCGGCATACGGATAAGCAACAGCAAGTGCGAGTTCGGTTGCGACCATGGCATCGAAAGCATTTCCACCTTTTTTAAGAATTTCAACACCTATTTTTGAAGCTTCTTCACGTGCAGAAACAACCATTGCTTTACTTGCCGTAAAACCTGTTGGCGCATTAATGTTTTTCGTGGAATTGCAGCCGGTTGCCAGTAGGAGCATCGGCATTATTTTCTTTAGCATGTTGCGAGAAATTGTTGAGAATGTTCGCGGATGTCTTCGAAGAACTCCGAAAATTCGTTGTTGTACTCGTCATAAAACTGCAAAAGCTCAAACTTTGCATTTCCCATTCCCGATTTATGTCCGGTGCGATAATCCATTTGTTTCAAAATCTTTTCAATTCCATCAGGCGTTGCGTAGGTTAGCAGCCAGTTCTCACGCTTCATGATCGGAAGCATGTTGCGCGTTTTATCTGTCAGCAATTCATCATGATCTTCAAGACATTTATAAAAATTCTCCGAGTACTCCTTCAGTGTTAAACTGCTGTATCTGCTCCAGTTTGCAGCTAGAAAGTGATCATAATAAACATCCATAATTACACCCGCATAATGATGATATTTTGCGTGCAACCGTTTCGTTCCCTGTCGGAAAATTGGATGAGCGTCCGTAAATGTGTCGATCGCCCTGTGGAGAATTATGCCGCGCTGAACGTGCTCCGGATAAAATTCATAATCACGTCCGCGAATGCCATCAGCCATAAAATTGCCTATCTGTATAAGACAATCATCTCCCGAAAGATAAATATGCGCAAGAAAGTTCATGGTTCTAATTTACATTTTAATTACCGGCTGCCAAATATTTGGAACTTGCTTTATCTTTGTTGCACCCACAAATATTCAAAATGACGTTAATTAAATCAATTTCAGGAATACGAGGAACAATTGGAGGCAAAACAGGAGACAATTTAACGCCAATCGACGCCGTCAAATTCGCCGCCGCATACGGAACCTGGCTTAAACAATATTCACAAAAAGATAAACTGAAAGTTGTTATCGGGCGTGATGCGCGAATTTCAGGGCCAATGATCCATAACCTGGTAGTCAATACTTTAGTTGGATCCGGAATTGATGTCATTGACCTGGGACTTTCAACAACGCCAACGGTTGAAATCGCAGTTCCACTTGAAAATGCTGACGGTGGAATCATTCTCACTGCCTCTCACAACCCAAAACAATGGAATGCATTAAAACTTCTCAATGAAAAAGGTGAATTCTTAAACGGTGCTGAAGGTGCAAAGATTCTTGATTTTGCCGAAAACGCAGATTTTGACTTTGCAGATGTCGACAGCCTTGGCGAAATCACGATCAACGATGCATACATGGATATTCACATCGATGAAGTTCTCGATCTTCCGCTTGTTGATGTCGATGCAGTTCGCGCTGCCAAATTTAAGGTCGTTGTTGATGGCGTAAACTCGTCAGGTGGAATCATAATTCCAAACCTTCTCGAGCAAATGGGCGTAGAAGTTGTAAAACTTTATTGCGAACCAAATGGCCACTTTCCGCACAACCCTGAGCCGCTAAAGGAACATTTAGGTGATATATGCGAACTTGTTCTTCAGGAAAATGCTGACCTCGGAATTGTAGTCGATCCCGATGTAGACCGACTTGCATTCATTAGCGAAGACGGCGAAATGTTCGGCGAAGAATATACTTTGGTTGCCGTGGCAGATTACGTTTTGAGCAGAACTCCCGGTAATACAGTGTCAAATATGTCGTCTTCACGCGCACTTCGCGACATCACCAATGTCTATGGTGGAACTTACGAAGCAAGCGCTGTGGGTGAAGTCAATGTTGTAGAATTGATGAAGAAGAACAATGCAGTCATCGGCGGCGAAGGAAACGGCGGAATTATTTACCCTGAACTCCATTACGGCCGCGACAGTTTAGTTGGCGTCGCGCTGTTCC
>DASWND010000154.1:0-24208 GCA_036399435.1 Flavobacterium sp.
GAATGTCTTTAAGGGTTTGGGGATGATTTATGATTGGTTTTCCGCCGGTGAAGCTCCAGATATATTTTGAAAAACTTTCAAATTCCTGCTGGACTTCCATAAACGCAACAGCGTTAGAAACAGCCGCTTTTATTTTTGCGCCGTTTCTGATGATTCCTGCGTTTTGCATCAGATCCGCAATTTTATCATCATCATACTTTGCGACTATTCGATAATCAAAATTATCAAAAGCAAGGCGGAAGTTTTCGCGTTTGCGTAATATGGTAATCCAACTTAACCCGGCCTGAAAGGTTTCAAGAACAAGAAATTCGAATAGCGTCTGATCATCATAAACGGGTGTTCCCCATTCATCATCGTGGTACTTCATGTAAAGTTCGTCGGTGCCGCACCAGGCGCATCTAATTTTATTTGTCATTCACCAGATATTTATCGATAATAGCATGTCCCGCATAAACAAGCGGAGTCATCGCAACAGCAATCAATAGCTTCACGAAATATCCTGTCAGCGCTGAAGCAATGTACATTTCGGTAGTTAGCTTGCCTGTAAGCCAAAATGCTATTCCGAGCACGATGAAAGTGTCAAAAAATTGAGATATAACCGTTGATCCTGTGCTTCGAAGCCATAGCATTCTACTGCCGGTTTTGTTTTTTAAAAACTGAAATAACGTAGCATCGATCAGTTGCGAAACGAGGAATGCAACGATGCTGCCAACTATTATCCACATGCTTTGCCCGAAAACTGCGTAGAATTGCTCATCAGAAACGGTACTTACTCCGTCAGCAGCGGGAATTTTAATGGCGATATATAAAATGAAGAAGCAATAAGCAATCAATGAGGCAGTGATCACCGACAATTGCTGAACAACCTTCTTTCCATAGTATTCATTGATTAAGTCGGTGGTCAAAAATACAATCGGCCAAGGCAGAATTCCGACACTCATCACACTTGAGCCAACAAATATAAGTTTGCCGCCAATAAGCTCAGCGACTACGGCGTTTGTGATAAAGATTCCGCTTAAGACCGTGAATATGATTTGCTTTGAACTCACACTGCAGAATTAATATTCACCATAATATTCCTCTGTTTCCTCATCCTCGCCAAAGGATGCTCTTTGATTTGCTTCATTTAATGACTGCTGGATCAACGTTGATGAAGTTTTCCCAAAAGTTTCTTCATTATAGATTGTGTTTTCCAACATGCGGTACGCAAGCGGGTCGATTTTGTTGTTTGACATAAAAAACGCGACGGGGTAAAGCTTTACCTGCTCCTGATCGCCGTCATTTTTTAATGCTGTTGTAAAAAAATAATAAACAATGTTTCTAGTGCCTCTCCTGACGATTTTCTTTTCGATCAGGTCGAGTTTACTGTCGGTATTCAAGTTGCGAAATTCCACAACTGCAGCCCGTGCCACATCATCATCTGCTATGTGTTGCATCAAAGCGCCATTGTTAGTGTTTAACAGCAGCTGTATTGTGCTATAACGAATAGACACATCATTAAGGGCTTTGGCTAATGCTTCTTTTCTGACATTTCCACTAATCAGGTCAAGCCTTAGTAAATCATGTTTTACTGCCGGAATCTCCAGCTGTCTTGCCTGTTCAATGAAAGCTGCCGCATCTTTATCTGTTGGCAGATAATACAGGAAATTCAAATACATTAGCAGTTCATTCACCGGTTCCGAAGAATGTCCGGCTTCACCTATAACCTCGACAACTTCCTCATCTTCGGAATAAGAGTCCACCTCGTCGACATCATTTTCCTTCCATGTCTCAGCTCTTTTTTGTGCTGTTTTGGCTCTTGAAATTATAAAATTCTTGTTGGTACCAAGCTTTTTTAATGTTGCAGATTTTTTTTCAAGGAGCATATTGCTAAACTCGATGACTGGTTTCGTGTATTCTTCGATAGTGAGATATTTAAGAATTTCCGGGAATAAGATGCTGCTGTTATTATAATCATCAGAAAAAGTGTCGAACAATCGCTGTACGTCGCCCCGATTTGCTGCAATTGGCAGGTCATGCTTCATCAATTCCAGGATTTTTTTGTAGGCAGCCTTTGTTCTTTGGTTTGCCAAAGCGCGCAAAATTGTAAGCTGGGTTGAGGTTTTGGTTGATTTTTTTAAATAGAATTCTTCAAGAAATGGAATTATTGCGGCATCACTTAATGAGCTCAGCTCGTCAATCAGCCTTTCAGTGTAACCACGCTCAGTTTCTTTGAAATTAAAGCTTTTCAAAAACTTTATTATCCGTTCAGCATCACCTTTTTCAGGAGTGAAATTAGATAATGCCCGAAATGGAGAATTCCGTAAAGAGTCTTTACCACTGCTCACGTCATTGATAAAGCGGGAAAGTGCGTCGGCATCGTCATCGGTTTGTACAGGTTGTAAAGGCGTAAAGCTGCTGAAGACAGTTTCTATAAATGCATCGTTTTTATTGTAATCCTTTGGTACGATTACTTGTAAAAGGTAATATGAATCTTTACGCAACAGCAATTTGTATTTTTTTGCCTGAAGAGATCCAGATCTGGTGACGATAAAGTCGATTGAACGGGTCTTGGTTTGAGGATCATCCTGAACTTGCTCACTTGATATTTCATATTTTGCTTCTTCCTCTTCTAGCAATTCGTACCAGTTATTAACGAAAGTATCGCGATAGCTTTCTTTTACAAAGCGAGGTCGCCCAGAAGGGTTTCTGATTTCCCATTCGTTTTCTTGCGACAATTCATCAACTTTGTTGAAAACCACCCGCCGTCTGAATTCTGCAGCAATAGAGTCAAGGCTGCGCTGAGGTGCGTAGCGATGAAGTCGACGATGTTGTACTTCAATGTGGCTTCCGGTTCCAGAATAGAACGAATATGATTTATGGCGGGGGCGAAAATCTTCGTCGGGCCTTCTAGTTTTGTGGTCGAGGTTTAGGAACAGCCTTTCATTTTGCGCTCGTGGAATTTTGACAGTGAAATTGCCCAGCGTATCACGTAAAGTCTCGTAGACCACAGTATTCTTCGCAGGTTGAATGATAAATGAACTAAAAAACTTTGCTTTATCCTCTTCTGAAGCATTTACAGCTCCTAAAAGGTAATATTTGCTGCCGTTGATGATGCTCTTCAAAAACACCTTTTTCTTGTTTAAAAGACTTTCAGATTCCAGCGATTGCAGTCCTGATAAAGAAGTGTGCAATGTATCTATTTTGTGTTTTGACAGGAACTCGTGGTGCAGCTGCCGGTGTTCGTATTCTGTATCTTCTAAATTTTCAACGTCCGGCAATGTATTTTCTATCAGGAAGAAGTAGCTGTCGCCTTGCTGTTTGTAAGCTTGGATCAACATATTGTTCTGTCTGGCGGTTTCGTTTCCGTAAACGGCTTTAAACGAAGGAACATCGACTGTAAATCCTCCATTCTGAGGCGCAACACGTTCCCATTTGTCTGAAGAAGGCGCAATTTTAATTTCATCAAAAACCTGCTTTTCGTACTGATTTACATAATTGCCGCTACCTGTCATCGACACGGCGATAATTTCAAGCGGAGTTACATAGAACCGATAGTGCTGCGTATTGCCAATCTTCGTTTTGTTTCGGATATCGTACGCGGTGAAGTTCGCTCCATGCAGTAATTTTTTCTCCAGAATATCACCGGGAATGTTTTCAAAAAACAAACTGTCGAGTGATTTAGGATCGAATGCTTCACCACTTTGCCGTAAAAAATTGTTTAGCGGTAACCTTTTAATGTTGATTACGCCGCCGTTTGTAAAGTCGGGAGAGCCTATTTCTCCCATAGTAAGTATGGTTTTCTTGTTTAGTGGCATCTTTAACATTCCGTCATGGCTGGAAGTGGAAACAAAACCAGGATTTGGGAATGATTTTTCGATAGCCTTCTTTTTTCGTTGCCCGACTTCAGTCATGACATCTATAACAGGCCGAACGGTGTAGCCTTTTTGTTTAAGCAGATGCAGGATTCCCATTTTACCGGAGAGATGCGCAGCTCCAACAGCTGAAAACAGACTTCCAGTTCGTGCCAGGGAATCGATGCTTTGGGTCATGATAATATTTCGGTTCACAATTAAAAGATCATGAGCCTTTTTTGAAAAGAGCAATTTATAAATTGAATCGAGCATGGTTATATCCTTCTCGCGGTAAAACTCTTTAAGTGCCTCGTTGTAGTTTCTGTTCTTGAGCAGTTTGGAAAGGAGCTGTCTGTTTTCGTCTTTGGGCCGTGCATCAGAAGGATCAATTGAAAGCAGCGACAATATCGATTCTCGAGCGCTTTCAAGGCCTACAGTTTTTTTATTATACTTGCGGCCAGTCTGATAAATGAACATGTCTAATACAGTGTTTTCCTGAAAATCAGCTGTCTGCTCGTCTTCTATTCCCGAAAGCATATTGCTGAAGTAATTGTTGTTGATAAAGAGGCTGTTGCAGTCTTCCTTCTCCAGCGGAAACATATAAAAGTGTGAGTAGAATCTGTAAGGGCTGCTTATTTGACTGACATCCATCAGATCAACAATTTCGCTCCAGGTTTCCGGATCGCTTTCATTGGCAACCATGTCCGCTTCAAGCAAATGTGTGAAAAAAGCATCTGACAAATGAAATGAAACCTTGTCACTCACATGCATCGTTCCATACACATAGGATTTCTTTGCAAGGCCATTGCCGGAAATCTCCCAAAAAAGTGATTTTTCGTCCTGCGCGGTCAACATCACTGAAGACATCAGTAACAACAATAAAAATTTAGCTTTCAAGGGTTAATGTTTAAGGGTTGAACAAATATAACGGAAATGCAGACGGTTTTATACCTCAGACAGAAATGCTATATTTACTATTTAAACATCATTATGAAAAAATATATTTCAGTTCTTACAATGATTACAATCTTACCGGTTGCAGCACAAAATAATCCGCTTCTTCAGGATTGGAAAGGCCCGAATCAAGGTGCGCCTGCTTTTAATGAATATAGGGTCGAACACTTTAAGCCGGCACTTGAGCTGGCAATGCAGGAAGAGCTAAAGGAGCTGCAGCAAATTGCAGATAACCCGAAGCCTGCTACTTTTGAAAATACGATTGCTGCTATTGAAAAAACAGGGAAGAAGCTGCAACGTGTTATGGCTGTTTACTACGTCTATGGTTCCAATATCAGCACACCTGAATTTGAGGCGGTTCAAACAGAAATGGAGCCCAAGCTGGCAAGCCATCGTGATCAAAAAATACAAAATACGAAGTTGTTTAAACGCATCGAACAGGTTTACAACCTGAGGGAAAAAGCAAAGCTGACGCCTGAACAGCAACGTGTTGCTTTTAAGTACTATGAAAATTATGTACTTGAAGGCGCGAAGCTTGATGCGTCTTCAAAAACCAAACTTGCAACACTAAATCAGGAGCTTGCGGGACTTTTTACCAAGTTTAGCCAGAATCTTTTAGCGGAAGAAAACAATCAGTGCCTTGAACTTCAAAGTGCGTCTGATCTGAAAGGAATGCCAGAAGATTTCAAAGCAGCCGCAATGGCGAAAGCAAAGGCCGACGGACTAAAAGCAGTGGCATGTATTGAAAACACACGTTCATCTGTTGAGCCATTTTTGACATATGCAGAAAACAGGCAGCTCCGCGAGAAAGCATGGCGGATGTTTGTGAATAGAGGTGATAATGGAAATGCGAATGACAACAACGCAGTAATTACAAACATTTTACGTCTTAGGACGCAACGGGCGAAGCTGCTTGGATTTGAAACCCACGCTGACTGGAAGCTTTCCAATACAATGGCTAAAAAGCCAGAGAACGCGATGAAGCTGATGATGGATGTGTGGCAGCCTGCAGTAGCGCAAGTAAAAGCTGAAGTCGCCGATATGCAAAAAATCGTTGATGCCGAAGGAGGCAAATTTAAAATCGAGCCTTGGGATTATAGATATTATGCTGAGAAAGTCCGCAAAAGCCGTTACGACCTCGACCAGAGCGAAGTGAAAGAGTATCTTCAGCTGGATAAGCTTCGTGAAGGAATGTTTTGGGTTGCGGGTGAAATGTTCAACATGAATTTTATTCCGATGCAAGGCGTTCAGGTGTTTCATCCGGATGTAAAGGTTTGGGAAGTGCGAAACAAGACTACGGGAAAGCATATCGGACTTTGGTATTTTGATCCATACGCGCGCAAAGGAAAACGTTCTGGTGCCTGGATGACCGAATACCGCAACCAGGAGAAGTTTAACGGTGAGATACCGACAATTGTATCGAACAACTCAAACTTTATCAAAGGCCGCGAAGGCGAGCCGGTTTTGATCTCATGGGAAGATGCTACTACATTATTTCATGAATTCGGGCATGCGCTTCATGGACTTGCAAGCGATGTCAATTATCCGATGCTTGCAGGTACAAATGTGGCGCGGGATTATGTCGAATTTCCGTCGCAGATTCTTGAGAGGTGGCTTTCAACTCCGGAAGTTCTCCAAAAATATGCTTTGCATTACAAGACAAATCAGCCGATGCCGAAGTCGCTTTTGGCAAAGATCGAAAATGCATCAAAATTTAATATCGGTTTTGATACGGTTGAATATCTGTCAAGTGCGCTTGTGGATATGAAGATGCACATGACAACTGCAGAAATTGATCCTGATAAATTCGAAAAGCAAACCCTGGCTGAACTTGGAATGCCGTCTGAAATCGTGATGCGGCACAGGATTCCGCAGTTTGGACACCTTTTCTCGGATGATAGTTATTCGGCGGGATATTATAGTTATTTGTGGGCTGATGTGATCTCGGCTGATGCGTGGGAAGCGTTTGTTGAAGGTAAAGGCGCGTACGACAAGGAAGTGGGGCAGAAGCTGTTAAAGCATGTGTTTAGTTCCGGAAACACTACAGATCAGGCAGAAGCATTTAGAAGTTTCAGAGGTCGCGATGCAAAGGTTGATGCGTTGATGAGGGCGCGGAACTTTCCTATTACTAAATAAGGCTATTTAAATTTGATGGCACCCGCTGAAGCGCCGCGCTGTCTGCTGTGTCTTTTCTTGCGGATGTTTGAGATAATAGAATAAATTATCAGGCAAGAAAAGGACGCCGCCGCCCATCGCTGGTGCGATGCTGATATAACAATGTATCAAATTTTGGAACTTATTGCCCAACACCCAACACCCAACACCCGCTTCGCGCCAGCGATGGGAGCGGCATCCTTTTATTGCCGTCAATAAGTTGATTATTGGCAAAGGCATCTTCGGCAATAAAAGATAGAGCGGACAGCGCGGTGGCTCGCCAGGCGCCATAATTTGAGAAGTTGTTGGTTGTCTGCTGACCATCGTTAGAAGAAAACTTAAAATTTGGATATAAAAAAACCCGCCATAGTAGCGGGTTTTTATCTTGTATCTCGAATTGAATTAACCTAATGCAACTCTTTTAAAACCTGTAACAGTAAGGTTTGAATCGACTGATTTCACATAAGATGAAACGCTCATTGAACCGTCTTTGATGTAATCCTGGTTTACAAGCGTGTTGTCTTTGAAGAAACGCTGCATTTTACCTTTTGAAATGTTCTCAAGCATGGCTTCAGGTTTTCCTTCCTGACGAAGAAGATCTTTAGCGATTTCGATTTCTTTAGCGATAGTATCTGCGTCAACTCCGTGTTCGTCAAGAGCAATTGGGTTCATTGCAGCAGCTTGCATTGCTACGTTTCTTGCAGCTTCTTCAGCTCCGTCAACGTTAGCTGAAAGTGCAACGATCGTAGCGATCTTGTTACCCGCGTGGATGTAAGAACCTACGAAAGCTCCGCTTAATTTTTCAAAAGAAGCGATCTCGATTTTCTCTCCGATGACTCCAGTTTGCTCGATAAGTTTCTCAGAAACAGAGATTCCGTTGAAATCGGCAGCAAGAAATTCTTCTTTAGAATTGTACTTAAGCGCAAGGTTTGCAAGGTCGTTAGCCAGTTTTACGAAAGCTTCGTTTTTACCAACGAAGTCAGTTTCGCAGTTTAGCGTGATAACAACACCTTCAGTCTTGTCAGCGTTAACGACAGCAATTGCAGCACCTTCGGTCGACTCACGGTCTGAACGGTTAGCAGCTACTTTTTGGCCTTTTTTACGAAGGTTTTCGATAGCTAGATCGAAATCTCCGTCAGCTTCAACAAGGGCTTTTTTACAGTCCATCATCCCGGCTCCGGTGATTGTTCTCAATTTATTTACATCTGCAGCAGTAATAGTTGCCATATATATTTTGATTTAATGTTATTGGTTAAAAATAAAATTCCAATTGCAAAATTTTTATTGTCCGTTGAAACGATAAACGCTTCAGGACCTTAAAATCTCACAATTGGAATTCTGTTATTATGCTTTTGTTTCTTCAGAACCAGCG
Organism: Flavobacterium sp.; assembly: GCA_036399435.1. Classification (GTDB taxonomy): domain Bacteria; phylum Bacteroidota; class Bacteroidia; order Flavobacteriales; family Flavobacteriaceae; genus Flavobacterium. Next base: position 8,314 of record DASWND010000154.1, read on the forward strand.
TCTTCAGTTGCGTCAGCAGTTACTTCTTCTGCCGGAGCAGCTTCTGCAACAGGTGCTTGTGCTTCGTCAGCAGCAACAACAGGAGCATCAGCTTCAGTAGCGTCGGCTTCAGGAGCGAGCATGTCTTCAGAAGTTCCATCAGAGTTTCTGTTAGAAAGTCCGTCGATGACAGCAGCAGTAACTAAAGATAAAATTTTGTCAATTGATTTAGAAGCATCATCATTTGATGGGATTACATAATCAACCTCACGAGGGTCAGAGTTTGTATCCACCATTGCAAAAACCGGAATGTTTAATTTCTGAGCTTCTTTAATTGCAATATGTTCAGCCTTGATATCCACTACGAAAAGTGCAGCAGGAAGTCTAGACATGTCGGCGATAGAGCCTAAGTTTTTTTCTAGTTTAGCGCGTAGACGGTCAACCTGTAAACGCTCTTTTTTAGATAGAGTCATGAACGTACCGTCTTTCTTCATTTTGTCGATAGAAGCCATTTTCTTAACGGCTTTACGGATTGTAACGAAGTTAGTAAGCATTCCACCCGGCCATCTTTCAGTGATGTACGGCATGTTAGCTGCGGCTGCTTTCTCAGCAACGATATCTTTTGCTTGTTTTTTGGTAGCTACGAATAAGATCTTTCTACCTGATGCAGCGATTTTTTTAAGGGCTTCGTTAGCCTCTTCAATTTTAGCTGCGGTTTTATATAGGTTGATAATGTGGATTCCATTACGCTCCATATAAATGTATGGGGCCATGTTTGGATCCCATTTTCTGGTCATGTGTCCGAAGTGTACACCTGCGTCCAGTAACTCTTTTACATCTACTTTGTTTGCCATTTTAATTTTTAGTTTACGTCCTGTTGAATTAGCAATGTTCCCTTTGGCTGTCGGCGGATGCCTATATGCACTTTAGCAAGGCTTCATTTAGATGCTAAACTATTGCAACAATAACTTTTTAATAATTTGTTTAAGTACCTGAACCCAACGATTAACGTTTTGAGAACTGGAATCTCTTACGAGCTTTCTTCTGACCGAATTTCTTACGTTCAACCATTCTTGGGTCACGTGTAAGAAGTCCTTCAGGCTTAAGGATTGCGCGGTTTTCAGCGTCAACTTCACACATTACGCGTGCAAGTGCCATACGTACTGCTTCAGCCTGACCTGTAGAACCACCTCCGTTTACATTTACTTTTACGTCAAAGTTTGTAGCGTTTTCAGTCATTGAAAGCGGCTGCAAAACTTTGTACTGTAGAGTAGCAGTAGGGAAGTAAGTTGCGAATTCTTTTTTGTTTACCGTGATTTTACCGGTTCCTTCTGTAACATAAACTCGTGCAACAGCGGTTTTTCTTCTTCCGATTTTGTGGATTGTAGCCATTACTTAAGATCGTTTAAGTTAACTGTTTTAGGTTTCTGAGCCTCATACTTGTGGTCAGCACCTGTATTTACTTTTAGGTTTCTGAAAAGCTCAGCTCCAAGTTTGTTCTTTGGAAGCATTCCTTTAACCGCTTTCTCCACTAAGATTGAAGGGTTTTTCGCCTGCAATACCTTAGCGGTAAGAGTTCTTTGACCGCCCGGGTAACCTGTATGACGCATATAGATCTTGTCGTCCATTTTAGTTCCCGTTAGGTTGATTTTCTCTGCATTGATAACAATTACGTTATCGCCGCAGTCCACGTGTGGTGTGTAACTTGGTTTGTATTTACCTCTAAGTATCATAGCTACTTTAGAAGCAAGACGACCTAAGTTATGACCTTCAGCATCTACAACAATCCACTCTTTCGTGATAGTGGCTTTGTTGGCTGAAATAGTCCTGTAGCTTAATGTGTTCACAATTATTTATTTTAATTAAACATTCCGTCCCCAATAAAGGGGTTGCAAAAGTACAATTATTTTCTTTTAATTTCAAATGGCTGGTAAATATAATTTTACGTGTTTTAAATGTTAAATTCCTGTGTCTAGCAGACGTTCAAGCACATAAGAATTAGCTTAAAAAAGTAAAGCCATCTGTGTTGCAGATGGCTCTTATATAAAAGTAAATTAACTTTAAGGTTGATCGATATACATGCCGGCAATTGCCAACACCTGATCACGTGTCAATGGTTCATCAAAAGCTTGCGAAGCCGCTGTAGGCATTAGAGCAGGTCCTGCAGAGCCATTGCTTAATGTGGCAATGTTGATGTTCATTTGTGTAGTCATTTCTTCACCATTGTAAACCGGCTGCACAGCTTCTGGTACTCCGGCGCCACGTTGATTTGCGGTAATCCAGCCTTTTTCGTTTCGCAACATTCTAACTGCTGCTGCTTGTCTTGACTCGGCTGAGTGAATTTGCAAAGCTGTAGTCAGGAGGTTCTGATCCGACATGAGATTGTGCGCCTGTCCTTTATATGCGCGTACGCCGGTGTCTTCGAAAGCCTGCGCCATTGCCAGGAACTGGTCGTAGTTGTTGAATGGGTCAAACATTCCACCTGCGGTGTAATCAAAATTCGGTTCAGGGATGAAGTTTGCACTGCTTGCACCTCCCAAAGCTGTTATCAATGTGGATTTGTGGACATTTTCGTTGGTAACTAGGCGCTCAAAGACCATCTTGTCCCGACCTTCAGGGATGAGCCCGTCCGTGCTTAATCCTATTTCGTAGAAATTTGAATCAAGGTACTCTAGTGTCAATGCTAGTTGTAGCGCCTGAATCGGAGTGGCATCGTCGAGTGTTGAAAGTATATTTGCTGAGCCTCGCTGCGGAATCATGATCAGGCTAAGCAATCCGCCCGGAAGTGCGGCTGCGGCTGCTTTTTTTCCTAATTGTCCAAACTGTGAAAAGCTATGTCTTCTCGAACTCTGCTGATGCAGCAGATTTTCGTCAGTAAATGATTCTATAAATTTGATGATATTCATGATGGCATATTTAAAATTAAGACAAGAAGTTTGCTGAGAAGTTTGTTTGGATCAGATTCATCGAATCAATAGTATTCAACACCTGTGATGGCATTTGAGCAGGATCAAGCGGCGTTGGCGCAAATTGGTCTGAATTAGGGTCGATCATCATGCTGATTGCAGCTGCATGTCGTCCTTCAACAGATACGATCTTACCGGCTAGCAAAAGATGCTGTGGGTTGGTGAGGTATCTACCAGCGCCATTGTACGCTGCAATTCCGGTAGCTTCCAATGATTTAGCCATGTTTAAAACAGCAGTGCGATCGCCAAAATTCAGCGTGCCGTAATCAAAAGTCAGGTTCTGCAGTAGTTGGTTTTCGGGATCCGGCAGAACATCCGTTAGATAATTTCTAAAGAATTCCCGGTGCATCACCTCATGATTGTAAATGTCGATCATTGCCTGCTGTTCAGTCGAACTGAATGCCGTCGCAAAGGCAGCGTTATTTACAACGCGGGTCGAGAAATCTGCTTCCAGCTGCTCCAAAGCATAAGCGTAGGTTAAGATTCCAAGGTCACCGCCGCCAAGGTCAAATACACCATCTCTCATACCAGGATAATTGTTCTGTTGCTGGTTGTTGTCATCTTCGTCGTCATTACATCCGACAAGCAGCAAGCCTGTTCCGGCAACAGCCAGACCGCTCATTTTTAAGAAGTTCCGTCTACCTCTTATGACGGTAGATTTTGACTCGTTGATTGTTAAATCGTTTTTCATAGGTTTCATTTTAAATTAGTTGTACCAAGCAGCAATTGTGTCGCGATAACAATCCTTTCTCTCAGTATATCTAATTTCCTATTATACCATCACGAGGCTCTTATAGGACTTAATGGTATGTTTATAGGATTTGCACCGATTTTCCAATCTTTGTAAGGACCTCCTTATAGAATACAAAAAAGCTGCCCTTTGGAGGCAGCTCTTTCAACTAATTCTGGGAAAAATTATACAAATAAACAAATCCGTAAAAATGAACTGACGTTGCAATGGCGATGGGCTAGTCGATGGATTTTTAACCTGCGTTAGCATTAAAGACTTCCGCAGTATAAACCTTTCTGATTTACCAATTCCTCACCATCGTAACAATTTGAGTTTAAGCTGGCATTCCCGCGCCACGCTGATTACCTACAAGGCATCCGATGAAAGATGGCTTTTGATTTAAATAAATATCGATTAAACGATGAAAACGTTTGCAATATTTACCGCGGTCTGCGTATCGATGGTTTCATCGTATGCTTCTGATTGTGCCGCTGCATCGAATTGGCCGGCGCCAAGTGCGGTGCTTTGTTCACCAGCATAAACTACTTGAAATTCCGGTGGTAGTCCACCGCTATCCTGTCCTGTAATCCATCCTTTTTGTCCACGAATACGTCGAATCATTGATGCGTGACGAGCCTCTACAGAGTGAATCTGCAGCGCAGGAGTTAAAAATGCAGTTCCTTTCAGGTTTCCTGCCTGTCCTTTGTAGGCTCTAACACCTGTATCTTCAAATGCTTGTGCAACTGCAAGGAACGTTTGATAATCATTGAATGGCTCTAATCCTAATCCTCCGGAGAAGTCGAACTCCGGCATTGCAGGAATGGCAACACCGTTTTCGTTCATCGCAGCAGTAAGAAATGCTACGTGATCAGCTTCGTGGTCACGAATAAGCGTAATTGCAGCTAAGTCTGAAGCCGGAATATTTAATGAAGGACTTGCAACAGCCTGAGTATAAAATGCGCTTTCCAAGTACTCCAATGTCAATGCAAGTTGAAGTGCTCCAGTCGGTGAAGCCGGCGTTGGTTGAATATCAGCAGCAAAAGACTTACTTGACAGTGCTGAGAGTCCAAAAGGTACTGATGCTAAAGCAAGGCCTTTTCCAAGGTTTCCAAATTGCGACAAACTTGATCTTCGTGAAGTTCCTTTCGCGTATAACTTATCGTCTGTAAACGATTCTATAAATTTTAATAGATTCATGATTTTAATGTTGTTAGGTTATGGTAAAAAGATTGAAGTAAAAGGCGTCGTGATTAATCCCAGTCCACCAACAGCAGTAAGGATTGCAGATGGCTTTTGAGCCGGATCTAGTCCGTTTGCATCTGCAGTACTTGCAAAGTCTGTAGATCCTGGGTTAAGCAGGTCGCGAACGGCTGATGCATGTCGTGCCTCTACAGATACAATTTGACCGGCTATAACAAGATAAGCAGCATTATCAATATACTGACCTGCTCCGTTATATGCAGAAACTCCTGTGTCTTCTAAAAGTGCTGCAGTTTGAAGTACTGACATCTGATTACCGAAGTTAACTCCATCGTAAGCAAAGCTAAGGGTAGGCAATACGTTTGCAGCCGGAAGCGCATCAGTTAATGTTGCTTTAAAAAACTCCCTGTGAATCACTTCATGTTTGTGAATATCCGATAGGATATCTTTTGCTTCTTCGCTGAAGCTGCTAAATGCCGCATTAGTTACAACTCTGGTGTAGAAATCTGCTTCGAGTTGTTCCAATGCGTACGCATATGTCAAAACGCCGAAATCACCCCCGCCTAAATCAAATTTTCCATCACGGACGCCCGGCATTTGATTGTCAACTGGGTTGTTGTTGTCGTCGTCGTCGCTGCATCCTACCAGGAGAAGTCCTGTCCCGGCTACTGCAAGCCCGCTAATTCTCAAGAAGTCACGACGCCCTTTCGCTTTTAATGGGCTGACTTCATGTACTTTTACTTGGTTTTTCATTGTGTGCTAATTTTTGTTAATAATTTGTTCTCTAGTTTAATTTTGAAATCGTATACTTTATCTACGGTAATATTTTACATTTGGTTTTTAAGGTTTGTTGGTTTATCAAATTTCTTTACAATATGGATATTACCTTACAATAAGTATTAATTGAAATTACAATTATTAACCATTCAACAATAGTTAAAACTTTGATAATGAAGGAAAGAGCTACTTTAAAACAAATAGCATCGGAGCTGAATGTTTCAGTATCTACGGTATCTAAGGCGCTAAATGGGAGCCCTGAAATAAGTGAGGCGACGAAGATTAAAATCAAGGAGTACGCGAAACTGCGAAACTATAAACCAAATGTTATTGGTCTGAATTTAAAGAGCCGAAAAACCAAAACAATAGGTGTTATCATCCCAAATATTTTAAACCCATTTTTTGCAAAAGTGTTCAGCGGCATCGAAAAAGCAGCTGAAGAAAGAGGTTATAACGTATTAACTTGTATTTCAAATGAATCTCTTGAGAAGGAACGTAATACACTTGATCTTTTAAGCAATGGTACCATTGATGGATTTATTTTAGCAATATCTGAGGAAGCACAAAAAGTGGGTGCCTTTGGCCATATAAAAAAAATAATCACTGAAGGAACCCCGGTAGTCATGTTTGACAGGGTTACCAATGAAGTGGAGTGTGACAAAGTCATTGTTGATGATCTGGAATCAGCGATTCATGCTACAGAACATCTTCTGAAAACAGGATGTAAAAGAATTGCACTAATATCATCAATCGATAATCTGAGTGTCGGAAAGCTGAGGGCAAAAGGGTTTTACGAAGCAATTGAGAAACATGATTCAAAAGTCATCGAGGAATTGGTACTGTTGAGTAATTCTCCGGATGATCTCGACGGAAAGTTATCTAAATTGATAAGCGAATTAAAGCCCGATGGTATATTCGCACTTGATGAACATGCTTCGGTCTCTGCAATGAAAATGGGAATAACGCTCGGTTATAAAATTCCAGATAAACTTTCGATTATTGGTTTTGCAGATGGTGTATGGTCTCGAAGGCTGACACCAAGTTTATCAACAGTCAGCCAACATGGGCCCGAAATAGGTGAAGCAGCAGCAAAACTATTAATTGCACGGCTCGAGAGTCCTGAAGAAATAAAGTTCAGGACTGTTGTAGTAAAAACTGAATTGCGCCAGCGTCAATCTACTAAGAAGGCATAAAAAAAGAGTGGTATTGCCACTCTTCGTTATTTTTCTTGATTAGAACTTACTTTTTAAGTACCTGCATAGTTTTAATCTTACCTGCAGCCTGAACTTTAATAAAATAATTTCCCGAAGGATAGTTTGACATATATATTTTTGCTTCAGGCGTATTAGACTTTAAATCCAGAACTACTTTTCCTGCTGCATTGACTATTGTTATGTTTTCCAGTGTTTCACCACCTTCAATCGTTAACACATCGTTGACAGGATTTGGATACATTGAGAATGAGCGCTGCGCATTATCTATAACACTTAAAGACTGCACGTCTATCATGCCTGTCATCATAGGATGAAAATTACAACGATATGTCGACTGTCCGATTGTGTTGAACTCACGCTCGTAAGTCGATCCTTCCTCAGAGATCATTCCGCTATTGAAATTTTCGACTGACGTACCAGTACTTGTTACGGTGTGTGGCAGATCATCGGTCCATAACCAGGTAACAGTGTCGCCAGGTGCTATTATTATTGAAGCTTCTGTGGGTGTAACACCCATAAACCAATTGATGACATGGTTTGTTTGTGCTTGCGTTCCTGCACCAATTAGCATTAAAAGTAAGAGTAATTTTGTTTTCATATTGATTTGTTTGTTAATAGTCAGCAAGTTAATTATTTTTTGTTAGCACCAAATAAATTTTAAAAATTTTACTCTTTAGTCAATTCAAAAGTTGCGCCTGCTTGTTTCAGGGTAAGTTTGTTGTTGCCCAGGGTGAAATTGGCTCCAGCTTGTTTAAAGGCAAACTCGGATTCGTTAATCGTTTCGAGCGTAAGCGCCGGTTGGCCGGTTGCCTGCGCTGTTAGTGTGCCATTGCTTTCGGAAATTTCGATTTTTAATGGAAAAGTGGGTGAGCTGTATACTCCTTCATAGCTTTTCAATATTTTAGTGTCTACTATTACTTTATCCAGGTTCGGGAAAGTGTATGGCTTTTCGAAATGCAGACTTAAAATCCCGATGGCAATATCATTGTTATTTTCGCCCTTTGCATTGGCAACCATTGATATAGCTACTTTTTCAGTTGGAAAATACGCGACAGAAGAAGCAAACTGTTCAATTCCGCCGGTGTGTCCGTATCCCTTTTTTTCATAAAATGGAATCGGAAAAATCCCGCGGCCGTAGCCATCTTCAATCTTCGTCATTTGTGCCAACGATGATTCGCTGATGATCTTGCCGTCGAAAAGTGCTTGAATAAATACCGTTAAATCTGAAGGCGTTCCAACAAGCGCTCCGGCGGAACTTGCAAAGCTGTGGTCCCAAGGTTCTTCGAGAACCCACTTGCCGCCTGATGTTTTATATGACAATGCTTCATTGTGTGCGGGATCCGGTTTATCGGGATAAATAGTGCGTTTTAGACCAAGCTTCTTTATTATTCTATCCTGAACATTCGCGGAATAGCTTTTTTTGGTGATGTCTTCAATGATTAGACCGAGCAGGTAATAATTCGAATTACTGTATTGTGAACGTGTTCCGGGAGCAAACAAAGATTGATATGACTTTATCTTGTCAAGCATTACAGCTTTTGAAATCGGATTTCTCCATGAATTCACGACCGTTGTGTCGTCTGTATAATTGAATAAACCCGAGCGGTGACCGAGGAGCTGAACTATAGTTATCTTGTCTGAATTTGGAACCTGAGGATAATATTTTGCAAGTTTTGTGTCGAGGGTCAACTTCCCGTTCTCTATTAGTTGAAATACAATTGCAGACGTAAACATTTTGGTTATCGAACCAATTTTATACCCGGTATTCGCGTCCGGGCGCTTATTTTTCGAAACATCGCTCAAACCGTACGCTTTGCTGAATATGACTTTGCCGTTGTCGGAGATTGCAACAGAACCCATCCACTCATTCTTGCTTTCGTAGTAGGACAGCAAGCTGTCGATCCTTTTCAGCTTATCCTGTTGTGCAAAAAGTAAAGCAGGAAACAATAATAGAAGTAGTAAGTAGCGTGTAGTCATATTTATTTTTTTCTTTTCATTACTATTTCCATCGACTTATATTCTTTTTTGTCTGCGCCCATGTCAAACATTTCCATTTTCCGTGTGTCGTTATCAACGATGATGTATTTTTCCCGAACCGGCTTGGTTTTTCCTGTCATTGGATCTGTAACTTCTCCTTTTAGCGAAATCACTTTAGCGTTTCCGTCAAAAGATCCGCGCATTGACATCATTCCGGTGCTCATATTGTCGATCCACGTCGAAATAACCTGGTTTGCGGCATTGTCATAACCGGTGATGCCGATTCCTTCGAATGCTTCTCCCATCACTGTGCCTCTGTGAATAGTTTGCTGATAACGGCCACCAAGTATCATTTTACTATCGGCCACCAATTGCGCTTTGATCGGGTTTTTGTCGTCGGCACTCATCCAAATGGTCATGTCTTCATGCCAGGTTCCATCTTCGGAGGCGAACATTTTATGGACATCGCCAGGCTTACTATATTCTTCCCAAGCTTTCCTCACAGCCGCTGAATCCATTGGTTCCGAAGTTTTCACTTCTGTAACAGTGGAGCTGTCGACGGTAGTCATGCTATTGTCGAGTGCTTTGTCTTCTGCCTGTTTGCAGGAAAGAAAGGTTAATGCTAACAAAAGTGTCGAAAGGGTAATTTTCTTCATGATGTTACTTTGTTGGTTTTACCAAATGTAGAAAAATTGTACAGATTATATTACTTTCTTAAAAGCCATAGCCCTGACTGAGGCGGCATCCTTTTTTGCAGCCTCCCGTAGCCCCTCAAAGAGAGGGTAGCTAAAAGCAAAAAAGATATAGCTGAAGGCAGGAATAAGCTTCTAAAAAAATTAATGCGCAGCCAGCCAGTTTTCGCCAACTCCCATATCTACAACCAACGGAACCTCAAGTTTAAACGCATTTTCCATCTCGTGCTTGATCATTGGTTTAATGGTTTCAAGTTCAGAATTATGGACGTCGAAGACAAGTTCATCATGAACCTGCAGCAACATTTTGCTCTTCCAGTTTTCGCTGACAAGCCTTTTATGGATGTTGATCATTGCAATTTTGATGATATCGGCAGCGCTTCCCTGAATTGGCGCATTGACAGCATTTCGTTCAGCCGCTCCGCGAACCACGGCATTTTGTGAATTGATGTCTTTAAGGTAACGCCTTCTTCCTGAAATCGTTTGTGCGTAGCCAATTTCACGTGCCGACTGAACCTGATCGTTTATATAAGCGCGCAATTGCGGATATGTCTCGTAATATGCTTCAATAAGATCTTTTGATTCGCTTCTCGACAATGAAGTCTGGTTGCTGAGGCCGAACGCCGAAACGCCGTAAACTATTCCGAAGTTAACCGTTTTTGCATGGCTTCTTTGTTCGCGTGTTACTTCATCAAGTGGAATCCCGAATACTTTTGCAGCCGTTGAAACGTGAATATCTTCTCCGTTCTGAAAAGCTTCGATCATATTTTTTTCACCACTTAAAGCAGCGATAATGCGGAGTTCTATTTGTGAATAATCGGCAGACAATAATGTATGATGTTCGTCACGCGGAATAAATGCTTTCCGGATTTGTCGTCCGCGTTCGGTTCTTATTGGAATGTTCTGAAGATTCGGATTGTTGGAGCTTAGTCTGCCTGTTGCGGCAACTGCCTGCATATAATCTGTGTGAACACGTGTTGTGCGGTTACAGACCTGCGTTGGAAGCGCCTCAACATATGTATTTTGAAGCTTTACTAATTGGCGCCAGTCTAAAATATCCTGCACAAATGGACTGGTCATCGCGAGATAAGAGAGAATGTCTTCGCCGGTTGCATATTGGCCAGTTTTAGTTTTCTTTTGTTTGACGCCGCCAATTTTGAGTTTGTCGAACAGGATTTCACCTAATTGTTTTGGTGAGCCGATGTTAAACTTTTCGCCTGCGGATTCGTATATTTTGGCTTCAAGGACTTCAATGTCATTTTTTAGATCGGATGATAACGAGCTGAGGAATGCTGTGTCGAGTCCGACGCCTTCAAGTTCCATGTCGGCAAGAACTGTCATTAGCGGCATTTCAATTTCATCGAACAGTTTTTTTGTTTCTGTTGTGACGAGTTCCGCTGAGAATAGTTGTTTAAGTTGAAGCGTAATATCGGCATCTTCAACGGCGTATTCTTTTACATCTTCAACGGGAATTTCACGGATGCTTTTTTGGCCTTTTCCACGTTTCCCGAGCAAAGTTTCGGCTGACATTGGAGAATAACTTAGATATGTTTCCGATAAAACGTCCATGGTGTGACGCATGTCGGGGTTGATGAGGTAATGTGCAATCATTGTATCGAACAGTGTTCCTTTTACAATGATATCGTAGCGCGATAGTACTTTAAGGTCATATTTTAGATTGTGACCAATTTTTTCAATGTTTTCAGCTTCATAAAACGGAATGAACTTCTGGATGGTATGACGCGCTTCATCGAATTTCTCGGATAGCGGAACATAAAACCCCTTGCCGGCTTCCCAGCTGAATGTGAGTCCAACTATTTCAGCGTACAACGCATCAAGTTCGGTTGTTTCAATGTCGATGCTGACGGATGTTTGCTTCAACAAATTCTGGATCAGCAGCTTTGTTGCCATTTCACCTTGGATCAGCTGGTAGAAATGTGATGTATTTTCAATTGATTTTGTTTTGGCGGTTGAAATTTCCTGGCCATCATCAGACGGATCGGCAGAAAACAGATCAAACTGATCGCTTTTGGTAACACTTTTAACCGTTCCTGAACCAGGCATATCTACTTGTGCAAAGTCCTGTTTTCGGTAGAAAAGGCTGTTGAATTGTTCAGCCATGCGCCTGAATTCAAGTTCCTGGAATAGCTCTTCAACTTTTTCGATGTCAGGTTTTGTGAGTTCATAGTCTTCTTCGTTGAACGTAACGCTGCAATCACAGACAATTGTGGCAAGTTTTTTAGACATCAGCCCTTTTTCGGCGTTAGCTTCAATTGTTTCACGCATTTTGCCTTTAAGCAGATGCGTGTTAGCGAGCATGTTTTCAAGTGTTCCGAATTCCTTTAAAAGTTTTTTGGCGGTTACTTCACCTACGCCGGGAAGTCCGGGAATGTTGTCGACGGCATCGCCCATCATGCCAAGGAAATCAATTACCTGTTCAGGGCGTTCGATCTCGAATCGTTCAAGAACTTCCGGAACGCCCCAAATTTCAATTCCGTTGCCCATTCGGGATGGCTTGTATATGAAGATGTTTTCAGACACAAGTTGTGCAAAATCTTTATCGGGTGTCACCATGAAAACCTTGTAGTTTTGCTTTTCTGCCTGCTTAGCAATAGTTCCGATCAAATCATCAGCTTCGCAGCCTGCTAGTTCAATAATTGGAATATGCATTGCTTTAAGGAGGCGGTGAATGTATGGGATTGCAAGAAGAATGGCTTCAGGAGTTGCATTTCGGTTTGATTTGTATTCGGTATACATTTCTGTGCGTGCGTGGCTTCCGTCCTTATCGAAAGCTACTGCGAGATGATCCGGTTTTTCGCGCTTAATGACGTCAAGTAATGAGTTCATAAATCCCATTATTGCTGAGGTGTCCATTCCTTTTGAGTTGATTCGTGGGTTTTTGATAAAAGCGTAATATCCACGGAATATTAGAGCGTAAGCGTCGAGCAGGAAGAGTCTTTTTTGATCAGCCATAACAGAGGGAAAAATTTGGTGTAAAAGTAAGAAAACGAGAGATAACTTATGGATTATAATTGTGCTGGAGTAGATGACATTATAGATGGTCTAAAGTTAAAATTCAATTAAACAGAATCACAGCCCGATGGGTTATTTGTTTATTTGCACAAATTCTACTCACGATGCGCTGGATCATTATTGCTGCTCTTTTTCTTATTGTTGAATTATACGCTTTTCAGGCTTTTAAAACTGTGATCAAGGCGAAATGGCTTCTGATTTTGATAGAGGCGATCAGTCTCAGCGTTTTTGCATACGTCCTTTATTCGTTTGCGACTCGTGACAGCTCGAATGGGCAAACACATCAATCAATGTTCGTGATGGCTCTGCTGTTGCTGATCCTGGTTCCGAAACTTGTGATGGTGATTATTTTGTTGTTAGAAGATGTATACCGTTTAGTTGCAGGTGGAGTTCATCTTGTTCGAAATGAAGGCGGCCCTCATCTTCCTGAGCGCAGGAAATTCGTCAGCCAGATTGCACTTGGATTGGCTGCAGTTCCTTTCCTGTCACTGATTTATGGAATAACAAAAGGAAAATATGATTTTCGGGTTATCAAAAGCACCTTGTATTATGATGACCTTCCTGATGCATTTGATGGATTTCAGATCACACATATTTCCGACATCCACAGTGGAAGCTTTGACAATGCTGAGAAGATCAATTACGCAGTTGACCTGATCAATGAACAAAAATCTGATATAATTCTATTTACCGGCGATATCGTTAACACGCATGCAGTAGAAATGCATCCGTGGATTGAAACCTTTAGGCGCATTGAGCAGCCGGAATTTGGCAAATTTTCAGTCTTGGGAAACCATGATTATGGTGAATATGTCGAATGGCCGACCGCACGGGCAAAGCAGGCAAACTTTGAGGCGATCAAGGATCTTCATCGTCAAATCGACTTCAAGTTGCTGCTGAATGAACATCGCACGATCAGCAAGGATGGGCAAAAATTGTCGCTTGTCGGAGTTGAGAACTGGGGGAATAATTTTAAAAAGGCTGGTGACCTCACAAAAGCTTCCGCAGGGTTGGCGGCTTCCGATTTTAAAGTTCTGATGTCACACGATCCCTCGCATTGGGAATATGAGGTTAAAAATCATCCGAAGAATTTCCATTTGACTTTATCTGGCCATACTCATGGCTTCCAGTTCGGGATCGAGATTCCGGGTGTGATAAAGTGGAGTCCAGTTCAATACGTCTACAAACAATGGGCGGGATTATATGAAAACGTGGGAAGATATATATACGTCAACCGTGGTTTTGGTTTTCATGCATACGCCGGGAGAGTAGGAATATGGCCTGAAATTACCGTGATTGAACTAAAAAAAAGAGGTAAGGTGGCATAATTACTTAAAAATGTTACATTTGTATTGTATATCTGATTTGAAAAAATTGCGCTATGTCTAAATTTGGAGAACTTATTAACGCACCCATTCCCGTATTAATAGATTTCTATACGGAATGGAATGAACAGTCTGTTTCGATGCATCCTGTAATCAGAGATGTTGCGGCAGCTTTGGGCGATAAGGCTAAAGTCATCAAGATCGATGTTGATAAGAATCAGGAACTTGCGGAAGCTCTTCGTATTAAAGGGTTGCCGACATTGATGATATACAAAGAAGGGCAGATGATTTGGCGGCAGTCGGGTGAACTTGATGCCAACACTATTATTAATCTTGTTCAGGAGCAGATTTAACTAATCGGTTAAAGCTCCACAATTATATCCATTCGTTTTTAGGAATTCCAAAGTCTTAGGCAATACATATTTTAAATTGTCAAATGCTTTTGCACTGTCGTGAAATACGATAATGCTTCCCGGGCGTATTTTTTTCAGCAGATTCGCAAGACAATCTTCGGGCGAAAAATTTTTGTCATAGTCGCCGCTGATAATATCCCACATTACAATTTTATAATCCATTTTTTTGATTGCTCGCGCTTGTGATGATTTGATCTTGCCATAAGGCGGCCGGAACCATAAGTCGGTTTTCACATGCTGCAAAATCTTGTGTGAGCACTCTTTTACGCTTTCAATATAAGTGGCAACGTCGGTATCCCAGCCTTTGAGATGCTTCTCGGTATGATTTCCGATTATGTGTCCGCTTTCAATAACCTTTCTAAGGATCTGAGGATTTTGGCTGATGTTTCGTCCGATGCAGAAAAACGCTGCTTTAGCATTATGTTCTTCAAGTTGTTCAAGAACCCATTCAGTGATCAATGGCGTGGGGCCATCATCAAATGTCAGGTAAACTGTCTTTGTACTGGTTTCTTTTTTCCATAAGTAGTTAGGGAAGAGCAAACGCACGATCAGGCCAGTTCGATAGAAATATGGTTTCATAAAATAAAAAAGCCGGTTGTTACGCCGGCAGTTATTTACTCGTTGTCACGGCCAAAGCGTTTAAATCTTTGGTTGATGCTATTGAATTCCGCTTTGTTTTTCTCGTAATACGGCAAGTCTCCATGGTCCTTCATTACTTCTAATATTCCTCGGTAGCGTTCGATATCTGTCATAATCTCCATCGAAAGATCATTTTGGTCTGAAGCCTGAAGACCGTCATAGTACTTTAAATTTTGTTTGTATTTCGTTTGAAGGAAATCTAGCAGTTTGCGAGCTTTTTCAGGTTCACCGATTGCATAATAACCGGCAGCGAAAGGTTCAAGCAGTGTGTAATAACCGAAGTACTGAGGCGGCATTTTTTCCATTGCAAGGTTAATAATATTTCGAGCTTTGTCCTTTTTTCCTTCGTTGATCAGCTGTTCCATCAGGCGCGCCAGGTTTGTGCGATAGCTGATGCTATTTTTTCGGGTTTCAGGATCGTGATATATATCTGGACTGGAGCTATTTCCCCAATCCCATTTCATTACAAGATCATACATTTTATCAGTGTCGATCTGACCCATATCTAATGGACTTGCAGACTCGCTAAGCGGCGTGCGCACAGGAACAAGCTTATAAACCATTCCTTCGAGCTGTAGATAATCCTTCATCCACAAATAATCATCGTCACCAAAACTTCCGCCGGTAAAATATATCGGACGCTTCCAGTTGTTGTTTAAAAGCACGTCGAGCATCATCAGCCTGTTTTTGTACAGCGCGCTGCCTTCAATATCAATGTCAATGTATGGAACAATAGAATCATAATATTTCGGCGCAACCACCTTGTTGGCAATGACCGCGTTCTTGTCGATATTGAGCCTTACTTTCTCAGTCGGATAGAAGTGTATGCTCTGGCCATTCTGCATTTGTATGGTTGTTCGTGGATCATCACTCTTGATAAAGCTCATGAAATCCTCTAAATTGATCCTTGCATCGGTACGTTGGATATAAGCAGTGTAGTCAAGCTTATC
>DASWND010000155.1:0-18623 GCA_036399435.1 Flavobacterium sp.
CGGGGCTCACCTCTTCCCATCCCGAACAGAGAAGTTAAGCCCGCCTGCGCAGATGGTACTGCAATTTTGTGGGAGAGTATGTCGTCGCCTTTCTTTAGTTAAACCCTGACCTATCGGTCAGGGTTTACTTTTTTATAGAAGCGACGTGTTGCCCTTCGGGCTCGGTTCGTCGCCTTTCTTTGGAAAACCCGTTGTGAAAACAACGGGTTTTTGTTTTAAAGAATATCTGACAGCCACTGGCTGTCCTCCGTTTAATCTTAAATGTCGCCTTTAGCCTCGCCCAATTCGGGCTGCGCCTTGGCAACTTTTGAAAACCCTTCATCTACCAATGAGGGGTTTTTGTTTAGAAAGGTCGCCACGAATTCACGAATAAAACACCGCGTAGATTACTTCGTTTGTTCGCTCTATTCGAGTCACAGATTTTGATTGAGGAATGTTTGCCAATTTTGCAGTTCGCTTGATTAATGGAACTCAGAGATCCGCCTCCTCGATCCTTAGCAAGAAACTATGTGGTCGACATTAGCTTCGCTCAGCTGCGCCCTCAGGTCTGTTGAAACCCTTTATACTACGATGAGGGGTTTTTTGTTATCTAGGGCGATGATTCTTTAGAAGTCTTGAAGACAGAGGTTTTCTTTATTGAAGTTACTTTCGTCATCATCCGCATAGATAAGTTAAAACCCAAAAAAAAATGACATCGCAATTTGTAGAAGAATATGTGCTGCGCCAGTTCAGCCAATGCACCGGGTAGTTCGCTTTTATTGACCCCTGTTATTTACAAATATCCGATCAAGTGAATGGATAAAAGGAAAAGGTCCGCTCTATATATCAGGTCGTATATAAGTAGTCGCTTGAGATTTGGAATTATAAGATTTATAATTCAATCATCCAATGCCGAAAAATTTGAGTTTCACAGGTGCTATTTCAATTGCAAATATATAAAGAAATTAAAAAAAGCGCCGTAGCGCCTTTTTTACATATACTCCGAAAGTATAATTTTAAACTTTCCGTCAGTGACCACGATGACATCGGTAGGATCATCGTCATTATATAATTTACAAGTAAAAGTTCCCCATACTGTTTTAGTTTTTTGCGCACCAACCGCAGTAGAACCTTGGGTTGAACCATCAACAGTAATTGAACTTCCTGTTTGGCTTCCATTCATCGTGCTATAGTGTGTTCCATCTGCAGCCTTAAAATCTATAGTTAGTCCCTGCATATGCGCATCGTCTTGGGCTGCTGTAAGGAAATTGGTAGGAAGGGTTGCAACAGTATCATAAAATGCTGCAGTTTCTTCAGCTTCGTTACCATTTGGACCGTAAAACATATTGTCCCATCCGATAATCATTTGTGGAGCTAGCGTCGGGGGATTAAAATTTGTAATTACACCTGCATAATAATACCAACGTTCTAAATCAAGTGCGCCGTAACCAGAGGCTGCACTATATGCAAAGGTGTCGCTAGAGTTGTTGTTGACTGTGTAGTCAAAGGTCGTATTGTCCATTTTCCCTTTCATGTAGGCGGCGCCAGATTCCGGAGCGTTGTCGTTGTCGTTCGAGTTCTCGTCTGAGCTGCAAGAAAAAAGAACAGCAGCGAATGCGCATAAAATAAGTTTCTTCATATTAAAGATTTTGTTAGAGCCACAAAACTATACTATTTAATGGATTTCAGCTTATTATGATAATATCTTTTATGTTTTATATTTATCCGCCGCCTAATCGGTAAAAAAAAAGCCTCACTCCAAGTGGATGTGAGGCTTCAACTACTTACTTAAACAACTACTCTTTCATTACTTTTTCAACCTTTGAACCATCTTCTGTAATAATTTTTATAAAGTACATTCCATTCGATTGGCTCGTTAAATTGAGATTATATTCGTTACTGCTGACTTCAACACTTCTCAAAATTCGGCCTTGTACATCAAAAACTTCAACTGACTTAATGTTACTTATACATTTAATATTAATGTAGTTTTTAGTTGGGTTCGGATATACCACAATACTTTGATCGATATCCAAGCCAGGAATGCGTAATGACTCAAACGATGTCTTTGCTTCATTTGTATCAATTGCCGCATTGTAATCAAAGAAGATGTTTGCTGTATTCTCTACTTCATCGCCAGGAGTCAGCGTCGGAAGCGTTCTAATTTTAAATAAAACATTTCCATGGCCTCCAACCGGTGGATCTCCGGCAGCAGGAGTCAGGTTGATATTTGAAAAAATAAACTCAACAACATTTCCTCTTATTGATGTCTGCATGTTATGAGAAGCATACAGCACCTGCAATGAGCTCAGGTCAAATTTACTGACATCAATGGTATCCTTCACAACCACATTCACCGCTTCTGCAGTCCCAAGGTTTTCGAAGTCAATGTTGTAATGAAGATAATCGCCAATTTCGGTTGCCGACACCACGTTACCTTCGAGACATGTTTTCGCATTTGGATCAAACGGACCAACAACCGTCTGATTTAATGTAAAGTTGTTATCTCCAGTAAATTCGTCGCCGGCAACAGGCGTGATAGAAGTTGAGAAATTCAAAATATCACCATTATTTACTGCAGGGGTTTCAACAGGTGAGTTCACGTTAAAAATGATATCGATGCTTCGGCTTTCAAAAGGAAGCAGGTTATTGTATGCCCAGCTTAGATTTGAACTCGCAACCGTAGCCAGAGGTGAAGCAGATATTAAATCTAGTTTAGCATCTTCAAATACCAGATCAATATTTCCAGCCAGCAACTGGTTGCCTTTATTCTTATATACAATTTTATATGCGGCGTCAAAGCCGGGTCTCGCAGGTCCTACAGGAGTCACTACAACTTCAACATCGGGATGAAATCCGTTCGGGGTCAGGCAGAAACTTTGCTGACTGGTGTTGTTATTATTATCAGTAAAAACAATGCTGGCACTTGCTGGCGAAATATCAAATGCCGACGCATTTTCTATATTAGGAAAGATCGTATAATTTCCGGCATCAGTATAAAAAGTGCAGATGCCATTTATATTAGTAAAGGCGCTTCCTGTTGTTGTTCCATCCGAAATATCAATTCTGATGTTTGGATGCAGTGGATCGTTAAGGTTGCAGCCATTATTGTTTCCATCAAATATTGTGGTTCCGATTACTGTATTATGAGGACCACCCGGCGAAAAGGTGCAATAAGAGTTTGATACCGTTGATGTCATCCCCAATGCATTCAGTTTAGACTGGATGCTCTCAAGCTGACCTTCATCAGCACAAATGTATTCGAGTGCCGGATTGCCTGAAAATTCAAGATATCCTTCGTTCTTTCCATTTTTGATGAAAAGCTGTGTAAGTTGATTACTGTTACAGCCAAGGTCATAAAGGTGTGGGCTCGCAGAAACATCTAACGAAGTCAGCTGATTAAGCTCGCAATACAAAGCTTGAAGTTTATCAAGCATGCTGACATCCAAAGTTGT
The DNA here is from genome assembly GCA_036399435.1 of Flavobacterium sp. Classification (GTDB taxonomy): domain Bacteria; phylum Bacteroidota; class Bacteroidia; order Flavobacteriales; family Flavobacteriaceae; genus Flavobacterium. The sequence goes on from DASWND010000155.1 coordinate 3,435, forward strand.
GAGAAGGTTGCCGCCGCATGCTACTGAAGATAAATTTGTGAGCGCGCTAAGGTCGAGCTCTGTTAGCATATTGCTCCCGCATCCAAGATTAACAAGGTTAACGTTGTTGTTGAGCTGAAGATCTGTCAGCTGATTACCATCGCAATAAAAGTAATAGAGGTTGGTTAAACCAAACACATCAATAGTGGTGAGTTGATTGAACCCACATGTTAAGTGTGCAAGAGTTGATAATGAACCGACATCAATAGAGGTTAGTTGATTGGAAGAGCAGCTTAACAAATTTAATTGAGCCAGATTGTTTACATTAAGTGTTGTCAGGGCATTATTATCAAGGGCTAGATGAGTCAGGTTTGGAACTGAGCTAAAATCAAGGCTGGTAATCATATTATTCTGACACATCAAAGTGTTCAGTAGTGGAATGTTATTTAGATCTAAAGTTGTAAGTTGATTATTACCACAGGATATTAGGTTAAGGTTTGGCATATTGCTGAGAGTCAAAGTCTCAATATTGTTGTCATAACACAATAACTGTGTAATATTGTTCAGGCCTGACATGTTTAAATTTGCAAGCTCATTGGCTGAATAATTTAAATATGTAAGGCTGGATAATCCCTGGAGGTTCAAATCGGTCAGTAGATTGTGTGAGCAATTTAACGTCGTTAGCTGGGTCAATGCACTAATGGCGAGTGACGGAATATTATTCTTCTCACACTTTAATACTTCAAGGTTAAGAAGATTGTCCAGCGGCAAAAAGGTGATCTCGTTACCCAAAGCTCCTAATATGCCTTCAAAATTGTAATTTGAACAGTCAAGATATTTCAGGTTTGTCAGGTCGGCAATATCTAAAGTCGTAATCTGGTTTCCGATAATATCAAACCAGGATTCATTAGAGCAATTTAAATACTCGAGGCTTGTTAAGCCGCCAACATCCAGAGAAGTAAGTTTGTTATTATTCACATCCAGATGCTTTAAATTAGGGACATCAGTAATAGTTAAACTGCTAATTTTATTTCGTCCTAAATCAAGATAGGTGAGGTTGCTTAAATTACTCAAATTCAGAACAGTCAGGTTATTATAGCTGCAATTCAACGATTCAAGATTACTCCAACCATTAATCGTTAAGCTTGTCAGCTGATTTGATGAGCAGTTGAACGTCTTAGCATTTGTATTTCCAGAAGCATTTACAGTTAAATTCGTGGTTGGGCTGCCGAACAGGTTAATCATGGAAGTTTCGGAGAATCCCGAGATGTTTAGCGTTACTGTTGGCTGCGATAATGACAGGTTCATTACATAAATCGCTGGAAATCCATTTAAGGTTAATACCGTATTTGTTCCGGTGTATGAAAAAGAGTTTAAACCACCTAAACCTTGACCATTGATAACAAGGTTATTTGGCAAATAATCACATTCCAAATTCTGTAAATTTGATAATCCATTAAGATTTAAAGTAGTAATACTATTTTCACCACAATGCAAATTTTGCAGATTTGTCAAGTTGCTTACATTCAGATTGGTGATGAGATTATAAAAGCAATTCAGGGAATTCAAGCTGGTTAAGGTTGTGACATCCAGACTTGTCAACAAATTATGTTCGCAATGTAACTGCGTGAGGTTTGTTAAACCTGTTAAGTTAAGATTAGTAAGATTATTATCGTTGCAGACCAAGTAGTTCAGATTTGAAAGGCCCGTTAATGACAGACTTGAGAGATTGGAATTTTCGCAAATAACTGTCGTAAGAACAGGATGTCCGTCTAGGTTAAGGCTTCCTAAAGGATTTCCACTGCAATGTAACTGGATCAAATTAGGTGAGCTGGATAAGTCAAGTCCGGAGATTTGGTTATCTGAACAATAAAGAATAGTCAGACTTGAATTCCCGCTTAAATCAAGATCTGTCAATTGGTTTTCTCCGCAATACAAATGAAAAAGGTTCGGCATTCCGCTCACATTGAGTTCCGTTAAGATGTTTTGAGAACAGTTCAGACTTGCCAGATTAGACATACTGCTCACATCAAGGCTTTGGAGCATTGTATTATTGCACACTAAACCATAAAGATTGACGAAACTCGTAATTCCAACTAAACTTGAAATCGGACTGGCGGAAACATTAAGCGTACGCACTGAGGCGGCTTCGGTCTCCTGGATCTGCCCGTCACTGTTGGCATCTATTTTCATATTGGCGCCATCGATATCCTGTGCAATCGCATTTGATGTATCAGCCTGCAACAGCTTCGCCTTGAAGGCCGCATCCGGAATACTGACAATTTGCGCATTTGCCATCCCGGCAAACAGCAGTAAAAACATAAATATGGTCTTCATGTTGTTGGATTTGTTATGTAGTGATTGGTTCATGGTTTCTATATTTTAAAGTGCTTTGATCAGATCTTGTAATTTATCTTTTTTGCTTTGTGCCAGCGGAATGTTTGTATTGTCTGCCATGATTACATATCCACCATCAGTTTTGATATATGATTTCAGATATGACAGGTTGATGAGATGCGACTGGTGAATACGTTCAAATCCATGTTCACTCAACAATTCTTCATATTCCTTCAACGTTTTGGCGATCAGCACCGGTTTGTGGTTTTTGATGAAGAACTGGGTATAATTTACTTTCGCCTCGCACCGGATAATATCAGCAACGTCAAATAAATGAATGCCATCACTGGTCGACAATGCTATCCGCTTATAATTGTCAACCTTCTTTCGGATGTTTTCAAGCAGAAGATCGATATGATCGAACGAGTTTGTTTTTCCAACTGCATCTTTAATTTTAGCAATAGTGTTCTGCAGTTCTTCGGGATCGACGGGTTTTAATATGAAATCAAGCGCGCTGAACTTGAATGCTTTCACTGCATATTTTTCATGTGCCGTGATAAAAACGATATGCGCGTTGATCTTACCATTCGCGTTCGCAAGCCGTTCCAATATGTCAAAGCCGGTTCCGTCTGTGAGGTGGATGTCGAGAAAAATTACCTGAGGCTTAAGTTTTTCAATTGCTGCTATCCCGGTTTTCACGCTTTCGGCTTCTCCGATAATGGCGATGTCATTCGTGTATCTGTCTAAAAGTGCTTTTAATCCTTTTCGCAGATGCTTGTCGTCATCAATGAGTAGTGCTGTTATCATATTATTGGATGTATTGTATTGGAAGCCGAAGCGTTACCCGTGTTCCATTCTTATTTGGTAGTTGTATAATGTCAATTTGTGCCGATTTGAGCGTGGTCGATTCCATTATTTCAAGCCTTTTTTTCGTAATTTCAAGTGCCATCGACTTATGTGCGATCACCGAATTTTCCTTTAACTGAAGCGACTCCTCCAAACCAATTCCATCATCGGTGATGGTGCAGATCAGCTGTGCGCCACCAACATCAAATTCGATAGTAATATTACCATCAGATTCCTTAGGTACAACACCATGCAGGATTGCGTTTTCAACAAAAGGCTGAATTAGAAGCGGCGGCAATCCCATGTTGAATTCGACCTTATCAGTTGAAGTGATCGTAAAATTAAATTTTTTATGAAACCGAAGCTGTTCGAGCTCAAGGTAATTCTGCAGGCTTTCAATTTCCTTGTCAATCGGTATCAGCGAACCTTTTGAATATTCTAATGTCAATCGCATCAGTTTGGAAAATTTTGACAAATATTTCAAAGCCGAATCGGTGCCGTTTTGCACGATAAAACTCGATATAGAACTCAGGCAATTGAACACAAAATGCGGATTCATCTGTAAGTGTAGTGCTTTTTGCTCATATTCGGCTACTTCCTTTTGAAGTGTCAGCCTGCGCTTGACCTGCATCCTGTTGTAAATCACCAGCACTAATGCAATAAGTAGCAATGCGCCAACAATTCCGAATATAGCAGCCTGCGTTTGTCTTTTATGTTCAGCAGCCACTAATGCTTCTTTTCGTTTGTACTCATAGTTCATTTCTGCAATCGCAAACTTCTTCGTGTTTTCCTGATTTGTAATGCTGTCACGAGCTGCAACGTAATTTTTATAATGAATCAGCGAAGCGGCAGGATTTCCTTGAATGTCATAAAGTTCGCTGACCAGCTTTTCCGAGTGATATGTCTGGTCAAGCACCCCAATTGCCTTTGCATATTCGAGGGACTGAAGTGCTGCCGGCATAGCGGCGGCGTAGTTTTTTTGCTCAACCAATAGCTTTCCGATATTATAAAGTGCGAGCGAAGCCCCAAATTTATTCTGAAGTTCTTCACATAAAGCCAGTGATTTCTGGTAATACGACTGTGCTTTCAAAAAGTCTTTTTTATCGCGGTAATAGTCACCGAAATAATTATTCAGCAGCGCATAACCACGCTTGTTATCCATTGTTGAAAATCGTTCTTCAGCCATGTTATAATATCGAAGCGCCATGGGATAATTTGACGCTTCGAAATAAATAACACCAATGTTTGTTAATGAAACGGCAGCGTTTTGTTCGCCAATTTCCTCCTGGATTTTAAATGCCTTTTTAAAGTAATCAAGTGCTTTGGCGTTGTTTTGCTGCGCTTTGTAAACAATTCCAATGTTGTTTAACGCTTTGGCGATGTTAACTTTCTGCTGATTTTCTTCATACAATTTCAGTGCTTTCTGATAATTTTCCAGCGCCATGTAGTAATTGCTGAGTTCCGAATAAACGACGCCTGCACTGGCATAACTGCGCGCCAGCCCGTTTTGGATTTGCTGATCGTCCGCGTTTTCCTCAAGCAATGATTCGAAAGTTGATTGTGCTTTTTTGAAATGCACTAAGGCATCGGCATAATTTCCTAAAATGATGTTTACGTTGCCGCGGTTAATTTCAGCATGAGCGATCCCAAATTGATACTGGATTGATTGTGCTAATTGCGTGGCCTTTTGAGCATAAAAAGTTGTGGAATCAGGATTTGACTGGATGTATTGATCAGCAATTTTATTATATAAGTTGACTTTCGCCGTATCAATTTTTACGACACGAAGCATGCGTCTAAGGCTATCTGCTTTTGTTTGTGCTGATGCCATGCTGCAACATAGCAATAAAAAGAAGCAGATGAAAGTATTTGATTTGATTTTCAAAACAGGTAATTTGTGTTATCGTTGTCAAATATAGATGTTGTTTTTGGTTAATAATGGAGCGCTGATTATTCAGGTGGTTTGGTTTATTATTTCAGTTTCTATAATTTTTTTTAGCTTCGCTCCGTTCGGCTTTGCCTCGGGTGGGCGAGACCACAAGGGTCAGGCTGTCCGCTTTTAGTCCTCGCGGCGTCGTTCCTCCTTGCTGTGGGCTAACCGCTGCCATCCTTCTCGCGCAGTAAGGTTATCGGAAGCTATTACTATACGACAGCATTTATTGCATTCTTCCAATGTTGATGATTGTTACGGCGCGCGCGTGAAGGATGGCAGCAAAGTGCCGCGCACTGCGTACAGCATGACAGCGGCGCAGTGCAACGGAGCCGGTGGCACGCCCAGAAACTTTTCAAGAATTTGCGTTGCCTGATGGCTTATTGCGAAAATATAATTACATTTTCGCCATGTTAGATGCAATGAAAAAGATCAAAGAAAAATATTTATTGGCTGGTATCGGGATAGCGATTGGAGTTATATGCGCCGTTGTTGCACGATTGTTTTTTGAACAGGAAGAAAGCCTCGCATCGATAAGTTTTTTCTTTTTTGTTCCGGCTATTATCGGAGTTATTCCGTTGATGTTTATAAATAAGGAGAGACTCCGGACGTACAAAGCATTTATTTTTATTCCGTGGCTGACACTTGGTTGTTTTTTTACAACACTTTATTTCTGTGGAGTAGAAGATTTCCTATGTATTTTGATTCTGGCCGCGCCATTTTTTATTCTGGGCACCATTGGCGCTCTTCTTTATGTACTGTATTTGATCAACAAGGGAAAGGGAAAGCATAAATTGTATTCTATTTTAATAATTCCGTTTTTGATCAGTCCTATTGAGCAAGTAGTGGATAGTCCGTGTGATATTTATGCAGTCCCAAGCGAAATTTTAATAAGTGCTCAGCCATCCGAAATCTGGGATAATATTATAGAGGTTAAAACCATTCATTCAAGCGAATATGATCGCGGTATTTTTAATATGATGGGAATACCAAGGCCAATCAGTGCGCAGGTGAACAGTAAGAAAGTTGGAGGGCAAAGGATCGGTAACTTCGAAAATGGACTCAGGTTTATAGAAAACATTGTTCTTTATCATGAAAATGAAAAAGTTGCGTTTGATATTACAGTGGATAATTCTTCTGTCGGAGATGAAGTTTTTGAGCAGCATGTGCTGAAAGGCAATTACTTTAAGTTTGTTGATGCTTGTTATGAGCTAAGAGAAACTGAATCGGGGAGTACCATTCTTTATCTTACGACGAGATATCAGCTGAAGTCCAAAATTAACTTCTATGGAAAATTTTGGGCAGATATCATGCTTAGGGATTTTCAGGACAGGCTATTAGATGTGATTAAAAACCGATGTGAAATTAAAAATAGTTAATATGAAAGTACAGGCAATAAGCAAAATCAGGTTGAATATTAATGCAACGAAGTACTTAGCTTCCTCTTATTTTATTTTAATTGCTGTACTAAGTCTTGCTGATAGTGTGTACAATCAAAAGTTTATGACGCGCGATGCGATTATTCTTGGCATATTAAGCTTGCCTCTGATCATTAATAAGAGACTCTTCTATTTAGTATTCGGTTTTCTTGGTGCACTTGTGTCTCTGCCTCTCACAATAGTCTATATTATTTATAATAATCCGGTTAGGTCTGGCGATTCGCCGGCTTTTTTCTTCGTTGGGTTGTTTTTTTATGCTTTAGCTCTGGTGGCTTCAATGGCATTAATTCATGTAGGAACATTTTCTCGTGAGAGAAACCGGTTTCAACTTATTGGTGATGATGAGGCGGTTTCGAATATTTAATTAATTGACCGGCTGTTCTCAATTTACCGTCTTCGTAGATAGAGGTGATTACACAAGTTTCACGTGCGATTTGCACAAAATCTTTATCCTTTACTGTTATCACTGGTCTGTTTTCAGCTGTCAAAAGTACAGGGAATATACCGAAAAAAAGGCTGCAGTCCGCGAGCTGAGTCGTCTCTATAAGTTAGAATATATGGAAGAACAAAATTACGGTTTGCAGAAAAGCAGCAATTGTAATTAGCCAATGTTGGCTGCTGTAATTAGTCATAGTGATGTCTACACTTGTACAAATTTATGTACAATAACATCAAATATTGAGTTCAAATTGTTAAATTATATCAGCGGACGCAGGATATTATTGTGTTTTCTTACCATACTTAAGTTGTAGTACAGTAGAATTATTTGCATCGAGGTGGTTCACTATGAACATATTATCGAACTGATGCTCTTGTATTAGCGGTATTGTTGAATCATTGCTTAAGGCTTTAATTAGTTCCGGAACAGTATTGGAATGCCCGACGATCAAGACCGTTTTGCCCCGGTTCTTAGACATGACTTCCGCTATGAATTCGGAATATGGTGTACGAGTTGAATATTCAGTAATAGCAATACCACGTGATTTAGCGACTTGCTCTACGGTTTGTTTTGTTCTTTGATATAACGTAGAGTAAATAGCACTCGGTTCAACGTTCTCCAGTACATGCAAAAGGTCTGATGCTCTTTGAAGTCCATCACTGCTCAGTTGAGTGTCGGGTTCCGCGTTCTGCTTTTCGGCGTGCCTTACAATGATAAAAGTTGTTGGATTTTCCATCGTTGTAGATGATTTTGATGTATCTGATTGCTGAAATATTCCGAGTATGAAGATGGAAAAAATTAATAATTTATTCATGATTATACGTTGTTAATTGTATTGGTTGCAAAGACTTTGGATCTCTCCATCAACTATTTTAAGGATGTAACGCCAATGATAACTCCAAAATTCCCATCGAGCTGCTTCCAGCCTTCAGATGGTAAGAAGGTTCTTGACACCAGGCCATCAAGGTATAATGCATTAGTGCAACCAAGTGATTTAAAGTAACAGGCAAAATCGTAAAAATTAATTTCTTTTTTTGACATGGCGAAGACAATCGTATTGTCGGGCAGGATTCCGACTCCGTTGCGGATGTTTAAATTGGTAGAATTTTTTTGAAAAGCAGGATGGATATCACCGTCAACAAGTAACATCGGGCCAGATTGCGTTGCAAATTTGATTTCGGGTCTAATTTCAATAGCATCAGTAGGAGAGATGCCGGCTATGTTTGCACTTGTAATGTAAAAAACACCGTTGGGCTTTAAGTAAAAATTTCCGCCGCCACTTCCGATAATTAAGGGAGATAACATTTTGTGGTTTTCAATATACAGGCCTTGTGGAGAACCATCCTTTTTATACATTCCTCCGTTCATCGCAAAAATTAGCGGCGTCTTCTGATCTTCCAGCCAGAACTTTAGATTTCCGAGGCTTTGGAAGTTTGCACCGTTTTCATCTTTATAATACAGCTTTACATTCTTTTCTTGTGGGTTAACAAAGTACGTTACGAAGCGCTTGTCGTCATGCCGGCTTTCTTTATTGGCGCAGCTGAATAATAGAACATGTAGCAAACTAAGTATCGTTGTGATGTACTTTATCATGAGGCTAGGTTTCCTTATTTGAATGTGGTTTGGTAAGGATCTTTCAAATTTCCGCAAGTCAATTTGACCGACTATGCCCGCGTGAAGGATGGCAGCAAAGTGCCGCGCACTGCGGACAGCCTGACAGCGGCGCAGTACAACGGAGCCGGTGGCACGCCCAAATGTAAAACAGTGTCCGCTTAACCTATAATTAATTTCGAGTTTTCCAATCTGACTGCGTGATGAAGAATTTTAACCCGCAATGGCATCACGAAGACGATAATCGTTCACTACTTTTAGTGCCGCTTTTTGAATTTCTTTAGCAGTTTTTAAGTCGTTGGACGCAATAGCGAAGTGAATAAGTTGGATACTTTTTTCCACAAAAGTATTTTCGGAATATGATTTTAACATTGCTCCATTGATTTTAATCGTCTTGGACAATTCAATATCTCTGTTATAGTGTTCTTCCAATACGGAATATTCTGTCATCGGATTTCCGATAAACTTTCCGATCAAGTCATATCTTTTCAACGCAAATAGTTCGTCTTTGACGTAGTACCAGTACATTTTGGCCAATTGCGGTTTATTTAGAAAAGTGTATTCAAACAAGGTTGCAGTCTTTCCGCCTTCGCCTAAGGTCTTGTTGATTCCGTTGACATCGGCAAATAATTCTTTTGTTCCTCCTGTATTTAAGATTTCTGCAGTTTTTTTATCGCGTATATCTGTCAGTGCTTTTAATGCAGGCGGATATAGATCAGCAAGTTCTTTCCAGTCGCCAAGTGCAAATGAAAGGCGTACTCCCTGCATTGAATTGTCCTTGTCAAGGGCATGATCATGAAACCATATATGACGTTCCAGCGCCTCCTGGTATTTGCCGTTTTTGATTAAGGCATCAGTTTCCTTTAAATATTCCTGAAAATCCTGCGCGTTCATTGTGGCCGATAGCGCAATAAAAATTAGGGTAATTAGCTGTTTCATTAGAACTTATATTTTATTTGATTGGTTTTGAGTAAATGTAATTAAAATATTCGCCCAAAAAGATTGAATGGTAAGCCGAATATTGAGGCCAATTAAAAAACGGTATTTGCATAGCTCTCTTTTCGTATACTCGTACTATTTTGAATTTTCTCAAGTTTTAAAATCTTTGTATAACATAGGTATAATAGCAAGAAGCCAAAGACGCCAAACGAACAATCGATAAGCTGCCAATAAAATGGGATCCCTCTTAAAGGACCTGCAATAAATGCCAGCGGGAAAACCATGATGCTCGATATCATTCCGAATTGAATTACCCAAATATTTCTTACAGGATCTCGTAAAGGCCCAATGAATGCCACAGCAATAACAATATGTGCGAATGCGAGCCAATCAGTGCCGTAGCTTAGATATGGATAATTGTCGTTGGTGCTTTTTACAGCCAGATAAACCTGGTGAATCCAGTCCTGCAGGCTTGTCGGTAATATCGTTCTGTTTGTGTCGAGGATTGCCAATTCGGTTTCAATCGGAAAAGCCGTTACGCCACTTATGACAAGGCAGATAATGAAAAGAATGATTAAATTCCTGATGATCTTTCTTAGTTTGGCTTCGTTTTGTTCTGGCATAATTTAAGGTTAGAAGTGTGTTTCATTTTGGCGGGCTCTTCGAAAACTTAGCTAATATAGTGTATCGTTTCAAATCTGTTCTTTTACTGAAGGCGTAATCTTAAACAATAAAAAAAGGCTGTCGTTTAAACAGCCTTTTTACTTCTTGAGATGAAGCGTTATATAGTTCATTAAATCTCAAGCTACCTTTCCATCTTTAACTTCCCGCGATTAGCTTCTTTAGCTGCAGTCTCGTTACCCGATGCTGTAATGTTAATCGCGTTCAGCGCCACATCACTTAAAAGCATATCAGCTTCCTTTTCTTCAGCAAGTGTTTGGGTGAGAAGCATTGCAGCTTCGTTTTCGCCCAATGCTTTTGCAAATGCACACAGCGTTCCATAAGTTGCAATTTCGTAATGTTCTATCTTCTGTGAAGCAGCAATAATTCCCGCATCACGCACAGAACCCGGCATAGTCTCAAGAAGGATCTCATCGCCTTCCTTGATAAGGCCTGCCATAGCTTCACATTTTTTGCCTTCAGCTTTTTCACCGATCAGAGAAAAAATCTTTTCAAGACGTGTAATCTGGATCTTGGTCACCATCAAATGATCTTTGATAGCTGATGCTAATGTTGGTGCTGTCGTATTCGCAATCATTTTTGGTAAAGCTTTTAACAATGCATTTTCAGCCCAATAGATGTCTTTTAAGGAATCGACAAACAATCCGTTTAAATCATTTGCTGCATCAGATGCGGGCTTAACCATTTCGCTTGTTACTGCTGCCGATTTGTTGCCTTCGGCGGGCGTGTTATCTTTTTTCATTTATTTTTTTTTAAAGTTTGTCTTCGCGTGCCCAGAATCGGTGTTGTGTCATCGCAGTGATAAAATCTGATGCGAAATCGGTATCAACTGGATTATCTCTTACCAATAGCCCGAGGTCTTCATTGTTTGCGATTTTCGCAGCAAATTGCGTTGATTCAAGGAATTTTTTTCCAAGTGCATCAGCACCAATAACCTTACAATGACGATATGCATCACTGATGAAATCCATCAGATCAGCATTGTTACCAAGATCATCTGAATCGCCAGCCATGATAAATATTGCATCAAACAATACCGAAGATGCGGTAAAGTAGCTGAAGTCAATTGGAATTTCTCCGCCTTTATCTGTTGAAACAAAGCCCAGATGCGGCGCAACAATAAATGCACATGCATCTTGTTTTTTCAGCGCTTCCTTGAGGTTCATAACTGAATCTTCAGCAACACCATCGGCACACACAAATGCGACACGTCTTGTTGCGATAGTAGGTGAGTTGGTCGGATTGTTAATCATGCTCAGTGGCTGAGATGTTTTAACCTCTGACTGGTGCAGTGGCCTCGGCTGCTGGTTTGCAGCAAATTCATTTGGAGGAACGCCATGATTCATTGGTTCCATTGGTGTGGCAGGAACTTTCATTCCGAGTCCTTTTGCTACATCTTCTGCAAGGGCTGAATCTACCTGAGATAATAATCCCAGCATACGAAGCCTGATTTCAGTGGTATCGACTTTCCCAAGCTCAAATCGAAGTGCTTTAATAATATGTTTTCTTTCGACATCTGTCTGGCTATCTAAAAATAATTTAGACTGACTAAAATGATCCGAAAAACTTTCGCTTCTTGCACGTACTTTATGCGCGTCAACACGTTCATTGTGGCTTACAAATCCACCTTGGGCCATTGATGCCTGAAATGGGCAGCCGCCGGCAAGCGAGTTGGGAGAATAGGCGACACGTCCAACGTTGACTTCATGTCGGTGAAGACCGTTTCGCTGGTTGTTGTGCATAGGGGCAACAGTTCTGTTAATCGGAATTTCATGGAAGTTAGGTCCGCCAAGTCTAATTAATTGCGTATCTGTGTAGGAAAACAGCCTTCCTTGCAGCAGTGGATCATTCGAGAAATCTATTCCCGGAACAACATGCCCGGGATGAAAAGCTACTTGTTCTGTTTCTGCAAAGAAATTGTCCGGATTTTTGTTGAGCACCATTCGCCCAATAATCTGAACCGGGACAAGATCTTCAGGGATAATTTTTGTCGGATCGAGCAAGTCAAAATCATATTTGAACTCATCTGCTTCAGGGATAATCTGAACACCGAATTCCCATTCAGGAAAGTGTCCTTCCTCGATGGCATCCCACAGGTCCTGTCTGTGAAAGTCAGGATTCTTTCCTGAAATCTTTTGAGCTTCATCCCAAACAACGGCGTGCGTTCCGAGTTTTGGTTTCCAATGGAACTTTACGAAGTGTGATTCGTTGTTTTCATTTATGAACCGGAAGGTGTGAACGCCAAATCCTTCCATCATTCGGTAGCTGCGTGGAATTGCACGGTCGGACATAAGCCACATGACCATGTGCATTGACTCAGGCATCAGTGAAATGAAATCCCAAAAAGTATCATGTGCCGATGAAGCTTCAGGAATCTCATTATGTGGTTCCGGTTTTACGGCGTGTACCAGATCAGGAAACTTCATTGCATCCTGAATGAAGAATACAGGAATATTGTTGGCAACCAGATCATAGATGCCTTCCTGTGTATAAAATTTGACGGAAAAACCACGTGCATCACGTGCGAGATCAGTTGATCCGCGTGAACCTGCAACTGTTGAAAACCTTGCAAACACTGGTGTCCGCATGCCTTTCTCCTGAAGGAAGCCTGCTTTGGTAAATTGCGGGATCGGATTAGTTACTTCAAAAAAGCCATGCGCTCCTGAACCTCGAGCATGTACAATTCGTTCAGGAATGCGCTCATGATCGAAGTGAGTCATCTTTTCGCGAAAGATAAAGTCCTCCAACAGCGAAGGGCCGCGCTCGCCTGCCTTTAAAGTGTTGTTGTCATCATTGATTCGAACACCCTGATTGGTGGTCAAAAATTTGTTAGTTCCTACGGACTTGTTGATCAGCAGATCGCGCTGTTTTTCATCCTGAAGATTTGGTTTTGGGTTGTTGTTCTCTTTCATTAAAGTTGCTTTAGTTGTCGGTCTTGATATTGCTTAATTGGAAGAATATCGACAGTGCATAAAGCTACTCTGAAGACAGAGGATTTTCTTACAACATTATAAATCGATGTTGCATTATTACCACATTAATGACTTTTTGGACGGTCGACTTTGCAGAAAAAATATACATGTAAAAATCAGCGGCGATGTATTAGCGCTTTATTTATTCTCGCGGAAGCAGACTCAGTGGTGCCTAAAAACAAAAAGGAGTTCCTGCATCACGTGATACAAGAACTTCAATTCAAAAATTCGAAAGATTAACTACAACGTAGTTGCTAATTATTCTTTTATAAACTTTTTAAATCCACTTCCGGATTCAGTTTGTATTGAAATCAAATACACTCCGGAATCAAGACTAGATATGTCGACTTTGTTTGTGTCTTTGGCGTCAAAAACCTTACTGCCTAAAATATTAAATATTTCAATCTGTAATATCTCGCCAACACCTGAAATTGAAATCTGCTCCGTCGCCGGATTAGGATATATAACAATTGTATCAGTGTTAAACGAATCGATACCCAAAAATTCAACATATTCCGTAGCAGCCGTGTTAGTGATGACAGGCGGGTTGAAGTCAAAATAGATACCTGCTGTCGCATTAACGACATCACCCACAGACAAGGTATTATTCTTCGGCTTTATGGCAAAAGTGATATAGCCATGGGAACCTGCTTCGTTAGAAGTACTGTCGGGCAGGTGAATATTATTGAACATAAATTCTACCATACTTCCGTCGGTAATTGTTGTCCTTCCGTTATGGCTCATACCCATCAATTGAAAAGTTGTCCAATCCAGTTTTTGATCAAGTTGGTGCTGCACTTTGACGTTGATCGCACTCGCAGTTCCAGTGTTCTGGAAACGGATCACATAGTGCAGGTATTTGTCGGCATCTGCAATTAAAACCTGTGAGCCTTCCAAACACGTGATATCATTCGGATCATAAGAACCTATAACAGTTTGGTTCAGGATAAGAGTATTATCATCCGGCGTATAATCAGCCACCGCGGATTCTATAGTCGTGTTAAAAGATAAATTATCACCTATGTTCGTTGTTGGAGGAGCAAGCACATTAAAGTTGATGATGACCGTGCGGCTTTCGAACGGAGCAAAATCGGCAAAGCCAAAATATAGTGTATTTATTGTCTGCGAGGTTGGAGTTGTTGCAGCATTCAGAAACTGCATCTTGGTGTTGTCATACTGAAGTGCCACCTGTCCGGTTAAAGTTGTTGTTCCAATATTTCTGTACACCAACTGATAAGAGGCGTCAAAACCTGGTCTTGCATCATCAAGTGGATATAACGCGACAATTAGATCATTATATTGTCCGATTGGCTCAATGCAGAAGTCGGCAGTATCGATATTTCCGACACCCGTAAAAGTAGTAGCGTGCGAGAGTGGCGTCAGCATAAAATAAGCAGGAAGTTCAGCGATGACAGATGTTTCATATTCTCCCGGATTTGTGTACAAGCGATATTGTCCAGCAAATTCGTTTTGGAATGTCAGCGTAGCCTGCGTAGTTGAACCGTTGGTGGTCGAAACTAAAATGTTGGGCAGTAACGTATCACCGGCTTCACAACCATTACCTTCAATATCAAGACGCACCCCACCTTTAATCGTATTTTTTGTGATTCCCTCGTTCTTGTACCAAATTACTTTGTTACTTCCTCTTGAAGCTATTAATAGATCAAGATCTCCATCTTCGTCGTAATCGAGTAACTGAGAACTGGATGGCGTTGAAATATCATCTGCAATAATTTTAGGTGGCTCAAAATTCGCCTGACCATAGAGGTTTTCCAGCCATGTTGTTTTCGTAGATTCACCAACAAAAATGTCGATGTCAGCGTCATTATCAATATCTCCGGCAGAAAGAGTAGACGCACCGTTCGAATCAACGTTCGAATTTATAACTATGGCTGCGCCAAAAGCACCTAAGCCATCTTCATTTCGCTGCCAAAGAATTTGGTTTGTAGGCCAGTTATTAAACATGTAAACCACATCCTGATCGCCATCACCATCCAAATCTGTAGTTATGACGTC
>DASWND010000156.1:0-4709 GCA_036399435.1 Flavobacterium sp.
GGTTGAATTGGTATCTCAGGATTGACAAGACTTATAAACTGGTCTACAATTTCGTGGCCGTCAAATTTGTAGATGGCAATTTCTGTGATTCCTTCTTCATTAAACTGACCACCAGTAGTTTCTATATCTAATATTGCGTACAAACCTGATATTCTGTTCCGATAAAATCGGATTTATTAATAATTTCTTTCTCCAAATATGCTGCTTCCGATGCGGACCATGTTGCTTCCGCATTCAATTGCAATTTTGTAGTCGCTGCTCATTCCCATTGACAGGATCGTAAAGTCGTGACGTTCCGAGTAATGGTCGTAAAGGTTCTTCAAAAATGAAAACTCCTGACGTATAATGTCTTCATCTTCAGTAAATGTAGCCATCCCCATTAAACCTTTGACTTTAATATTTGTTAATGCTATATATTCCTCTGATTCAAGGAGGTCTTCGAGTTCATTTGCGTTAAATCCAAACTTTGTTTCTTCAGTAGCAACGTGAACCTGCAGCAGGCAATTGATGAGTCGGTTGTTTTTTAACGCTTGCTTGTTGATTTCCGCCAACACTTTAAAAGTGTCGACACCATGTACAAGATCGACATACGGAGCCATGGTTTTGACCTTGTTCGTCTGAACATGACCTATCATATGCCAGCTGACATCTTTCGGCATCTGCTGTTGTTTTTCGGTCATTTCAAGAATTTTGTTCTCGCCAAAGATCCTCTGGCCGGCATCATAAGCTTCCATTAAATTGGCAACAGGTCTCGTCTTCGAAACTGCAACTAATTCGACATGTGAAGGAAGTTCACCTTTGATTCTCTGAATGTTCTCTGCTACCGACATAACGCAAAGTTACGGCGATTTTGATTAAAAGAGCAGGCTAGAGCTCATAAACAAGCAGTGCATTTCTAAATTTCGGTTCGATGTAAGTACTCTTCGGAGGCATTGTGAGGCCTTCATCAGCAACTTTTTTGATCTGCGAAAACTTTGGTGGGCAGAGGAAGAACGCAACATCGTGAACTTGATTGTCCACCAGTGTTTGGGTTTTCTTTGCTTTGCCTTTTCCCGGAAAATATGAAATACGCCTATCATTCCGAATGTCATAAATGCCTAGTACAGGTTCCAAGATATAAGATAGAAGCACCTGTACATCCAGAAGTTTTTCCTGATGCTTCTGCTTTAAAGTCAGCAGATAAGCGGTTCCGGCTAAATACATCACAATTTTGCCTTCCTGTGTGGGACGTTTTAATACGTTAAGCTTCTCGATATCAAAACCGTTTTCCACTAATTGCAGGTATTCTGACACTGAATGGTCGTTCAATCCCTTGATCATCCAGTCAAATCCGTAGATATTTAGCTGGCTTTCGGGGATGACGAAACTCATGAAATAATTTGCATTTTCTTTGTCCTCTTCCTTCGAAAGTAATGAAAATGATGCGCATCGATGATGGCCATCAGCAATGTAAAGGTTTGGAATCTTCGAAAAAATTTTCTGCAGTTCAATTATTTGTGCAGGATCATCAACTTTCCATAATTCGTGATTGTCGTGACCCACAGTGTCAAATTGATAATCCGGAGCAGTAGATGTTTTTGTTGAAATCCATTTGTTACTTTGGTGATCGTCAGGATAAGTAAGTAAAACGGGTTCCGTATTAAATCGCGCCTGAGCCAGATATTTTTTAAAAAATTCAACACGCGGAAGAATTGTATCCTCGTGTTTTTTAATCACATTCGAATTATAGTCGTCAATACTGGTAGCTATAATGATACCTGTAAATGTGATTTTTTTCTTGGTGATCCTATGAATATAAACTGAAGGTTTTGCGTCTGGAATAAGCGTTTCCTGATCCTTAAACAAGCAATATTTAGTGTACAAATGACCAAAAGTTTTCCCGTGCTGAATGCCGGACTTTTTTGGACGGCTCGAAGTTTTACTCACGGGAGCATCAATGATTTCAGGTGACGAGCCGGCTGCGATGTATTCTTCTTTAAAAAGCAATTCAAAACAATCGGTATCACCGTTTCGGGGGCGGACTGCTTTAAACGGAAAAATATTGGCCATTGTAAAGGCGGAGGTTGTTAGAGTGAAGTAATAGCGCGTGCCGAATCGAATTGCCTTGCAACTTTTTCAGCTTTTTTGCTGCTTGAATAATCGTAAAAACCTTCACCCGATTTGACGCCCAGCTTTCCGGCGCGAACCATATTCACAAGAAGCGGACACGGAGCATATTTGGGGTTTTTAAAACCGTCGTACATCACATTTAGTATCGCAAGGCAAACGTCAAGGCCGATAAAATCGGCAAGCTGCAATGGTCCCATTGGATGCGCCATTCCAAGTTTCATAACCGTGTCAATTTCGTAGACACCTGCAACTTTGTTATATAATGTTTCAATTGACTCATTAATCATGGGCATTAATATTCTGTTGGCAACAAATCCAGGGTAATCGTTGACTTCAACAGGAACTTTTTGAAGTTTCTCTGATAAAGCCATAATCGACTGTGTCACATCATCCGAAGTGTTATACCCTCGAATTATTTCCACCAGCTTCATGATCGGAACCGGGTTCATAAAATGCATTCCGATAACACGTTCAGGATGCGGAACAACAGCTGCGATTTGCGTGATTGAAATCGATGAAGTATTTGTAGCCAAGACAGTTGAGTGCGAACACGACTCACCTAACTGTTTAAATATCTTTAGTTTAAGATCTACGTTCTCAGTTGCAGCTTCAACTACAAGGTCGGCGCCGATAACACCGTCGGTCATGTCGCTGTATGTAATAATATTGCTGATTGTAGCCTGACGTTCGTCATCTGAAATAGTTCCTTTCGAAACCATCCGGTCAAGGTTGGATGCGATCGTCGCCATTCCTTTTTCTAAAGCATGTTCAGATACATCGATCAATTTTACTGTAAAACCGTTTTGAGCAAAAGTGTGGGCGATTCCGTTACCCATCGTTCCGGCGCCTATGACTGCAATTGTTTTCATTTCTTGTTGTTGGTGAAACATTCTATTATCTTATGTGCAACACGAAGGGCTTCAGTTCCCTGTTCAAGTGTTACAATTGGTGTAGTTTTATTGGTAATGGCGTCTGCAAAAGTCTCAAGTTCATCCAAGATCGCGTTGTTTTGCTCAACATCCGGATTTTCAAAATAGATCTGCTTTTTGAGGCCTTCGGCATTTTCGAGGATCATGTCAAAATCACCCGGATTTTCCGGTGCGTCCTTCATCTTCACGACCTCACATTTTTTCTCAAGAAAATCAACTGAAATATAAGCATCACGCTGAAAGAACCGCGACTTCCGCATGTTCTTCAGTGAAATCCTGCTTGCCGTCAAATTGGCAACACATCCGTTTTCGAATTCAATTCTCGCATTCGCAATATCCGGCGTATCCGAAATTACAGAAACACCACTTGCGTGAATATTACTGACTTTTGAACCCACCACACTTAAAATTGCATCAATATCGTGAATCATCAAATCAAGAACTACGGGAACGTCAGTGCCACGCGGGTTAAATTCAGCCAATCTATGCGTCTCAATAAACATTGGACTCGAAATCATATGTTTTACAGCTTTAAACGCGGGATTGAAGCGCTCTACATGTCCAACCTGACCTAGAACATTAAATTCTTTGGCAAGCGCTATGATTTCTTCGGCTTCTTCAACCGTATTTGAAATCGGTTTTTCTATAAAAACATGTTTTCCGGATTTAATCGAAACCTTGGCACATTTATAATGTGAAAGAGTAGGAGTGACGATATCTACGACATCAACCGCATGAATTAATGTTGCGATAGTTGTAAAATGCTTGTATCCAAATTCATCAGCAACTTTGCGGGCAACTTCCGGATTAGGGTCATAAAAGCCGACAAGTTCGTATTTTGATGACTGCTGCAGCAATCGCAAGTGAATTTTACCAAGATGTCCGGCGCCAAGAACCCCAATTTTTAGCATAAAACTATTTTTACCAAAAATAACATTTATTTGCTGATACCTGATTTTACGCAAACGTTTTTTTTGAATAAGAATACCATCGGGCACACCTTTTAAATCGCATTTAGTTTCTTATTTTTGCCGCTTAAACACTAGCGTTGAAAGATACTGAGAAACATCAGGGTTTACGAAATCAATTGGCCGAAACACTGGCCGCCAAAGGAATAACCGACAAACAGGCTCTTGAAGCAATCAAGAAGATTCCGCGGCATTTGTTCATGGAATCGAGCTTCGCCGATTTTGCGTATCAGGACAAACCATTTCCCATTGGCGCGGGTCAGACGATTTCGCAGCCTTATACTGTTGCTTTTCAGACGCAGCTACTTGAAGTAAAGAAGGATGATAAAGTGCTTGAAATCGGTACAGGTTCAGGTTATCAGACTGCGGTTTTGTGCTTGATGGGCGCAAAAGTGTATAGTATCGAGCGTCAGAATGAACTTTTTAAAAAGACTTCTGTTTTTCTTCCAAAACTTAACATCAGGCCTAAGCATCTATCATTTGGCGATGGCTATAAAGGGCTGCCAAATCACGCGCCATTCGACAGCATCATTGTGACGGCGGGCGCACCTGGAATTCCACAGGCTTTGATGGCGCAGTTAAAAATAGGAGGAAGGCTTGTAATTCCGGTTGGAACTGATATTCAGATCATGACGCTTCTCATCAGAAAAAGCGAATTACAGTTCGAAAAGCATGAGTTCGGAGAATTCCGATTTGTGCCGCT
>DASWND010000157.1:0-58258 GCA_036399435.1 Flavobacterium sp.
TCCAGAGGAAGGCATATCGCTCGCTCTTGTATGTATTGCCGCTTGTGGGATCGCTGATAACATAATCCCATTTCCACTTACCTCTATTCAGCTCTTCTGCAAGTTTCGCTACCGCTTGTGCGCCGCCTGGCCCTGCGACAATTTCCTGCAAGGCTATAAGGTCATAATCATCGACAAGATCGGCAATAAAATTTATGGAAGATGTAGATTTTGAACCGCCAAAATTCTGAATATTCCAGGTCAGAACGCGAATTTGCGCACAAACATCAAATGATGAAACAGAAATCAGTATTAACAACAATTTTAACAGGCCATAACGCATCCGCCAAAAGTACAAATACGCCAAAACATTTATCCCCTAAAATCTTTTTCTGTTTATCTCGACAGATGTTCGTACTTCATCACAGTATCTATAAGCGTTCGCGAAAAAAACGCAATTTCATCAAGGTTGTTTATATGTGTTCGGGTCTCGACTTTGCGCTCGCACAATGTCCCAATGTATTTCTTCTTATTGTGAAGATATAATCTGCAGATCGTACGGTGGCTATTGTTGTCGAGTAAAACACCTAAGTATGTTTTTGCATTGCTTCGGAAGATCCTTTCTTCTTCTACCTGCTTCACAAGAATCGCTTTCACAATGTCAAAAGCAATTTGTTCCTCCTGTTCTTTCAGTAGCTTCTTTTCCATAAATTATTCTCATTTAAGCACTCAACAAATCAAAGTAATATAACCACACCAAAAAATACCTAGATATACGTATTTTTTATGATTTGGATTATTTGTAATTGGTCTGAGAACGAGCGGAAATTTCTCGAAAATATTGATATTTCAGGCGTTTTTTAAAAAAGTACTTTTATACCTTTGAAGTAGACGAAATAGAATATATTAATATGTACGCCGACACGACTATTCCACCGCCGACATCACAAAACTTTCACGTAGTAGGCGTCGGCGCATCCGCAGGCGGCCTGAATGCTTTCAAAAAATTTATAAGTGCTATAAAGGTCGATTCAGGCATGGCTTATGTTTTGGTCCAGCACCTTTCACCAAAGCATGAAAGTATACTTCCTGAAATTCTTGCCAATGAGACAGTTTTGCCTGTCCATGAGATCAAAGATGAGATTAATTTGGCTCCCAACCACATTTACATAATTCCCGAAAATAAAATGCTGTTGGCCGTTGACGGTGCTTTAAAGTTGCTGCCGCGCAATGCTGCAGAGAAACCAAATATGCCGATCGACCTTTTTTTTTCTTCCCTGGCTGATGCACATAAGACCTTTGCTATTGGAGTGATCTTATCAGGTGCGGCATTTGATGGAACTATCGGGCTTAAGAGAATTAAAGAATTAGGAGGAACTACTTTTGCTCAGGACCCCACGACCGCAGGTTATTCGAGCATGCCGGGCAATGCTATTAGTGCGGATGCGGTCGATTTTGTACTTCCTGTTGAGAAAATTCCCGAACAACTGCTTCAGATCAAAGAAGCGTACGAAGTAAACCATGGCCATATTGAAGATGAACACCTCTCAAGAAGTGAAGAAGATTTGTTCAAGCAGATTCTTCGTGTTCTTCGACTTCGCACTGGCAATGATTTCTCACACTACAAACAAGCAACATTAAGGCGCAGGATCGCGCGCAGAATGGTCCTGACAGATATTGAAGAACCTGCTGCTTATTTAGGACTTCTGAAAGCCGACAAGAACGAGCAGGATGCACTCTTTAATGATATCTTAATTCCTGTTACATATTTTTTTAGGGACCAGGGAACTTTTGACACGATTAAGGAGCTTGTATTTCCGCTGATTTTTAAAAATAAAAAACCCGGAGACAAGATCCGCTTTTGGTCGGCAGGATGTTCAACTGGTGAAGAACCATACTCTTTGGCAATTTGCCTGCATGAATATCTGTCTCAGAAAAAGCTTGATGTGCAGGTTCAGATTTTTGCATCAGACGTTTCTGAACGTGTCATTCAAAAAGCACGAATTGGATTATATTCAAGAACTGAACTTGAAAATGTATCTGATGAACGGCTGCAGCAGTACTTCACGAAGGTTGAAGGCAATTACATAATCAATAAGAACATCCGTGAGATGTGCGTTTTTGCAGTTCATAATTTTATAAAAGCGCCGCCGTTTGCAAAACTTGACCTGATTACATGCCGTAATGTGTTAATCTATCTTGATCCTGTCCTCCAAAGCAAAGCTCTCACAACATTTCACTATTCTCTTAACAACACAGGTGTACTTGTTTTAGGAAAATCCGAAACTGAAAGCAGCGCGGCCGGGCTTTTCATGCCGATTATAAAAAGTGACAAGATCTATACAAAAAAATTAGTACCTGGGGTTTATCCCTCGGCAGCTGTCGAAAAAGCTGATGCTTTTAATGCCGAAAAAAGATTTGAGCAACCGACATTCATTCCACAGCCACCAAATTTCCAAAAGGTTGCCTACGATATCATTTTTAATAAATATACACCTGCCGGCGTCATCGTAAATGACAACAAAGACATTGTACACTTCCACGGTGATACAAGCCCTTTTTTATTACCATCGCCCGGTAAACCGAATTTCAGCGTATTAAAAATGGCACGCGAAAGCCTTGCTTTTGAACTGCGCAATGCGATCCTAAAGGTTCAAAAAACTTTGACGCCCGTAACACGTGAAGATATTCCGCTAACGTTTGGAAATGAAGACTATACTGTAACTATTGAAGTAATGCCGCTGCCTAGCGATGAGGATATATTTTATCTGATTTTATTTACTAAATCGAAAATTAACTCGAAGTCTGCCGGCCGCCGGCCGCAACCAAAAGAAGACCTGAGGGTAAAGCAACTGGAAGCCGAACTGACGCAGTTACGCCAGGATATCCGCGACATCACCGAAGAACAGGAAGCTGCAATTGAAGAACTCCAGAGTGCGAACGAAGAATTATTAAGCGGAAGCGAAGAACTTCAAACGCTTAATGAAGAACTTGAAACGTCTGCCGAGGAACTTCAGTCAAATAATGAAGAACTGATCAGTGTCAACGACGAACTGATGGACCGCCAGGAACAGCTTACAGTGGCACGAAACTATGCCGAAGCAATAGTTACTACAATTCGAGAACCCTTAGTTGTTATCGATCAGAACCTTCAGATCAAGACGGCTAACGATTCCTTCTATTCCTTTTTTTCTACACAAGAAACAGAGGTCGAAGGAAGGTTCCTTCACCAGCTGCAACAAGGTCAATGGGATTCGGGCAATCTACAGCAATTGCTTCGCGAGGTGATAAAAAATCATCAAGATGTCGAAAATTTCGAGTTTAGCGGTGACTTCCCTGTTATAGGAAAACGTACTTTATTATTAAATGCGCGGCCTATCCTTAACGGAAGATATGGTGATCCTTTAGTATTGGTGGCCTTTGAAGACATCACTCATAGCAGGCATTACAATCTGCTGAAAGAAAGCGAAGAACGTTTCAGGACCATGGCTAATGCAACTCCAATGATGCTTTGGATGACAAAAACCAATGTATCTGTCCGAATGTTCAACAGTGCATGGCTAAAGTTTACCGGTCGCGACATTAAAAAAGAAGAACTAAGCGATTGGCAGAATGAGATTCATCCTGAAGACAGATTGAATACCTTAGCCAAGTATCAAAAATCGTTTGACAGGCATAAAGAATTTACACTTGAATACAGGTTACGTAAAGCAGACGGATCGTATTCCTGGGTCGCCGACCGCGGAGTTCCACGTCATGCACCAGATGGTAAATTTATTGGATTCATTGGTGGTTCTGCCGACATCCAGATTCAGAAAGAATTTTCGGCTACTCTTGAGCAGCAGGTAAATGCCCGTACCGAAGAGCTAAGCAGGTCGCAGGCCTTTTTAAAATCTGTTTTAAATTCGACCCGCTATGGTATCGCCAGTTATGAAGCTATAACAGAAGGTGATGAAATAGTTGATTTTAAGATAGTTTATACAAATTCTGAAGTACCTCATACCTTCGGACTCGAGCCTGAAGATGTAACTGGTAAAACCTGCAGGGAGATTTATCCGGGTCTGTTTGAAAATGGAGTTTTTGAAAAGATGGTGCACTGCATGAAAACCGGTGAGTCCGGAAATTATGAGGTTATGGTGACGCAGGATGGGACAGATATGTGGCTGACCGCTTCTCTTGAAAAAGTGAACAACACTGTAACTGTCACTTCGAAAAATATTACCAAGGAGAAGAATGATGCATTGCATCTTCAGGCAATGAACAAATTGCTAGGAAATAAAAACCGGGAGCTTGAACAACGTATTTTGACCGAATTCTCGGAAAGCTTTGCGTCATATAAAGCGGGTGCTGAATTTTTCAATTTTCTTGTACAAGAACTATCGCAAAAGACGAAAATGGACTATGTGCTCGTCGGTGAGCGAATTTCCACGGAAGCAGGAGATGAAGTACGTCCATTCGCCGTCTGCGCATCTGGAGAATTAATTAAAAATAAGTCATATTATTCTGCCCACGGTGCCTGTAATGAGGTAATGAAGGGAAAAACGTATGAGTCTGTAAAAGGAGTTAGAGGAACGTTTCCGAAAGACGACACCTTTCAAAGCCTCGATATAGAAGGTTATATTGGATTGCCTTTAAAAGATAATAACCAGAACGTCATTGGTGTTATCTGCGTTATGCACAGGAGTGAAATCAGGAATCCAGCATATATAGAATCATTGATGAAAATCGCTGCAAGGCGATGTGAAATGGAAATTTCACGTCAGAGAAACGAACGTATGCTTGCTGAAAAAAATGTTGAGCTTGAAAGGAACAATAAGGAACTTGAATCTTTTAATTATATAGCTTCGCACGATTTGCAGGAACCATTGAGAAAAATTCAATTGTTTTGTAGCAGAATTTTGGACAAAGATCAGAAAAAACTGTCCGAAACTTCAATACGCTACTTCGACAGCGTCAATAATGCAGCCGATCGAATGCAAAATCTTATTGATGCATTGCTGAGCTATTCGACAGTCAATAATTCAGAGATGACATTTGAAATGACAGATCTTAATACAGTTATATTTGAGGCGGTCACAGATCTGGAAGATGTAATCTCGTCGAAAAATGGTACCGTAAAAGTTCCGAATAAGCTTCCTAAAATTTCAGCAATTCCAATCCAGATAAGGCAGCTGTTCGCTAATCTGATTTCAAATGGAATCAAATACAGCAAGAATGATGTGGCGCCGGAGATTATAATTACGTCTGATTTAGTTGAAGAAAATTTTATAAAGTACTTGAAAATCAGTATCGCAGACAATGGTATAGGTTTCGAGCAGCAGTACGCGAACAAAATCTTCGAGTTATTCCAAAGGTTGCATGGAAAAATTGACTACGTGGGTACTGGCATTGGATTGGCTATTTGCAAAAAAATTGCACAAAATCATAATGGTTTTATTAAAGTGACGTCCGAGCCTGGTGTTGGTTCAACGTTCTGCGTTTTTATTCCGATTTAGTATTTCATAAAAGTGCTGTAAAACAGAAGATTTTTTATTTTTTTGTAATTAAATCCTTTAACTTTACAATACAAACCTGCTCCGCATGAACCACAAAAGATCCACGGTAGATATACTTCTTGTTGACGATGATGCTGACGATCGTAATATTTTTAGCGATGCGCTAAGTGAGTTAAAAATCAACACAAATCTGGTTCTGCTTGAGGATGGTCGAAATTTGCTTTCGTACCTGAAAAACAAGAAAAATAAACGTCCGCATATATTGTTCCTCGATTTAAACATGCCTTATAAAACGGGCGTTGAGTGTTTGATGGAAATCAGGCAGTATACAGATTTTGACGATCTGACCATTGCGATTTATTCAACTTCGTCTACTGACAAAGACATTGAAGAGACTTTTGTAAACGGTGCGAACATATACATTAAAAAGCCGAAGAATTTTGACAAGCTTAAGAATGTCCTAAACGATGTTGTAAACATGAACTTCCAGTTTCATAATTCAGGTTTAAATAAAGACACGTTTATTCTGAATATGAACGCGTAAACAATCATATATAAAGTGTTAATCCGGTTCTTACAGCCGGATTTTCTTTTTAAATTTACTTCTAACAGCAGAAACTCAAGCAAGAATGGGACAGATTTACGATGTGATTATAATTGGCGGGAGTGTTTCAGGATTATCTGCCGGACTTACACTTGGCCGCTCTCTCAGAAAAGTTCTCATCATCGATAGTGATCAACCGTGCAACAGGCAGACGCCACATTCATACAATTTTATTACTCAGGACGGCAAAACTCCTCAAGAGATCAATAAGGCTGCGCAACATGAAGTAATGAAATATGAAGGCGTAACTTTTTTGACTGATATTGCTGTCGACGCAAAAGAGGATGAAGAAGGTTTTGCTGTTACTACAAAAGATAACGGTATTTTCCATAGCAAGAAAATCGTGCTGGCAACCGGGCTTAATGATGTATTTCCTGAAATTCCGGGCTTTGCTGAATGTTGGGGAATTTCAGTGCTACATTGCCCCTATTGTCATGGCTACGAAGTCAAAAACGAAAAAACCGTTGTTTTGGCAAGCGGATTGGCCGCGTATCATCTGAGTGTGCTTTTACACAATTGGACACGTGTCCTCACAGTGTTGACTAATGGTGAGTCTGGATTATCAGATGAGGAACTTAAAATCCTAAAAGAACTAAACGTTCAGGTAGTTGAAAAGCCTATCGAAAGCATTACGCAAAACGATGGCCTTGCCGAAAGTGTGAACTTGGCTGATGGCACCAGCATTCCAACCAATGTAATTTATGCATCAATACCTTTTGAACAACAAAGTAAGCTTGCGGAAAAGCTCGGCTGTACAATGACAGAAAAAGGACATATTGAAACCGATAATGAGCAGCGTACCACCGTCGAGGGCGTTTATGCAATCGGAGATTGTACGGCCCAGCAAAGAGCAATATCAGTTGCTGCAGCATCTGGGACAAAAGCGGCCTTTACAATTAACTTAGATCTTGTATTGCGGTTGAAGGGCGTCCGGACGTAGCTCCTAGTGACGTAACATGTCTTCAGTGACATGCTTCATTTTCCAAAGCATTACTTTAGTCTGGATCGACAACTTCGAAAAAATTATCTTAAGCGGGCTGATTTCATTACTCATACGACATACGTTTAAAACTGCAGCTGAAGGCTACCATGCAAAGTTGTCGATTTGGAAGCGAATTGTATTTATATAATTATCAACGAAAATTGTAAAATTTTACTTTTTATAATTCCGTTCGTAGACTTGCAAATATTTCCCAACAGACATGTTTTGTGCAAGTTCTGCGATAAGGTTAAGCGGGATATCGTTAAGGTGCTTAAACCGAATGCAGCTTTTGCCCATATCAAGTTTTCTCTGTGAATGATTTTTGTACTCAGCCACAAACCAATCAAGAGTTTCCGGATCAGCATACAATCCCATATGATACAAGGCAACAAAATTCTTTTGATTTGCCAGGCTAATAAAAGGAAGTGCCTGCTTTGGATTGCAGTGATATCCGGGTGGATAAATACTATGTGGAACCACATAATTAATCATATTCGAAGAAAAAATTTCTTCAAATCCCGCTGGAAGATTATCGGCCAGAGCTGATCTGATTGCAGTTATTGCTTCCTGCCTGTCGCTTGGCAATGCAGCAATATATTCTGTTACTGTTGCTGATACTAGTTGCATCGAAGTAGTTTATTTTGTATTTACAAATATATCCAAAATTTCAAGTCAGTTAAATAATGGTTAATCACATGAAATTAAGGCTGGAACCGGTTTTACAATCGTAAATTACTATAAATTAGAAACTATGAAATATCTTCTCTTAATAGCTTTTTCTGTATTGAGTTATACAGCATCAGCACAGGAAAATTCAGGCACGACTTCAGCAGATGACAATCAGGACAGAATTCAGCAGGAGCCACCTCGCCCGGCACAGGTTAATGTTGAGAGAACAGTTCGCCAGGATCAGCAACGGACGCAAAACAACACGAGCCGCAGCGACCTAAACACAAATAATTCGACGGATGTTCAACAAGTACTTAAAAATGAGGTTGAGCAGTCTACAGGAAAGGAAAGTGAAAATCCAGCTGTCACAAACCCGCGGACCGTTCGCCCTGCGCGATTAGCCGACCCCGTTTCTCAACCAGTTCAGCAAACAACGAAATAACAAAAAACATCAGCCTCGTCACAGAGGCTTTTTTATTGAAAATATCTTTTATCTTAGCTTTCTGAACTGAATCCCAAGCATATGAAAATCGCAATTATATTTGCAGTATTACTTTCGTTTAGTAGCATGCACAGCCAGCTTAAACCGATAAATTACGCTGACGGCAACCAAAAGCTGATCGGCTTATCAGCAAAGCCTGATAAAGCGCTCCCATCTAAGCCCGGAGTTTTGATATTGCCCGCGTGGAAAGGAATCGATAACAATTCAAAACAGTCAGCACAAGAACTCGCAGCTCTTGGCTACCACGCTTTTGTGGCAGATATTTATGGTGAAGGTAATTATCCTGCCGACAGTCAGGCAGCGGGGAAATTATCCGGATATTATAAAAGCAATATTGAAAAGTACCAACTACGTATAAGTCTTGCATTGGAACAACTTGTAAAGGCAGGTGCCAATCCTGATAATATTGCAGTCATTGGATATTGTTTTGGTGGTACAGGTGCATTGGAAGCAGCGCGCGCAAAACTTCCGGTTAAAGCTGTTGTTGCTTTTCATGGTGGCCTATCAAAAGATGAAAAGAGGCCAAATGAAAAAATTCTATCAAAAGTACTTGTTTGCCATGGTGCCGATGATCCATTTGTTCCGGAAACCGAAGTTGAGGCTTTTCGTCAGGAGATGAAAGCGCGCGAAGCTGATTGGCAATTAATCTATTATGCCGATGCAGTACATTCATTCACCGAAGAAGAAGCAGGAACAGATAAATCCAAAGGTGCTGCATATAATGAAAAGGCGGATAAACGTTCGTGGAGCAACATGTTGATATTCTTTAATGAAGTATTAAAGTAGATCAAACGCTTATGTCTCACAAAACGATCAGGGAAGACAAGACCTGTCTCAATTGTTACCATGTTGTAGAAAAGCTTTACTGTCCGAATTGTGGTCAGGAAAACATTGAAACCAGAAAGACATTTCATCAACTGTTCATTCACTTTTTTGAGGACCTGACGCATTATGAGAATTCGTTCTGGAAGACGATTCGGAATTTAGTGCTTAAGCCCGCGGCGCTGACCAGAGAATATCTCTCCGGAAAAAGAATGTCTTATCTCGCTCCGATAAGGTTGTACATATTCATAAGCTTTGTGACATTTTTCCTGATTGCAGTCCTCCCATCCGGTGAGCTTATAAAATTTAAATCAGGAGATGGATCGAGCGAAAAACTTTCTGCCGCAGAAGATGACTTTAACTTTGAATATAAAAATGTACGCGAATTAGATTCGATGCAAGGAGCTCTTCCACCTGATCAAAAGCTGGGTGAGTATGAATATAAAATAACAAGAAAATTACAGTCATTATCAGATAAGTATACACTTAACGAATTTGTTAAAATGTACTCTGAGTCGTTCCTGGCTAATTTACCGAAGATCTTGTTCATTTACCTGCCGCTTTTCGCTTTAGTATTGTTCCTTTTTGAAAACAAGAAACGCTGGTACTATTTTGACCACGGGATTTTTACTTTGCATTATTTTTCGTTTTTGCTTCTGATGCTGCTCATTGTACAAATTAAAAACGCACTTCTACTACCCTTCAATGAAATTACGGCTATTAGATTTTTTTCAAATTTGATCTCGTTCGCGGTTTACGGGTATTCTTTCTATTATTTCTTTCCTGCTCACCACAGGTTCTACGGAAGCTCAAGGATGGTCACAATAATTAAGGGCTCATTGATGTTTGTTATAAACATGCTGATTATACTATTCATTTTTATTGCAGCCTCTTTATATATAATTTTAAAATTCCATTAAATGAAATATACTATATTTCCTCTAGTCGTACTTTTTCTGGCTGGATGCACCGGACAAAAATCAAGCGTAACTAATAACACGCAGGCTCTTGCGGTTTCGGATCCAACGCCGTATCTGAATTCAATTACAGCCGCTGAGTTGCAGGAACATCTTTATATAGTTGCATCAGACGAGATGGAAGGCCGGAACACGGGTGAACCGGGTCAAAAGAAAGCTGCGCAATATCTGATAGGCCAATATGAAGCTGCGAATATTCCGTTTCCCACAGGTGCTAAAGATTACTACCAAAGAATACCATCAGCATTCTTCAAAAAGCCTTTTAGTCCGACGCTAAAAGATTCCGAAAATGTATGGGCATTTATTGAAGGCTTAGAGAAGCCTGGTGAAATTGTGGTAATTTCTGCACACTACGATCATGTTGGCGTCAAGAACGGTGAGGTTTATAATGGCGCAGACGATGACGGATCGGGAACTGTCGCACTGCTTGAGATCGCCGAAGCCTTCGCGCAGGCTAAAAAGGAT
This sequence comes from Flavobacterium sp., assembly GCA_036399435.1. GTDB lineage: Bacteria > Bacteroidota > Bacteroidia > Flavobacteriales > Flavobacteriaceae > Flavobacterium. The sequence goes on from DASWND010000157.1 coordinate 10,496, forward strand.
GGCAACGGACCAAAACGATCTATACTTATCCTTCACGTCACAGGTGAAGAATATGGTCTTCATGGCTCAAGATATTATTCTGAAAATCCATTGTTTCCACTCTCTAATACAATAGCTGACATCAACATCGATATGATCGGACGCCGCGATCTTCTGCATCCTGACACCAATAATTATGTATATGTAATTGGTTCGGACAGGCTTTCAACGGATTTGCATAAAATCACGGAGGCTGCAAATGAGAGGTACACAAAAATGACACTTGATTATAAGTATAATGATATCAATGATCCGGAAAGGTTCTACTATAGGTCAGACCATTATAATTTTGCCAAAAATGGAATTCCGTCTGTCTTCTTTTTCAATGGGACTCACGATGACTATCATCAGCCTGGCGATGAACCGGAAAAAATTGAGTATGATGCTCTCGAAAAACGAACGCGATTAGCATTTGCTACAGCATGGGAACTTGCAAACAGAAAGGAAAGGCTACGGATAGACAGAAGCGGAAAGTAGGGATTTATTGCAACTCAGCAGCTGAACTTCGGGAGTCGATTATGTCTGTTTTTGCACCTGCAATTGCTGACGCAGCTTCATAATCTTCTATGCTGTTGGCAACACAATAAATTTTTAAAGTATTCATACCGGCATGTATAACGGCGTAAATACGAATTGCAGCAGGAAGCGCCTTTAAGAAAGACGACAACTCGGCGGGGTTATTATAATAAACCTCATTCCGCACATCCATAACGAAAAGAAAGTCCTTCTCGGAACCTAATTTAGAAGTCATGGTAAAAGTATTTCTATAATATACATTAGTATTTTGGTTTATAAAAAACGCTAATGTGAATCACAAAATGAAAAGATCGATACGGGCTATTGAAAATCAAAATTTTCATTTTTGATCAACTGAATCTTACCTGTATCTACTGTTCCGGTTGTATCCTTTACCAGTAAAACACCAAAGACGTTCAGCGGAATTTCAATTTCGTGTTCCGGAGCATTTCGTATTTCATCTAAAATATGCTCATAATTTTGAGGATTTAACGCAATTGAATCACCTCTTGTGATCTTATGGTCAAATATGTAATTCCTCAACGATTGAAACGAAATATCACTCCCTATAAAAATCAATTCGGACATAGCTATTTTTCCTCTAAGTTACTTAATATGTCTCTTCTATGGAAGTTTTTTAAGTATAAATTGGGAGGTATTTCCTATTTTTATGAAAGCTCAACCGTCCATTATTTTTCAAATAATATGATTGCACAAAAAAAGGCACCAGAAATACTGATGCCTATAATTCAACTTAATCCGAATTTATTCTGTTGTTACTTCGCTAACAACATTTATGTCCGCAGGCATATTACCGACAAAATCAAATCCATTTTCATAAACCCTGAAGTTGCCATTGTATTTTAATGTGTAGTTCGTAGCACTGTTAACTATAACTTCAACGGTACCATCAGGATTATTTGCATTATTCATATCAATGCCGCCGTCAAATGTAAAAATTGAAGCCATCGATGTCCAGCCCATACATACGCGGTCTTGACCAGTAAGGAAAAATTCTTCTCCCACAGAATCTTCATTTTCTGGATTGTAGATCGTGTATGTACCAGCAACTGAAGTTCCTGTTTTATAATATAAGTCAAAAGATACGCTGCCAGTTGTTGTCATGCCGTTCAACCCCGTTACTGTGATTGTTGAGCGGTCATAAGATACCCCGTCAACTTCATAAGCATCAGCCATAACGATTTCACTCATGCCCGCTTCATCAAGAAGTTGGTATTGGTCGCCATCCAGGCTGAAAGATGTTCCTGCACTTGTGTCTGATGAATTGTCATCATTGCTACAACCAACCATTGCGATGGCAGTAAAAAGAAGAATTAGTTTTTTCATGTTTTTGTTTTTTGTTAAGCAGCAAATATATAGTTATTGATAATATAAACAGGGTTCTATAACTTTTCTACAGAAAAAAAGCGGCCTCAGATTTCTCTAAGACCGCGTAAAATTACCGTTTCTTCTTTGGGTGGATGACCGGGTTCGAACCGGCGACCCTCGGCACCACAAACCGATGCTCTAACCAGCTGAGCTACAACCACCGTGTAATTTCTGCCGCAAATATATTGCAAATCTTTCCTTCCGCAAAGGAAAAATTATAAAAATTAAATCAAGTCTGCTAAGCTGTTGACCGCCAAATATCTCTCAGCTGTAAAGCCCTCGGCATATTCTGTCCCGACAAGCCGTCCCAGGTCCTGCGCTCGATAATCAACGCTATCAAGAAAATTTTTTGTTGCGATCGGTGTAATTGGCGCATTTGTTTCAGGCGTGTAAAATTGCGAGCTGTATGCGAATATAGCCCTTCTCTTTAGTTCCATAAAATCAGTTATGTCTACGACAAAATCCGGCTTAAGGTCTTTCCATTGGATATAATGATACACTTGCTTCGGACGCCACGCTTCCTGTAGATTACCATCCAATGTGCTTTCAATTTTCATCAGTCCCGATAAAAAACACGCATCCGATACCAGCTTCGAACCTTTACCGTGATCAATATGCCTGTCATCAATTGCGTTGCATAGCACAACATCTGGACGATATTTCCGCAGCATTTTTATTATCTGCATTTGATGATTTTCGTCATTTTCAAAAAACCCGTCGCGCATCCTCAGGTTTTCACGAACCGATAGTCCAAGTATTTTACCTGCTTCCGCTGCTTCCTTGTCACGTAGATCAGCCGAACCTCGCGTTCCCAGTTCACCTCGCGTCAGGTCAATGACTCCGACTTTTCTCCCGAGTGAAATTTCCTTGGCAATTGTTCCGCCGCAGCCAAGCTCAACGTCGTCAGGATGTGCACCAAATGCCAGTATGTCTAATTTCATAATCTATCTTTTTTAGCCTAAGACCCGCTTCATTGCGTGCGACTTGTTTACTGTTTCTTCAAATTCTTTTTCCGGAATGCTTTCCGACGTGATGCCACAGCCGATATACAATCTTGCAATTCCTTCTTCGATTTTCATGCATCTCAGATTTACATACAGGTCGATCGTTTGTGGCGTGATGTTCATCAACCCCAAATATCCTGAATAAAATTCTCTAGGTTCAGCTTCAGCGCATAAAATAAATTCCTTTGCTGCAAGTTTTGGAAGTCCGCATACAGCTGGCGTAGGATGAAATTTTGTTATTATTTCAGCAATATTAGTGTCATGTTTAATTTCACATTTTATGTCCGTACGCAAATGCATCAAGTTTCCTGCCCGTGCAGTGTATCGATCTGATGCTTCAGGTTCGAGATCCACCGATTTTAGCACTTCTGAGATATAATCTGCCACATATTGTTGTTCATCTTTTTCCTTCTGTTGCCACTCGACATCGGCGTTATTGAATTTTTGTGTACCCGCGAGTGCCATTGTGGTCAAAACGCCTCCATTGATAGATATTAATTTTTCGGGAGATGCGCCCATCCATAATCCAGTTTCAGAACTGTAAAAACAATATCTGAAAGCAGTTATGTCAGATTTTAAAAGTCTTTCAATTATTGGCTTGATATCATTGGATGGTAGTTCTACAAGTTCCTGCCGCGCCAATACAACCTTTTCAAAACTGCCTTCATTTATAGTTTTAATACCTTTTTGGACAAGTTCAACAAAAGCGTTTTTATCGGCACCAATAACTGAAGGCTCAACAAATTGAAAATCGTACTCTACCAAATCGAAATCACACTCATAATAATCTGAATCAGCAGCAGAAAGATAATATGCATCGCCTACAAATGGTGCGAATACAAATCCTTGCTCCTTAAAATTTACTACTTTAGTTAGAGCAGCATTGTGTTGCAAGAAAACTGAAAGTAAGTTTGATCCGGGCAAACTAAATACTACAAAAGGTAACTTTTCATAAAAATGGGATTCTATCTTTTTAATAAGGTTGCTAATCATGATCTCCTTGGCAATACAATATTGGTGAGCTTGCATAAAGAGATCAGCTTATCTTCTTCATCAGTAATACGGATTTCCCAAAGATGAAGTGTGCCACCTTTGTGGATAATTTTGGCTTTTCCATAAACGACGCCGTCTCTCTTGCTGCGAAGATGATTGGCAGAAATTTCGATTCCACGTACTTCTTCATTTTTAGAATCAACATACATCATCGATGCCGCACTGCCTACACTTTCAGCCAGAACTGCTGAAGCGCCACCATGCAAAAGTCCCATCGGTTGATGAACTCTAGAGTTGACAGGCATCTTGGCAATTAAAAAATCTTCACCGGCATCAATAAACTCAATTTCCAAGGTTTCCATTAAAGTATTCTTGCAATATTGGTTACAGAGGTCGATGATCTTTTGTTTTTCGAATGACATGATTTTGGTTTGCGTAAAAATACGAAAATAGATTCAGCGTTATTACACTGGTCTGGTCAATTCATAGGTATTATGATCTTATGTCATTAAAATATTATATTTACTTTTACCTCAAATAATAAAAAATGCGTCACCTCCTTTACTCGATTTGTATCATTGCGGTTGTACTTCTTTCTTCCTGCCGCCAGGATTTCGATTTTGAACCCAGCAATGGAACAGAACTTCGATTCTCACGTGATACCGTGTACCTCGACACTGTCTTTACAAACATCGGATCGAGTACGTATACTTTGAAAGTTTACAACAAAAGCGACAAGGATATCAGCATTCCGACCATTCAACTTGGCCGCGGACTCGAATCAAAGTATCGTATGACCGTTGATGGCATGCAGGGAACGAACGGGAAGATTTTCGAAAATGTCGAATTGCTTGCAGAAGACAGTTTATATATTTTCATCGAGACCACAGCAGGGATCGCTGATGCCAATCCGGATGATTTTTTATATACAGATCAAATTAAATTTAGCTCAGGTTCAAATATCCAGACAGTTGAACTTGTGACACTGATAAAAGATGCTGTTTTCTTATATCCACAGAGATACGAAGATGGAACTTACGAAGGTATTCAGATTGGTGACGATCTTTTCTATGGTTTTTTTCTGGATGAAAACGATCCTGTGAATGGCAATGAATATCTATTTACGAATGCAAAACCGTATGTGATCTACGGACTTGCGGCTGTCGCTCCTGATAAAAACTTAGTTATACAACCCGGTGCGCGTATACATTTTCATGCCGATTCAGCTTTATTGGTTGCCTCAGGAGGTTCAGTTCAGGCACAAGGCGCTCCATCTGTAACTGACGCATTAGAGAATGAAATAATTTTTGAAGGCGATAGATTAGAACCCGGATTTGATGATTTTGCCGGTCAATGGTTTGGCATCTGGCTGACCTCCGGAAGTTTGTCAAGCACATTTGAACATGTTACGTTAAAAAATTCTTTCTTTGGACTTAGGATTGAAGATAATGACGGGATTGTAAGTATTAAGAATACACAAATATACAATAACGCATATACCGGAATTTTGGCAAGAACTGCTACAATTGAAGCCGAAAATCTAGTAATAAATTCCGCTGGTGAAGTTGCTCTTGCATGTACATTGGGCGGATCTTACATTTTCAAACACTGCACATTCAACAATAATTGGTCGAGTTCACGCCAGCTCGCCGTGCTGATCGATAATTATTTTTCGCTCGATCCGGATCAGGATCCAACCACAATTGATGAGCAGGCTTATGTTCTTGAAAAGGCTGAATTCCATAATTGTATTATCTATGGTTCCAATCAGATCGAACTACGCATCAATAAAAGTTCTGTTGATCCTGATAATAACTGGACAGCACCAGTCTTCAATCAGGTTCTTGTAAAATTCAACAATACAAACAACGCTTACACGGATGATGAGGACTATCAATTTCTCTACGATACAGATAGTATCCGCAAAAATCAAAATCCGGATTTTGAAGATGTAAACAAGAACAAACTCCGTATTGGAGCGGAATCAGCTGCTAATGATTTTGGAGACCCTAACATTTCGCAGGACGTTCCTTTTGATTTAGCTGGTCAACAGCGGCCGATTGCTCCTTCTCCTTCAGATCTTGGCGCTTATGAAAGCACCGATTTCGAAGAATAAATTTTTAGAAAAAGGCTGCTTGTAGTACTTTGCGACTTGCTTTATTTGAAGTAAATTTGCAGAACACACAACTATAACTACAAGCGCATGATTCATTTCTTCGGAAACGATAAAAAGTCCGTTTTTGCAGTACAATCGCAGGATGAACTTTCAGCAGAAACAATTTCAAAATTAAACTGGCTGTTCGGCAACGCGCAGAAAATTGAAAAGTCCGTGATCGCGGATTTTTTTGTTGGCCCACGTGCCGCAATGATCACACCGTGGAGCACAAATGCGGTCGAGATTACCCAAAACATGGCAATTTCCGGAATTATCCGAATAGAAGAATTTCATCAGGTTTCTGCTGATTTTTCAGAATTTGATCCAATGCTGTTGCAGAAATATGATCAGCTTACACAAGAAATTTACGATATAGCAATTGCACCCGAAGAAATTCAGGAGGTCGACGACATTGCACTTTACAACCTACAGGAAGGACTTTCTTTAAGTGACGAAGAGGTTGATTATCTTAACGAACTATCAAAAAAACTTTCAAGAAAGCTTACCGATTCGGAAGTGTTTGGGTTTTCGCAAGTCAATTCAGAACACTGCCGGCATAAAATATTTAATGGAACCTTTGTGATTGACGGTGAAGAAATGCCTTCTTCCCTATTCAAGCTTATCAAAAAAACATCAGCAGAAAACCCTAATGATATTGTTTCAGCTTATAAAGATAACGTCGCTTTTGTAAAAGGACCGACTGTTCAGCAATTCGCCCCAAAATCTGCCGAAAAACCTGATTTTTATGAGACCAAAGATTTCGAATCGGTAATTTCATTGAAAGCAGAAACGCATAATTTCCCAACTACTGTAGAGCCTTTTAATGGCGCTGCAACTGGTTCAGGTGGTGAAATCCGTGACAGGCTTGCAGGCGGACAAGGATCGCTTCCCTTAGCCGGAACTGCGGTTTATATGACTGCATATTCGAGGCTTGACAATCGTGAATGGGAACAGCAGATGAAAGAACGAAAATGGCTTTACCAAACGCCGGTTGATATATTAATCAAAGCATCCAACGGCGCATCCGATTTTGGAAATAAATTCGGGCAGCCGCTGATTTCAGGTTCAGTACTGACATTCGAACATGAAGAAAACCTAGCCAGCAGTTCGTCACCTGCAAGAAAACTTGGATATGACAAAGTCATTATGCAGGCAGGCGGAATCGGTTATGGCAAACTCGATCAAAGCAAAAAGCAAAAACCTCAGGAAGGTGATAAAGTAATCGTTCTTGGTGGTGAAAACTATCGCATTGGAATGGGCGGCGCTGCAGTTTCTTCAGCCGATACAGGTGCTTTTAGTTCAGGAATTGAACTGAATGCCATACAACGTTCAAATCCTGAGATGCAGAAACGTGTAGCAAATGCTATCCGCGGGTTTGTTGAAAGTGATGAAAATCCGATTGTGTCAATTCATGATCATGGCGCAGGCGGACATTTAAATTGCCTTTCAGAACTCGTTGAGGAAACCGGCGGACTGATCGATCTCGATAAATTGCCTGTTGGTGATCCAACATTATCAGCAAAGGAAATTATTGGTAATGAATCGCAGGAACGAATGGGACTTGTGATCGGTGAAGAAGGCCTTGATCTGCTTAGAAAAATTGCTGATCGTGAACGGTCGCCACTGTATGAAGTTGGTGATATTACGAACAATAGCAGATTCACTTTCGAATCGAAATCTTCCGGCGCCAAACCGATGGATTTTGCACTTGAAGATATGTTTGGAAGTTCACCTAAAGTGGTAATGAACGACAAATCGATAACCAGGAAATATTCTGCTGCTGAATACGATTCCAAAAATCTACATAACTATCTTGAACAGGTGCTTCAGCTTGAAGCGGTTGCCTGCAAAGACTGGCTGACAAATAAGGTCGACAGATGTGTTGGCGGAAAAGTTGCGAAACAGCAATGTGCCGGCCCGCTTCAATTGCCGCTAAATAATGTTGGTGTCATGGCGCTTGATTATTTAGGAGTCGAAGGGGTAGCAACTGCGATTGGCCACGCACCTATTGCAGCTTTGATCGATCCTTCAGCGGGAAGCCGGAATGCAATTGGAGAGGCACTTTCCAATATTATCTGGGCGCCGCTTCACAATAAAATACAAGGAATTTCACTTTCTGCGAACTGGATGTGGCCGTGCAAAAATGAAGGTGAAGATGCCCGATTATATGCGGCTGTTAAGGCATGTTCTGATTTTGCTATTGAACTTGGAATCAATATTCCAACGGGAAAAGATTCACTTTCAATGAAGCAGAAATATTCAGATGGCGACGTACTTGCACCGGGAACAGTTATAATTTCCGCGGGCGCGAATTGCATCGACATCAGAAAAGTCGTTGAGCCTGTTCTGAAAAAAGATGGTGGAAACATTTATTATGTCAACCTTTCTTCTAATGAACATAAACTCGGCGGTTCTTCATTTTCACAAGTTTTAGGAAAACTTGGGAACGAAGCGCCTACGATACAAAATGCAGATACATTTAAAAGGACGTTCAACCTGATTCAGGAGCTTATTTCAGAAGGTAAAATTGAAGCTGGTCACGATATAGGAAGCGGCGGACTTATAACCACACTTCTTGAAATGTGTTTTGCCGACAATGACCTCGCTGCAGAATTTGATTTAACATCAATTGGCGAAAGTGATTCTGTAAAGCTTCTGTTTTCAGAAAATATCGGGATTGTTTTTCAGGCAGATCCATCTGTAGAATCGAGGTTTGACGAAGAAAGTATACTGGTTCATAATATCGGAAAGCCAACATTTGGCTCAACTATTTCACTTAAGAACCATCAGGAAACTTATTCTCTTGATGTTGTTCAAACACGAGACATCTGGTTTAAGACATCGTATCTTCTAGATCAAAGACAATCCGGCCAGCAAAAGGCAAAAGAGCGTTTTGAGAACTACAAGAAGCAGCCGCTCGTCTACAAATTCCCTGCACATTTCAACGGAAAAAAACCGGAACTTAATTCATCTTCTGCCAAACCTAAAGCAGCAATCATACGGGAAAAAGGAAGCAACTCCGAACGTGAAATGGCGAATGCAATGTATCTCGCCGGATTTGATGTAAAAGATGTTCACATGACAGATTTAATTTCAGGGCGTGAAACACTTGAGGATATTCGATTTATTGGAGCTGTTGGTGGATTTTCAAATTCCGACGTACTTGGATCAGCAAAAGGTTGGGCGGGTGCTTTCTTATACAATGAAAAAGCAAAAACGGCACTTGATAATTTTCTTAAACGTGATGATACGCTTTCAGTTGGAATCTGCAATGGCTGCCAGCTTTTTATGGAACTTGAAGTCATTAATCCCGATCATGATATTCATGGAAAAATGCTGCACAACCAATCGCACAAGCATGAAAGTGGTTTTACATCTGTAACGATTTCAGAGAATAATTCGGTGATGTTGTCATCACTCGCCGGTTCAACGTTGGGCGTTTGGATCTCACATGGTGAAGGCCGTTTCGATCTTCCGTACGATGAATCCCGATATGATATTGTTGCTAAATATGCTTATGAAAACTATCCTGCAAATCCTAACGGATCTCATTTTGATATTGCGATGATGTGTGATTCAACGGGAAGACATTTAGTTACAATGCCACATATCGAGCGTTCTACATTCCAGTGGAATTGGGCGCACTATCCTGACGGCCGTAATGACGAAGTTTCCCCGTGGCTTGAGGCATTTGTAAATGCCAGAAAGTGGATTGAAAACAAGTAACTTAAATGTTATTTTACCGAATCCTTCCGCTTAACATATCCTTTTAAAAATTCACCTTTTGGCGTTCCATTATCGAATGAACTAAAAAGGACGGGAAATGCAGCATTTTTTCGGGCATCTTCATTGCTAAAACCTTCATATTCAATACGATATAATGCCGAATAAACTTGCGCACGCCCAATTCCGTGGTAGCAATGAATCAGAACCGGATAATTTTCTTTGTTATCCATAACCTTGTAGAATTTGTTTAAGGTTTCTTTGCTTGGAACCTGCCGGCTTGGAATATTAAAGTAATTGACATTCGGAATTTGCTCTACAGCATTTTTTTCAGCAACAATTTCCTGCGGCTTTTCAGGGTTGTTGATGGTATCGACTGTTATCGGTCCGCGTAAATCAATGATGGATTTGATGTTGTATTTCTTAACAAAATCAGCAATTTCATCAGGCGGAATAACTCCGGATTTATAAACTTTGTTATCGCTGATTTCCATAAACCGATAGTTAAAATACACATCGTAGATCTTGTAGATTCCGGCTGCTAAAACAATAATGGCTACTGCAGCGAATATTTTCTTCTTTGTCATAATTTATAGAGCTTGGCGCGCGCTTAGTGCAAACAACATTCCAAAGACGCGCAAAAAAGTATATTATTGTTGTACTATCTCGCCTCCGAAGTTAAGCGTTTGTCAATGATCCTCTGCATATAATCCTGAATAAAAGCTTTACACTTTAATTCCATAGCGTCCATTTTTGGAGATCGAGTATTAATCAGATTACGCTCCATCGCCTTGTCTGATCTATGATAAAAGCCTGTAATCTTTTTTCCATCAAAGGTACAAATGTAATCCCCTTCGAAGAACTGATACATGTTCGACGAGTATTTGATAACAAATGGCTCAACATCCGACTTACTAACAAGGCTTCTGCCCCAACTTCTAAACGGCTTCTGATATCCGATCAGATCCAGAATGGTTGGATAAATATCAATTTGCTGCGCCCAATCTTCATTCACGCCCTTTAGATCGCTTCCCGGTTTATAAAATAATATGGGAACTGTATTGCGCATGAACTCCTTTTTATATTCATCATAAAAGATTGTATTTCCATGATCGGCGACAAGAACAAAAATGGTGTTGTTGAACCATGGCTGCTTTTGCGCAGATTGGAAAAAGCGCTTTAAAGCAAAATCGGTGTATGCGATAGTTTTGTGGATATTGACATCGCCTTCGGGAAATTTACCTTTATATTTCTGCGGAACTTCATAAGGTTCGTGCGATGACACCGTAAACATTGTTGCCATAAACGGCTGATCTTTCTTGCTGATGGTTTCATTGAAAAACTGAAAAAATGGCTCATCCCAAATGCCCCAGACGCCGTCAAAATCAGCATCGTTCCTGTACTCGTTTTTGCCGTAATAATTGTCATATCCAAGTATATTTCCGAAACCTAAAAAACCCATCGAACCGTTTGGTGCGCCGTGGAAGAAAGATGTATTATAACCGATACTTTCAAGAGTTGACACTAAAGATTCTATTTTTTGTTTTGGATATGGTGACGATGTGAAAGCTTCTTTAAATGACGGAATTCCAGCAATGATCGACGACATACCATGGATCGATTTGTGACCGTTTGCATAAGCGTTTGTATAGATCATGCTATGCTGCGCAAGAGAATCGATAAATGGTGTATACCCTTTGTAACCCGGGATTTTCATCTGTTGGTTAAAGCTGCCAACATATTCTCGACCATAACTTTCAAGGATAAAAATAACAATGTTAGGCTTGGTTGAAGGATAGTTTTTGTATTGCTTTATTGGTCGAATTTGCTTTTCAACTACATCATCAGGCAGATAGTTCAACTTTTGAAAACTGTTCGAGTTTAATGTGCGAATAATAGCAAAAGGCGTGTTCAAAACAACATCAGCCTGGGAAATATGGGAGACGTACCGATTTGCATCCAATAAATTAATGGGTCTTGTGCTCTTTTTAAAATCACCTCGGATTCCGCCGATAGCGAGCGCAGCGATAAAAATAAATGCAATGACTGAAGTTGAAATGTACTTTTTATTAAAAGGCTCGACCGATGTCGAAACCTTCACTTTTTTAAACAAGTAATACCACAATAATGACAGAATCATAAGTAAGATAAATACATGCCAATACCTAACAAGAAATCCCGTGAACAACGTCAGCTTATTACTCTCATGTTCAAGCGAACCCATTACAGCCAGCGTTGTACGCGAAAAAGTAAATCGATAATAAATGAAGTCTATAAAGTTGGTTGAATAAGCTATAAGGTTCGACACAAAATACAGCACTGTCAATGCCCGTTGATAATACCGCGTGTTGTTGATCTTAAGTGGCAAGATCGATAAAATAATAAAAAGGCTGTTGACGTATAAGATCGACGTGGTATCAAATGCGATTCCGTGATAGCATAATTTTAAAAATTGCCAAACAGAACCGATCTCAATTATACTTAAGTTATAGACTGTAAACAGCACCCGCGCGAAGAAGTAAAAAATATAAGCTAGTAATATCCTGTAAAAAAGGGCTTTATATTCAGAGGCGCGTGTAAGTTTATGGTTTAGCGATTTGAGCATGAACTAATTGACATTTTTACCGAGCAAAACTACATATTTAAAAAGCAAGGTCTGCTAAAATGTATTGCTGTTATCGCTATTTTATTTAATTTGCGAAGAAATAGTGCTTCCAATGGCCATCACCAGATTATTTGATTTTCCTTATCACCAGCTCGAGAAATATAATATTCCCGATGCACTGGTTACCAAGTATGGCAGCGAGTGGATCAAAACATCGACACAACAATACATTGATCACGCAAATGCAGTTTCACGTGCACTTCTGAAACTCGGCGTGCAAAAGGATGATAAACTTGCCGTCATTTCATCTAACAACAGAACTGAGTGGAATATCCTTGATATCGGCATCCTTCAAACCGGCGCCCAGAACGTTCCGGTATATCCGACTATTTCCGAAGATGATTATCAATATATTCTGAATCATTCCGGCGCTACCTATTGTTTCGTGTCTGATACTGAAGTGTTGCGTAAGTTAAATCTGATCCGACACAACGTTTCTCTGCTAAAAGATGTTTATTCATTTGATCAACTGCCGGGCACAAAGAATTGGACGGAACTACTTGAGCTTGGTAAAGCTACAGACAATCAGGCAGACGTTGAGTTGCGAAAAAATGCAGTCGACACCGACGACCTTGCCACGATCATCTATACATCAGGCACAACCGGTAAGCCTAAAGGTGTGATGCTTTCTCACAGAAACATCGTGTCAAACGTGTTGTGCAGCGAAAAACGCATTCCTTTTAATGCAGGCAAAACACGCGCATTAAGTTTTCTTCCGATATGCCATATTTTTGAACGGATGGTACTTTACCTCTACCAGTTCTACGGCGTTTCAATATATTTCGCAGAATCGATCGAAAAGCTAAGTGATAATTTAAAAGAAGTTCATCCAAATGTAATTACAGCAGTTCCACGTCTGCTTGAAAAAGTCTACGATAAAATATATGCTAAGGGAACCGAACTGACGGGCATTAAAAAAAAGCTGTTCTTTTGGGCAGTCGATCTTGGTTTAAGATACGAACCTTATGGTGCAAACGGATTTTGGTATGAACTTCAGTTGAAAATCGCCCGCAAACTCATTTTCAGCAAATGGAAAGAAGGACTTGGCGGAAACCTCGATTTAATTGTATCAGGAAGTGCGGCACTTCAGCCACGGCTTGCCCGAGTATTTGCAGCTGCACAAATTCCTGTTATGGAAGGCTACGGACTAACTGAAACTTCTCCTGTTATTGCAGTAAATGATATGAGAAATGGCGGATTTAGAGTCGGTACTGTCGGACGTGTAATTAAAGATGTCGATGTCAAAATTGCAGCAGACGGCGAAATCCTTTGTAAAGGTCCAAACGTAATGCTTGGCTACTATAAAGATCCGGAAAAAACTGCAGAAGCCATTGTTGATGGATATTTCCACACTGGCGATATCGGAAATATCGATAGCGACGGTTTCTTAAAGATCACCGATCGGAAAAAAGAAATGTTTAAAACATCCGGCGGAAAATACATCGCGCCTCAATTGCTTGAAAATGCAATGAAGCAGTCACGTTTCATTGAGCAGATCATGGTCGTTGGTGACGGTGAAAAAATGCCTGCAGCTTTTATCCAGCCGAATTTTGATTTTGTAAAGGATTGGGCGAAACTACACAGCGTTGAGCTCGGACCAGATCGCAAATCAATTGCCGAAAATCCACAGGTTAAGGATCGTATCAAGGACGAAGTAGACGAGCTCAACAAAAAATTTGGCAATTGGGAACAGATCAAACGCTTTGAGCTTACTCCTGAAGTCTGGTCGATCGAAGGTGGACACCTAACTCCAACCATGAAACTTAAAAGAAAGGTTGTTCTGGAAAAATATCAGCATCTATACAATAAAATGTATCGGGAATAAGCATTTTAGAGTAGTAGGTTGTGTAAGATTTATTTGATACATTTATTGTCAAACAAATTAAAACCAACAACTTATGAAAACAACCAACTTCCTGGCATCAGGTTTCGCCGGCGGATTGATTTACTTTTTGCTTGGCTGGTTATTTTATGGAATAATCTTTAAAGAACAATTTCCGGAAGATGGAGATGGCAACATGGTGTTTATATTCCTGGGCTGCATGTCTTTTGGATTCCTGATCGCTTATGTCAACAGCCGCTGGGCAAATCTTGTAACAGCAATAGCCGGTGCAAAAGCGGGCGCAGCAATTGGATTATTTGTCGGCTTACTTGCAAACTTTTTCATGCGCGCCCAAACTCCGGAAGTTGATTATCAAAATTTCATTTTAGATTTAGTCATAACCATTATCATGGCAGCCATTACAGGCGCTGTAATTGCATTAGTTAATGGTGCTATGTCTCGAAATAGAGTTTAATTTAAATATTTAAAGCTCTTCTTTCATGGAGAGTTTTTTTATTATTTAAAATTTTATATGCGTGCATAGTAAATTTAATTATATATTTGAATTCCATCACGCAGATATGAAAGACAAAACTTTTGATTACATCCTTCGTGCAACATGGCAGGCAGTAGCCCGAATGTATAACGAAGAAGCTGCCAAATACGGCGCTACTATGGCAACTGGATTTGCACTGCTTAGTATTGACAAAGAAGAAGGTACACCTTCAACGACACTCGGACCGCGAATGGGAATGGAAGCTACAAGCCTTACCCGCACCTTAAAATCAATGGAAGAGAAAGGACTGATCTATCGAAAGAAAAACCCAAATGATGGCCGGGGTGTATTAATCTACTTAACCGAATTCGGTAAAGAAAAACGGGAACTCAGCAAAAACACAGTACTGCGATTTAACGAAATGGTTCGTCAAAACATCTCAGATGAACAATTTAACCACTTCATTCAAGTCTCAGAAATTATAAACGAACTTATTACTGAAAAGAATATTTTTAGTAATGCTGATCATAATCAAACAACGCATTATATTAATGAAAAGATTAATTAAAAAAGTCGCTGTTATCGGCTCCGGAATCATGGGATCGGGAATCGCATGCCATTTTGCAAACATTGGTGTTGAAGTTCTTCTGCTCGACATTGTTCCTCGCGAGCTGACCGATGCGGAGCAGAAAAAGGGACTAACGGTCGAAAGTAAGCAGGTGCGAAACCGACTCGTAAATGATCATCTCGCGACTGCTTTAAAGTCGAAGCCCTCGCCTATTTATCATCCGAAATTTGCTGCCAGAATTACCACCGGCAACACGACCGACGATCTTCAGAAGGTCGCTGATGCCGATTGGATTATCGAAGTTGTCATCGAACGCCTCGATATCAAGAAGCAGGTATTCGAACAAATTGAAAAGTTCAGAAAACCCGGGACCTTAATAACATCCAACACATCCGGTATTCCAATAAAATACATGAGCGAAGGCCGTAGTGACAATTTTCAAAAACACTTCTGCGGAACACACTTTTTCAATCCCGCACGTTACCTCAAACTATTTGAAATTATTCCGGGTCCTCAAACCTCACCTGAGGTTCTTGATTTTCTAAATTCATACGGAGAAAAATTCCTCGGAAAAACATCAGTAGTTGCCAAAGATACGCCAGCATTTATCGGCAACCGCGTTGGTATATTCGGAATCATGAGCCTGTTCCACCTCGTAAAAGAGATGAACCTTACCGTTGAAGAAGTCGACAAATTAACCGGACCAGTCATTGGTCGTCCAAAATCTGCAACATTTCGAACTGTTGATGTCGTCGGTCTTGACACACTTATCCACGTTGCAAACGGATTGTACGAAAACGTTCCCACTGACGAAGCTCACGAATATTTCAAACTTCCGGGTTTTATCGAAACAATGTCCACCAACAAATGGCTTGGAAGCAAATCAGGACAAGGTTTTTACAAGAAAGAAGGAAAAGAAATTCTTGCACTCGATCTCAATACGCTCGAATATCGCGCACAGAAAAAAGCATCTTTTGCCACGCTTGAACTTACAAAATCTATAGACAAACCTATAGATCGTTTTAAGGTTTTGATTACCGGAAAAGACAAAGCAGGTGAATTCTACCGCAAAAACTTTGCGGGTATGTTTGCGTATGTTTCCAATCGTGTTCCCGAAATCAATGATGATCTCTATAAAATCGACGATGCCATGAAAGCCGGCTTCGGCTGGGAGAATGGTCCTTTCGAAATTTGGGATGCTATTGGACTACAAAAAGGCCTCGAGCTCATTCAAGCCGAAGGTTTACAAGCTGCCGGATGGGTAACACAGATGATCACCAATGGTAACACCTCCTTCTATTCTATTAAAGATGGCTCCACCTATTACTACGATATCAGCGCAAAATCTTCCAAAAAAATCCCGGGACAAGATGCATTCATCATCCTAAACAACATCCGGGAGAACAAAAAAGTGTGGAGTAATCCCGACGCAATTATTCAGGATCTTGGCCACGGAATATTAAATCTTGAATTCCGCTCGAAAATGAATACCATCGGCGGCGGCGTTCTGCAAGGCATCAATAAAGCAATAGATCTTGCAGAAAAAGAATTTCAAGGACTTGTCATCGGAAATCAAGCCGCAAATTTCTCTGTCGGAGCCAACATCGGAATGATCTTTATGATGGCGGTCGAACAGGAATATGACGAGCTCAACATGGCGATCAAACTCTTTCAGGATACAATGATGCGCGTTCGCTATTCCGGAATTCCGGTTGTCGTTGCGCCACATGGAATGACGCTCGGTGGCGGATGCGAAATGAGCATGCACGCTGATAAGGTCGTCGCTGCGGCAGAAACATATATCGGGCTTGTAGAATTCGGCGTTGGCGTGATTCCCGGCGGCGGCGGATCCAAAGAAATGGCGCTTCGTGCATCGGATACTTTTCACAAAAATGATGTCGAGCTAAACGTACTTCAGGAATACTTTTTGACAGTCGGAATGGCCAAAGTTTCAACGTCAGCACACGAAGCTTACGATCTGGGAATTCTTCAGAAAGGAAAAGATATTGTAGTCGTGAACAAAGACCGACAATTGGCTGAAGCTAAAAAACACGCGCTATTGATGGCAGAATCTGGTTACACGCAGCCGGTCCGCCGTAAAGATGTCAAAGTTTTAGGGAAATCTGCACTTGGAATGTTCCTCGTTGGAACAGACAGCATGCAAGCCGGAAAATTTATTTCTGAACACGACAAAAAGATTGCGAACAAACTGGCATACGTAATGGCAGGCGGAGATTTATCCGAGCCAACACTGGTCAGCGAACAATATTTACTTGATCTCGAGCGCGAAGCTTTTCTTTCACTTTGTACTGAGCGAAAAACTTTGGAGAGAATTCAGTTCATGCTGACAAAAGGTAAGCCGCTGCGGAATTAGGAGCACGGAATTTGTCGCACGATTTGGCCCCGGTCCCGCTTTTCGCTGTATCTTTTTTTCGTTCCACAAAAAAAAGGATGCCGCTGCAATCGGGGCTAAGGAAGTAGCAGATGTAAGTATTAAGATGCTAGTATTAAGACAGAAGGTACAGAATGCATAAACTTGAAGATTTAAAAATTTGGCATAAGGCACTCCAATTGGCGAAGGAAGTTTACACAGTTCTTGCTGATATGCCTCACGATGAAAAATTTGGACTTACTTCACAAATGAAGAGATGTGCAGTGTCGATTGCATCAAATATTGCCGAAGGCGCAGGTAGAAACTCGCCAAAAGAGTTTAAACAATTTATGGCAATTGCAAGCGGATCTTCATACGAACTTCAAACACAATTGCTACTAACTATAGAACTTAAATTAATATCTAAAGAGCAGGTTACACCGATGATAGAGCAGGTTACACCGATTATAAATCTACTTTCTGAAGTACAACGAATGAACTACTCATTTCAAAAAACGCTCATAATCTAACTACTAAATACTAACATCTAATTACTAATAAATGAAAACCGCATATATAGTTAAAGCATACAGAACGGCTGTCGGAAAAGCCCCAAAAGGAGTCTTTCGATTTAAAAGACCCGACGAACTCGCTGCTGAAACCATTCAGCACATGATGAGCGAACTGCCCGATTTCGACAAAACACGCATCGACGACGTCATTGTTGGAAACGCAATGCCCGAAGCAGAACAAGGACTAAACGTCGGCAGGTTGATTTCTCTGATGGGATTAAAAGTGGAAGACGTTCCCGGAGTAACCGTAAACAGATATTGCGCATCCGGTCTTGAAACAATCGGAATGGCAACAGCAAAGATCCAATCCGGAATGGCTGACTGCATTATTGCAGGTGGCGCCGAAAGCATGTCATTCATCCCAATGGGTGGCTATAAACCAACGCCGGATTATGCAGTTGCAAAAGAAGGCAACGAAGATTATTACTGGGGAATGGGTCTAACCGCTGAAGCTGTTGCAAAACAATTCAATGTTTCGCGTGAAGATCAGGATGAGTTTGCGTATAATTCACATCAAAAAGCGTTAAAAGCGCAGATCGAGGGAAAATTTGACAACCAGATTATCCCAATCAACATTGAACAGGTTTTCGTCGATGAAAATGGCAAACGAGCGACTAAATCATACACCGTAAAAACTGATGAAGGTCCACGTGCAGACACAAGTGTTTCAGCATTATCAGGATTAAAACCAGTCTTTTCCGCTGATGGTTCGGTAACCGCCGGCAATTCTTCACAAATGAGCGATGGCGCTGCATTCGTAATGGTCATGTCAGAAGAAATGGTTAAAGAACTCAACATTCAACCGATTGCAAGACTTGTAAACTACGCATCAGCAGGTGTTGAACCCAGAATTATGGGTATCGGCCCGGTTAAAGCAATTCCAAAAGCATTAAAACAAGCTGGTCTAAAGCAAAGTGACATTGAACTTATCGAGTTAAATGAAGCATTCGCATCTCAGTCTCTTGCAGTTATCCGTGAACTTGATCTCAATCCGGATATCATCAACGTCAATGGTGGCGCGATTGCACTCGGACATCCACTTGGCTGCACAGGAGCAAAGTTGTCTGTACAACTTTTTGACGAAATGAAACGACGTGGCCAAAAATACGGAATGGTTACCATGTGCGTCGGAACCGGACAAGGAAGCGCAGGAATCTACGAAATACTATAATATCACCAAAAACATAAACTAAGATGGCAGACACATTAGAGAAAGATGTTACCCGCGGAGGGCAATTTCTTGTAAAGGAAACAAGCTACCAAGACGTTTTCACACCCGAAGATTATTCGGAGGAACAAATCATGATGCGTGACATGGTCAAAGAATTTGTCGACAAAGAAATTTGGCCAAACAAAAATCGGTTTGAAAGCAGAGACTTTGCATTTACTGAAGAGTGCATGAAAAAAGCGGGTGAACTCGGACTTCTGGGTGTTGCGGTTCCGCAGGAATATGGCGGATTGGGAATGGGCTTCGTATCAACAATGCTTGTTTGCGACTATATTTCCGGCGCAACAGGCTCCTTCTCCACTGCGTTCGGTGCACACACAGGCATCGGAACAATGCCAATTACATTATACGGAACTGAAGAACAAAAGCAAAAGTTCGTTCCTAAATTAGCATCCGGCGAATGGTTTGGCGCATATTGCCTCACTGAGCCTGGAGCCGGTTCGGATGCAAATTCAGGAAAGACCAAAGCTGTTCTTTCAGAAGACGGAACTCATTACAAGATTACAGGTCAAAAGATGTGGATCTCAAACGCAGGATTCTGTCAGTTATTCATCGTGTTTGCCCGTATTGAAGATGATAAAAACATTACAGGTTTCATCGTTGAAAATGATCCGTCAAATGGAATTTCAATGAATGAAGAAGAACATAAACTTGGAATTCGCGCTTCGTCTACAAGACAAGTCTTCTTTCATGAGACAAAAGTACCGGTAGAGAACATGCTTTCTGTACGTGGCAACGGATTTAAAATTGCGATGAATGCTTTAAACATTGGCCGTGTAAAACTTGCCGGCGCTTGCCTTGATGCTCAGCGAAGGGTTACTTCAGGGGCTATTAAATATGCAAATGAGCGTATTCAGTTTGATACGCCAATTGCCAATTTCGGTGCAATACGTTCGAAACTCGCTGAAATGGCGACTTCTTGTTACGCCGGGGAAAGTGGAACTTACAGAGCCGCTAAAGCAATCGAAGATCGAATTGCTGCCCGTGTATCTGAAGGCACTTCACATCAGGAAGCTGAATTAAAAGGTGTTGAAGAGTTTGCAATTGAATGTTCAATATTAAAAGTCGCTGTCTCTGAAGACATTCAAAACTGTGCAGACGAAGGTATCCAGATATTAGGCGGAATGGGCTTCTCAGAAGATACGCCAATGGAAAGCGCCTGGCGTGATGCACGTATTTCACGTATTTATGAAGGCACAAATGAAATCAACAGAATGCTTTCGGTTGGGATGCTAATTAAGAAAGCAATGAAGGGCCACGTTGATTTACTCGGACCTGCAACAAAGGTTGGTGAAGAATTAATGGGTATTCCTGATTTTAATCTTCCCGATTACAGTGAATTATTTGCTGAGGAAAAGGAAATAATCAAAAACTTGAAAAAAGTATTCTTAATGGTTGCAGGAGCTGCAGTTCAAAAGTACGGACCTGATCTTGATGCACATCAACAGCTTCTGATGGCAGCCGCAGATATTCTAATAGAAATTTACATGGCTGAATCCGTAGTTCTTCGTACTGAGAAATTAGCGAAGACAAAAGGTGCGGAAACTGTAAAAGAGCAAATTGCAATGGCACAACTTTACCTTTATCATGCTGTTGATACTGTAACTTCTTGCGGCAAGGAAGGAATTGCATCCTTTGCCGAAGGTGATGAACAACGAATGATGATGATGGGACTACGAAGATTTACAAAGTACAGGAATTTTCCAAATGTCGTTGCCCTTCGGGAAACCATTGCCTCCAAACTTATTTCAGAAGGACATTACTGTTTTTAGAAAATCAAAAACCGCTGCAATCTCTTACAGCGGTTTTTTTTTATTAGTAAATTAAATTCGGGTGAATAGCTCTTGCCTAATCTAAAGGTCTTCTGCCTTGGATTACACGTAGCAAAACGACTACGACTGCAATTACTAATAGAATGTGAATTAGGTTACCGGTTGCAAATCCGCCTAAAAAGCTGATTGCCCAAATGATGACCAAAATTACTGCGATAGTGTATAATAAATTTCCCATGGTAACTTAGTGTTTGTTGTTAAGATTATTTTTGTATTTGTTGTTCAAGTCTTTGTGCGTGCTCATGATGTGCTTTCAGGGTCGGAACCATTGTAGCAGCCCAAGCTTTGATTTCAGGATCTTTTGCGTTCTCGGAAGCATTCTGCATTTTTTGAATTGCGTCCTCATGATTTTGAACCATCATCTGCGCGAACTTTTTATCAAAATCTGCTCCTGCCTTTTGATCGTTTAATTCATTATAACGCTCTTTCCCTTTTTCGGTTATTGCAGCTGGTAATGAAACTCCCAGTTTCTGCGCAAAAGGTTTCATCATGTTAGCCGACTTCGTATGATCTGCAACTAACATATTTGCAAAAGATTTTACTTCTGCGTGGGTACCTTTTGACAGCGCAAGTTTTCCAATTTCAATCTCCATTAGGTCGCTTTCGGCCGCAGCAACTAAAAATTCCGAATCATCTTCAAGACTTTCATTATTGTCTAAGTTCTGTTCGTTTTGCTCTTCGGCAACCTCCTTAGTGTCTTCACCTTTGGTCTCATCCTTACATGAAGTAAGACCAAGGAACAATGATAGAATTGCAGCACTAAAGAAAGCTTTCGCTAAAGTTCTTGTTGTTTTTTTCATAAGTTGTTGGTTTAATAATTAAATATTAACTATTTCAAAAGTACTTTAGAAGCTTTTTCTGCTCGTTATAAAATTTTTAAAGAATGTTATAATATTCTTACTAAAATTATTAACAGACATTTCACATCCGTAATTTTTATACCATACCTGCAATATTTATCTTTGAGAAAATCAACATTATGAAAACATATTTTCTTGCTATTGCGGCTTGTGTTTTACTTTTAATAAGCTGCAAATCAACAACGAAGGCAACACCTGAGAAAAGCCTTGCACTTGACTTTGAAGCTAAAACTGGAAGTACGGCAAAAGGCAGCGCGACATTTACCGAGGTCAATGGCGAAGTTACTTTTACGGGTAATTTTTCAAATTTAAAACCAGGTATTCATGCAATTCACATCCACGAAAAATCCGATTGCACATCTCCTGATGCAAGTTCAGCCGGCGGGCATTGGAACCCAACCTTTCAAAGTCATGGAAAATGGGGTGCAGCTGCATATCATAGAGGTGATATTGGCAACTTTACCACCAACACATCCGGAGAAGGCACAATTTCATTGACCACTAATGAATGGTGTATTGGTTGTGGAGATCCAAAAAAAGATATTCTCGGCAAAAGCGTAATTGTACATGCCGGAGCCGACGATTATGTTACACAGCCATCTGGAGACTCAGGTGCGCGGATCGCCTGTACAGCTATTATTCGGTAACTTTGCCAGCTGAAAATAAAATACGAGCTTTGGTGTATATAATAGCGATATGATCAACCCATCCAATACCGGCTGGATCGACAAATTTTTCTTCATGCATCAGGCGCCACTTCGGTTGGATTCGTCGCTGAAATCATATTATATAAGATTACGAAAGACTGGTTTTATATATGGACACATTGTGTCACTTCCTCAAAATGTAGCCATTGACCAGTCAGGCTGGATGAAAGAAGAAGTCTCTAAAGTTGCGTTATTGAATGCGCTTTACGAAATCTACGGTGTAGCAACAGGTAAGTCAGCAGCTTCTGATTTTATTATAGCGGTAAATGAGTTTTACTCAGTGATGACTCCATCAGGGTTTAGTATATTTAAAAACGTCTTTAATGCGAAAGCCTCGGCAAACCTTGAGGAAGTGATAGATAGGCGTGTGCGGACCAATCAGGACATAGTCAGCAAAAACTTTTCACACATAGTTACAAACGCGCTCCTCTTTGTTGATATACTGGCGTTTTATAAATATCTTCTTGAGGGCAAACTTCCTGAGAAGTACCTTCAAAAAGCAGAAGAAACAATTGTCACATTAGTTTCTCTCGCACTAAAAACAAAAACAATTAAGTCTCAATACGATAATCTTTTGATCAAGTTATTTGACGCCTCTTTCAGATATACTAAATTTTCAAAAGTTACACTGTCAAATCTTGAAGAGCTTAAGCTTGATTATTTTTCAAACGAGCTGGAGAAATACTATCTGACAGATATTGCCGGAATGACTTTGTGGAGTGACGGACAAATTGAAAATGAGGAAGCTTACTTTCTGTATAAACTAGCTGGATTGTTAAATATTGAGGATTCCTTTATCTCCGATAGTATCCTTTCTACACATGAATTTATTGATTCGCACAAAACCGATATTCCTTATTTTAATTACTCAAATCCTGTTAAACATTTTTACGATCAGACAACGCAAAGTGTCGTGACATTAATTACAAGAAATAAAAACAGGCTCGCAAAAGAAATAAGCCAAAGCAAAGAACTTGTAGTGCTTCTCGCCCACTCGACCAGACGCGACCTTGATGCCAAAGAGAAAAAGAAGGTTAAGAAACAATTATTAGAAATTTGCAAAACAGTTCCGTCACTTACAATTTTTTTATTACCCGGCGGTAGCCTGCTGCTCCCGATCCTGATCAAGTTTATTCCACAATTACTGCCTTCTGCATTCAACGAAAATACAGAAGTCGAATAAAAAAGCCGCTTTGCAGCGGCTTTCAATTTAAAATTTCAGCTGATAAACAGCGTCCAGATCTTTCTCGGAACTAATGTTTACATTCAGATCGGTCACAAATCCTGAATTCAACCCGTAAACCCAGCCGTGCAATGTCAGGTCGTTTCCGCCGCGCCACGCACCTTGTACAATTGATGTTTTCGCCAGATCAAAAACCTGTTCCTTGACATTTAATTCAACAAAAGTATTAAAGCGGTCAGCTTCGTCTGTTATTGAATCGAGATAAGTATGGTGAAGACGATAAACATCTTTTATATGCCTGATCCAATTGTCAATTATACCAATTGAGTCATTGCCCATTGCGGCCTTGACGCCACCGCAGCCATAATGTCCACATACAATGACATGTTTCACCTTCAAGACATTAACAGCATAGTCAAGTACACTCAACATATTCATATCAGAATGGACAACCATATTTGCGATATTTCGATGGACGAAGACTTCTCCGGGCTTTGCGCCAATAATTTCATTTGCAGGAACTCGGCTGTCTGAACATCCAATCCATAGTAACGGCGGCGTTTGGCCTTTGGCAAGATCAGCAAAATAGTTTGGATCATTAGCTAATGATTTCTCAACCCATTCTTTGTTGTTTTCCAAGATCTTCTTATAAAAATCTGACATAGTTTTATTGGTTATTAGTTTCTTCGGTTACAAATTGTTCTTCGATCACAGGTACCATTTTTCTTTTCGCCGCATCATATTTGTGCGTTAAAGAAACATGGTTTACTTCTTCCGTATTATCAAGTTGATAGGCTTTCTTAAAACCTTTCAACTTCACTTTTATATTTTCATCTATGGCACGTGTGGTTTTAAATTCATGGATGAGATCTAAAATATCATGCGCGATATATACGGTATCTCCTGCGTTGATAACAACTTTTGAATTTTCAGGAATATCGCTCAAGGTCGATTTTATAGCAGCTTTGTTTAAAAATGAAACTTCCTCAGCTAGATCAATATGGATTATATCACCGCTCACATATTGCTCACGCCTGAATCGATAAGCCCTCTGCAGGTTGCCTTTTAGTACAAAGATGATGCTGATGACAATACCTATTGCGACACCTTTCAACAAATCTAAGAAAACAACGGCAACCAATGTTGCAATGAACGGCAAGAATTGATATTTGCCTCGACGCCAAAATTTACTGAATAAGGATGGTTTAGCTAATTTATAACCTACCAGCAGTAGTATTGCCGCCAATGTTGCCAACGGAATTCTGTTGAGGAGCGTCGGGATTGAGAGTACGCTTACAAGTAGGAACATCCCATGAATGATTGTCGACATTTTCGACTTTGCGCCTGCGTTATTATTTGCAGATGTACGCACAACAACAGAAGTCATTGGCAAACCACCTAACAAACCGCTCAGTATATTACCGATCCCTTGCGCTTTTAGCTCCGTGTTGGTGTTTGTATAACGCTTTTGCACATCCATCCGGTCGGCGGCTTCTATACACAGCAAGGTTTCAATAGAGGCAACAATTGCAATTGTTAATCCGGTAACCCAGACGCGGGAATCACCGATCGCAGAAAAATTAGGAGTAACAAGAATGTCCTGAAGCTCATTGAATGACTGCGGAACTGGCAAGTTTACCAGGTGCTCATTTCCAACTGTAAGAATGCTGCCAGTACTTTTAAAAATCTCATTTAGTATTATACTGACAACAACTGCAACCAGCGCACCCGGAATAAGCTTAATCTTCTTTAAAAACCCGACTCGCTCCCAAAGAAGCAAAATAGAGAGTGAGATTATAGTTATTATGACTGCACCTGGACTGATTACCTGAAAAGCCTGCTTCAGAATAGATAGCGTGTTCTCACCACTCACAAGTAAAAACGATTCACTGCCTTCGTACTCGCTATCGTATCCAACTGCATGCGGAATCTGCTTCAAAATGATTATGATACCAATCCCCGCCAGCATACCTTCTATGACATTGGTGGGAAAATAATTTGAAATGGATCCTGCCTTTACAAACCCCAGAATCAATTGAACAACTCCGCCAATTACAACTGCCAGCAAAAAGATGTCGAAAGCACCTAATTCTGAAATAGCAGTGAGAACAATGGCTGTTAAACCCGCTGCAGGTCCTGAAACGCTAAGATGCGAAGTACTAATTGCGCCAACTACAATACCGCCAATTACGCCTGCTATAATACCAGAAAAAAGTGGAGCGCCTGAAGCCATGGCAATACCAAGACATAGGGGAAGCGCCACCAGAAATACCACCAAACCTGACGCAAAATCAGACTTGAGGTTAGCAAAAAGATTAATTTTTTTTGTCATACCTGAAATAAATTTAATATGTTGATTCGGTACCCACTGTGGGTACGCATTAAGTCAAAATATTAAACCTGTTCAGGTGGCGGAATAAAAATGGCAGATGAAATGTTGTCGTGTTTAGAAAAACACTCGGAATTGATTTCAGATGATAATCTATCCGGATAAAAAACAAGTTCATAATGATTAAGCTCAAAAACAAGCTTGATCTCCTTATGAACCTGTTCTTCTTCAGTCATTGTATAGAATACAGTTGTATCACAACTCTTTTCTATCAAGCTTACTATAGTAGGCGTCGACAGAAAAGTGATAAAGACAAATAAAAGTAGTCTAACAGCGATATTCATGCGTCAAAAGTACATTCTGAAAAAACAAATCAAAAATCAGCAGAAGTAGTTTAATCATAATTTAACATTGGGCAAAACCTCTATAGACCTTCTTCCAGCCATGCATTCATCATCCAGATAGTTTTCTCCTGCTCCTTAATCAGATCACTCATCATTGCTGTAGTTCCTTCATCATTTATTTCTTGTGAGGTCAAAAGTATGGCCCTTTCAAGCTTAAGTAACTGCGATAGAGAATCAACGATCAGATGAACAGCTTTTTCATCGTTTGAAACATTTTTCCCCACAGCGACTTCATTATTGGCAATATAATCTTCAAAAGTATGTAAAGGTGTACCACCAATAGTAAGAATCCTTTCCGCCAGTTCGTCAATCTTCAGTTGAGCATCGGTATACAATTCTTCGAATTTAACATGCAAATTGAAAAAGCGTTTCCCCTTAATATTCCAGTGAATTCCTCTTACGTTCTGATAGTAAACCTGAAAGCTCGATAGAAGTTTATTAAGATCAACAACGAGTTTTGCTGATTCTTCTACTGGTAATCCAATAATATTCTTTTGCATTGCTTATAATTTTAGTTGATTAAATCTAATCAAAAAATTAATCATCTCAAATAACTAAAGTCGATTGATTTCTATCTTTGTATCAGTTTAAATTATTTCACATGACAATCACACAGTTGCAATATGTCCTTGCTGTTGCAGAATATAAGAATTTTACTTTGGCAGCCGAAAAATGCTTTGTGACACAGCCTACGTTGAGCATGCAGATCCAAAAAGTGGAAGAAGAACTTGCGGTGCAGATATTCGATCGAACGAAGAAGCCGATCCAGATGACGGATATTGGTCTAAAGATCGTAGAACAGGCGAAAAATATTGTCAGAGAGTCGATAAGAATTCATGATATAGTTGATCAGGAAAAAGGATTCATCGGAGGAGAATTTCGCCTCGGAATAATTCCGACAGTGATGCCAACGTTGCTGCCAATGTTTTTGAACAACTTCATTAAAAAATACCCGAAGGTAAAACTGCTTATTGAGGAGCTTCACACCGATGAAATTATCAACCGCCTGAAGAATGGCCATCTCGATGCGGCTATCGCGGCGACGCCACTTGAAGAAGAAAACATAAAAGAGATCGTTCTTTATTACGAGCCATTTGTTGCTTACGCGCCAAACAGTAAAATTCCCACGGAAAGTGAAATAGAAGTTTCTGATCTTAATCCTGATGAGATTTTGTTGCTGAGAGACGGACACTGTTTTCGCGAAGGCGTTTTAAACTTGTGTAATATAACGGGGGCGCACAGCTGTAAATTCAGGATTGAAAGTGGCAGCTTCGAGACCTTAGTTAAACTGGCTGATGAAGGATTAGGCATCACACTACTTCCCTATCTTCATACGATGGATCTCCCGGAGCCGTCAAAACAGAAACTTCGGTCATTTAAAGATCCAAAACCTTCGAGAGAAGTAAGTTTGATTTATCCAAAAAGTGAATTGAAGATTCAGATTATTGATGCACTGCATACCACAATTGCCGGTGTGATCAAGGGCGCTGTTGCATTTCATAATGTGCAAATTGTCAGTCCACGACCGCACAAATAAAAAGGAGCCATTCAGCTCCTTAATTACTCAATGACAATCGAAAGGCATTGTTTGAGTTCCGGTTTTCCACTTGTGAAATAAAGCAGCCAATTTTTTAGCTGTTCAAGTTCATACGGAAGAAGATTTTTTATTGCTTTCCTAAGTTCCTTGGTAAAAAGCACCGGATCAAAACTTACTCTTTCAAGTACTGACTTTGTGTAGTCATAAATCATTCTAGGCATATTTAAAAAGATTTAGGGTTAAAGGGCTCAGTAAATTAATGCGTTTTACAATAAACACGCAAGAAAAAAGACGCTTAAGTGCAGA
The DNA here is from genome assembly GCA_036399435.1 of Flavobacterium sp. Lineage (GTDB taxonomy): Bacteria > Bacteroidota > Bacteroidia > Flavobacteriales > Flavobacteriaceae > Flavobacterium. The sequence continues at coordinate 39,195 of DASWND010000157.1, forward strand.
AAAAGCCGATTAAAACCAACAATTCACAAAATAAATAAATAAAATCTTACAAGTTTGGCATAATTGATATGCAATGTCGAAGTTCGGGCCTGTCCTTCGTATACAACAATAACCACTCCGCTAGTTGTTCGACTTCATAGGGAAGTAATGATTTGAGGGCCTTTTCAAGCTCCTTACAGAAAAGCAAACTATCAAAGCTGACATTTTCAAGAATTTGTTTTGTAAAATCATACATAGTTCTTTTCATTGCTTCGTGTATAGTTGTTTAGTTTACCCAGGAATTCCTTTAAAGGCCCGCATCATCTCGCGCTTCCCTGGCGGTCCGGCCAGTTTCTGCACAACAAAACCTGCAGATTCCATATTACGCTTGATAATTGACCGAGCCGCATACGTAACAAGAACGCCGTTTGGCTTCAATGAATTATACATGGAATGAAATATATTTTCAGTCCACAGCTCAGGCTGAACATCATATCCAAAAGCATCGAAGTAAATCAGATCAAAATTGCCAGAGAAATCAATATTTTCGAAGCGCAGGTTTTTCTTATTGATTGTGAAGAGGTCGGTTAATGCAACATCAAGTTCCCAATGACAGTCATGCATCTTTAGATATAGTTCGGAATAGTTTTCTGCATGGAGCTGCTCGACGTAATTTAACTGAAGTATTTCATTGGGATCTACCGGATATGCTTCAACGGCAGTGTAGTGGATTGACTGTCCAGAAGCTTGTGATTCTAATAGCGTAATAAAAGCATTCAGTCCGGTACCAAAACCTATTTCCAGTATCGAAAGGTTACCAGGAAATAATTTTAAGCCTCGCTCAATAAATACGTGATATGCCTCTTGAATGGCGCCGTTTCGGGAATGATAGCATTCATTTAATTCAGGAAGACTTATTGTCGATGAGCCGTCCTTTGTTACAATGATTTCTCTTTTCAACCTTTGATATATAGCTTTTTAATACGTGGTATAGGTCCGCCGCACTTTGCCTCATGGCATCTTACACAAGCATCAATACCTTTGTTGTAATGTATAGCTGCATTTTTTGGATCTTCGTAAACGAGCCTCTGAGCTTTTATAAAAATAGCAGCCTGTTCTTTAAAAAATTTATCGTTTTCAGATTCATCTGTCAGCGCAGCTTTGTGAATCTCTAAAAAATGCGTGGGAAATTGCCCGATCGTATCTCCTTTAGATATGCGATCTTTCAGCCTCTCATTATCGACATACATTTGCTCCATCAACATAGACATCTCCGATAACTCATACATTTTGAACTCCTTGGTTCCGGAGGTTTTTGACACAGATGGTTGTTCATCCTGAATTCGCTCGACTTTGCCACATCCAACGTTGATTGCGATTACTATCAGAAGAACACATATTCTTTTCATCATTATTTTATTAAAACACCGTCGGCCTGAAAAGCGTAAGTAATTTTTGGCTCCGTGATAAGATCTATTTCCTGTTGCGTTTTCCCACCGTCTTTTGCGTAGTGCTGCTGATCGGCAACTGTAATAACATCAACATAAGCTCGCCCGCTAATAATCGCTTCAGACCCGTCAGCATTTAAAGGCACAAAAAAGCCATAATCCTTGAATCTTACAAATGATTCTTTTTCAGATGGAAGAGCCATAGACATCCAACATCCTTTCTTTTTACACACCTCTTTTATGGATGATTTAAACTGCACCGCGATTGTGTCCCCACTTTTTAATGACTTATATTTTGATAACATTTGTGCGGGAGTCAGTACATTGCTGGTCGCAAATTTTTTTCCAAATGCAGCATAGTCCGTATTTGAGGCAATTTTCTCCGGATTATTTTCAGATTGTTGATCATTGCGCTCAGCAGGCTCTGTTGCAGCAGTTCCAGTATTTAAAGGTTCCTCTATATCGTTATTGGATACAACTGAAATAGTATCATTGATATTCCGGCTGTCGGTTTCAGTTTTTAGTTCTGTCGAACTGTTTTTGCATCCTAACACGCCAACTGCAATCAGTGCAATCGTTACAATTTTCTTCATCTTTAACTTTTTAATATGCGTAATTGCAAAAATACACAGTTTCCAATGATAAACTAAGTAACGTCAAAAACTTTTGAGTGTTAATAATATAAGGATAAAATACCTTATTCTACGGCAGCAAGAATTTAGAAATGAAAAACATTTTAATTATTTTAGCCGGATTAAGCATTCTGCCTGCACTAAACCAGCTCTAAAAAATAATGAATAAGTACATGAACTTGAAGCCAATTCAAAGTTTTGAAATCTCGAAAGTATCTGCGTCCAAAATTGACAGCATCGATTTTGAAAATCTTTCGTTTGGCAACGTTTTTACCGATCATATGTTTGTCTGCGATTACAAGGATGGATTTTGGCAACAGGCAAAAATTCAACCGTACGCACCTTTCTTAATCGATCCGTCCTCTAAAGTATTTCATTATGGACAGGCAATATTTGAAGGCATGAAAGCCTACAAAGACGAGAGCGATGAAGTATGGCTGTTTCGGCCTGATCAGAATTTCGAACGATTCAACAAGTCAGCTGTCAGAATGGCGATGCCTGAAGTACCTGCTGAAATTTTTATAAAAGGATTGCACGAGATGGTTAATCTCGAGCGGGATTGGGCTCGGAAAGGCGTAGGTAATTCACTATACATCCGGCCTTTTATGATCGCGATCGGCTCCGGAGTAATCGCTGCGCCTTCAACACAGTACAGGTTCATGATCATATTATCGCCCGCCAGGTCATATTATAGCGGTGATATAAAAGTTATTATAGCAGAACATTTCAGTCGTGCTGCAAATGGTGGAATCGGAGCTGCGAAAGCTGCCGGAAACTATTCAGCACAATTCTATCCAACCAAACTTGCGAACGATAAAGGCTTCCAGCAAATCATCTGGACAGATGATGCTACACATACCAAGCTTGAAGAGGCTGGAACAATGAATGTTTTTTTCAGAATCGGTGACAAATTATTGACCGCACCTGCCAGCGAGCGGATTTTAGACGGCGTTACTAGAAAGAGCTTAATTACGATTGCAGAAAACAATGGAATTGATGTTGAAGAGCGGCCAGTCCTGGTTGAAGAATTGGTAGTTGCCGCTGAAAATGGCAGCCTAAAGGAAATATTTGGTGCTGGAACCGCAGCGGTAGTGAGTCCCGTTGCAGGTTTTTCATATCAAGAAAAATATTATCCACTTGCCAGTGTTGAAAATTCCTTTGCAAGTATTCTCAAAAAGAAGCTCACTAATATCCAATACAAATTAGAGGACGACCCATACAGTTGGACCGTTAAAGTAAGCCGCGAAAGCTAAAGAATATTTGAAAAGTCGGGCTTGAAGTACGCGGGACCTTTCAAAACTTTTCCATCCTCGCGATACATTGGTTTTCCATCAGCACCAAGCTTGCTCATGTTGCTACGCTGGATTTCATCAAAAACTTCTTCTATCTTGTGCTGGAGTCCGTGTTCAATTATAGTTCCGCAGAGAATATATAACATATCACCTAAAGCATCAGCAATTTCAACTATATCGTTGTTATTGGCTGCTTCGAGATATTCTTCATTTTCTTCTTTCATCAGGTTATACCTGAGTTGTATTTTTTCTTTACTAAGATGTGCGTCAGGAGATGTCTTGAATCCTATGTTAAATGATTCATGAAACTGCGTTACTGCTGTGATTTGCTTCTGCATCCGTTTACTATTTGAAGATCAAATTAAATGATTTCTATTCTCAATTTGATTAGTTTTGCAAAAAAAAATGTTCACACAGGGACAAATATTATTTACAACATTGTTCGTGGTTGCATTCGTCGGCATAACAATATATGTTTATAGACGTGATGCGCGACTACATCAAGTGTATTATAAAGGAAGCTATAAAGTATTGATCGGATTTATTTGCTTTATAATTTTTCTATTTTTCATGAAAGGTGTTCTAAAACACTAATAAATAGCCGACGCGATTAAATGAGAGTTCTTAAATATATTTTCCTGCTGATTTTTCTGTTAATTGCTGCAGCTGTCGTATTTATAGCGACTTCTGAAAATACCTATACATTAAGCAGGTCTAGATATATTAAAAGTCCAAGAAATATAGTATTTAAATTCGTTGAGGATTATTCGCTATGGGAAATTTGGTTTATGAGCGATGACCCGTCAATGAAATTTTCAAAAGGTGGTAATCCAAAGGCTTCAGTACCGGGATTTACGTGGAAAGGTGAATCTGGTGAAGGATCGGTCCAAACCTCGTACTTAAAGAGTAATGACAGCTTAGTCCAGAAGATTGTTTTGAATGATGCTCCGGCAAATGCATTTTGGACATTTAAAGACACTACGGGCGGCACAATAGCCACCTGGAAAATAATTGGAACGTTAAGTTTTAAAGATAAGTTTGCTGCGGCACTTCAGGGCGGTGCGGCTAATCTTGTTGACCGGATGTATGAGCGAAGTATTAATTCCTTACAACGGGTGGTCACGCATGAGGTTAACGCATATAAAATCAAAATCGAAGGAACATCTACTGTTACACTTACAAATTTTTTATATCAGAAGCTGACAAGCACGAGCGAAGACCTCAATAGGAACATCAGAATAATGATGTCGAAGCTAGAATTTTTTGCTGCTAAAAATAAGCTTGCATTAAGTGGTGAGCCATTTGTATTATATGATAGTGGACTAACAAAGGGTACGACCGTCACCTTTTCAGTCTGCTTGCCTGTGACTGAAGAGATCTTCATTGCAGAGGGCAGTGATATAATATCGGGAAAGATAGCTGGGTTTAATTCTGTAAAAACAACTTTACATGGCGACTACTCGCATCTTAATGAAGCGCGAACCGCTGCAGCTGCATATATTCAGAAATATAAACTTGGTTTCAACGCTACAGTCAAACGTGTAGAAATTTATCGTGTTCGTGCCTCACAGGAAAAACTTCCTTCCAAGTGGGTGACTGAAATTCATATACCGGTTGGGATGGCCGCACCAGCGCCAGCTATTCGAACTATTTCCCCCATTGTAGCTCGCAGGCCCACAACTGAACCGGCCCCAACACCCACCGACGAATTTGATTTATAGCTCCTAAAGTGCTAATCGCGTGTAAGTTGAAGTTAAAACCATTCATAAAGTATCACTCCATTCATCGATAGGCATTGCGTATTAGCTAAATTTTAAGCTAATTTTTCGACGAAATCACACTTTAATCGAGTTTTGGTGCTTTTCATCTATTATGTTATTTAGTCAGTAATATTCTATACTACCTTCATACCATAATTCGATATTAGCTTACAAAGTCCCCAAAACTACACAAGCTTAATTAAGAAGGTTTTAAGTCGCGATAGAACCATTTTTTTCCTCCTTTTTCTATGACTAGAACTCATAGTTTGAGTTTATTATTTAATTACTAAAAACCATTTAATTTATTAAGCTTATGATTACAAACAAACTTTTTAATATGGCCATTACAGGTTTGGTTATATTATCTTCGTCGCTCGCTGGAGCACAAAGCGAGCCGTGTTACGCTACAACTGTAATTGATTACGTTGCTGGTACACAAAACAGCCCGGCTGAACCGCTAGATGCAGAAAGAATGCATAGCGAATATGCTTTAGGTATGCCGGAAAACAACAATACGATGAACTTCGTATCACTTGGTTATGGTGGGTCTATTACTCTTGGTTTCAGTGGAATGATCTACGATATGCCAGGTAATGACATTTCAATTATCGAAACATCTTTTGCTTCTAACAACTGTCTAAGCGACGGTATCGAAAAAGCAAGTGTTTATCTTTCAATGAACGGCGTTGACTTCGAATATGCTGGCGAAGTATGCCGTAATGGTGCAGTTGACATTTCTGAAACAACTTTCGAATATGTTACTGCAATCAGAATTGTTAACCATGAAGACAGTACAACTTTTGACGGATACGACGTCGATGGAGTAATTGCAATCAATGGCTGTACTTCAATGGAAGGATGCTATGCATTCCAAATCGTTGATGTTGAGCAAGGAACAAGAAGCAATGGACAACCGATCACTGATCCAATCCGTATCGATCCGAACCGTGCTCTTGGAACTCCACAAAACAACCGTTCAAACGGTGCTGCTAACTTCTTCTCTCTTGGTAAAGATGGTTACATCGTTCTAAGAATGGGTGGCGGAATTATTACTGACGGTACTAGCGCACCAGATCTTCGTGTTTACGAAACTACATGGGGTAACCCATCTTGTGAGGATTACACAGAATACGCTGAAGTATCAGTTTCTCATGATGGTATATTTTGGTATTCATTAGGTACTCACTGCCAAAGCTCAAACATTTCTCTTGATATAGACGGTGCTATTCCTGGTGGACTACGTGTTTCTTACGTAAGAATTGAGAATGACGGATCTTTAGGAAACACGAATGACTATTTTGACGTTGATGGTGTTGAATCACTATGGGGTTGCGATGTTGTTCCTGACACAGACAGAGGTGATTGTTTTGCTACTACATTAAGTGGACTTGGATATGTTCAGGGAACTAAGAAAAATGGTTCGGCAATTAATCCAAATAGAACTAACGCGCAAAACGCTTTGGGTCAACCGCAAATGGATGACACTATTAACTTCGTAACTTTAGGATACGGTGGTTCACTACAGTTATCTTTCAACGGATCTGTATTCAATGAAGAAGGTGATGATCTACAAGTTATCGAAACATCTTTTGGTAGCCCATCATGTGAAAATTATACTGAAAAAGTTGATGTAGAAGTTTCTATCGACGGAACTACTTGGTACAGTGTAGGTACAGGATGTATGGACTTTACTATTGATTTGTCTGACGCTCCTATCTATCTTCCATTTATCAACCACGTACGTTTGATCAACAGTGCTGAATCTATGACTGAAGATGCATTTGACGTAGACGGTATTATCTTCCTTCACTCTAATGAAAACTGTACTGATGATGTTGACACTACTGAAGGTGGTAGTATCCAAAGACTTTCTACTGAAATGACTGCTTATCCAAATCCAAGTGCTGGTAATCTAAACTTTAGCTTCACTTCTTATACACCTGGTAAAGCAACTCTTGAGCTATACAACGTAAAAGGTCAATTAGTTTCTACAGTATTTAACGGAGAAACAGTTGTTGGTGAAGAAAATGTAGTTGATTTCGACGGATCTTCATTACCTAATGGACTTTACATCTCTCGTCTTCACACAGCAGACGGAACAATCACTGGAAAAGTTGTTATTACACACTAAGAATATCTTCCAGATAAATTTAAGCCCCGCTATGCGGGGCTTTTTTTATTTATAAATATTTCAATTAACGATTAAACTCAAAAGAGTATATTTAGTCAAAGCATTAAAACCTTTGGAAGACGAGCAAGAGTTTATTCAAAAATTGCTACGACCCGAAACACAGAATCAAGCGTTTCAGGAGCTACTTCGTCGCTACCAGAGACCGCTATATTCGCATATCAGAAATATTGTAATAAACCATGATGATGCTGATGACGTCTTACAGAATACCTTTATAAAAGTGTTCCGGCACTTAAAGGGCTTTAAAGGAGATAGCAAGTTGTTTTCCTGGATCTATCGAATTGGAACAAACGAAGCGTTATCATTTCTGTCTAACAAAGCCAGACGTAATGGCCACACCGGTGAATCACTTAGTTCATCAATTGTCGAAAATTTACGCTCAGATACGTATTTTAATGGTGACGAAATTCAGTTTAAGCTCCACCTGGCTGTAGCAACTCTTCCTCCAAAACAGCAACTGGTTTTTAAAATGAAGTACTTTGAAGATCTTAAATATGAAGAAATTTCAGATATTCTGGGAACATCCACAGGCGCATTAAAAGCGTCATACCACCACGCCGTAAAAAAGATTGAAGAATATATGTCGGAAGATTAAACCATAACCTTTTAATGTTGTCAAAAAGCGCTATGAAGAAGTTTGTTTTAAATCAAGATAAAAAAATAGATACCGGATTTGTAGTTCCCAATAGCTATTTCGATGATCTGCCTGAGCGGGTTGTCTTTCAGGTTAACCAGCCAGTAACGAGACAGTTTTTTTCCCCGAGGAAATTTCTATATGCAGCAGCCGCAGTTTTAGTAGTAAGCCTGATGTTAACCCTGTTATTTAAAAATAATTTACAACCTGCTGTCGATGATGAAGCTATTGAACAATACTTAGTGCACGCAATGACTGACGAGGATATTAGTATTTTCCTGGAAGAGCAAGATCTAGCAGATTTGGAAAACGAACATAGTATTGATGATCAGGAACTCGAACAATACCTTTATGAATCAATTACCCTTGAACACCTAGAATAGAATAATATGAAAAAAGCATTGTTAATACTACTTATCTTCTGCTCCGCGAATTTATTTTCGCAAGGTCAAAATCAAAACAAAGTTGATAGGATAAAATCGCTTAAAGTAGCATTTATTACAGATGAGCTTGCACTTACTCCGGAAGAGTCGGCAAAATTTTGGCCAATTTATAATGAGTTTGAAACGCAGCAACGGCAACTAAAGCGAAGTAGGATACGATCATCAACAGACGGTGACTCAAATCTGCATAAGTTTAGTGAAAAAGAAGCTGCGGACAGGTTGAAGCAAATACAGAGAAAGGAAGAAGAACTGCATCAATTGCGGATGAACCTGGTTGAAAGGCTGCGGAAGGTTATTCCACCTTCTAAAATATTGAAACTTAAGAATGCCGAGGAAAATTTCAATAAGAAGCTTCTCAAGCAATATCGGTCACGGAGTCCACGCCGTTAAGTTTTTACATTAAATTACCTTCTCATGATCGTCAGTAAAATATTTGGCACAATAGTTGAAACTTCGCAAAAAGTAATCCTTTTCTTCTATAGCGGAGGATTTAATTCAAACTTGAAAATCATGAAAACACAACTATTTAGTTTCCTTGTTGCAATCTTATTCGCAAACAACAGCTTCGGACAAGATAGGACAACAGTAACAGCAACAACAGACGATATCAGTGATAATCTTGACTTAAGAGCAGTAGCATCTTTATTTGGGGATGCATCTGATCTTGAAGATTTTGAAAGGAGACTGAATGACCCCAAAGCACAAATTTCTAACCTTGATTTAAATAGCGATAACCAAGTTGATTATCTGCGTGTAATTGAATCGGTTGAAGGTCCAACACATCTGATCATAATTCAATCTGTTTTAGGTCGTGACGTCTTTCAGGATGTTGCAACTGTTGAGGTTGAAAGAGATTCATATAACAATGTGCAGGTGCAAGTTGTAGGAGATGTCTACATGTACGGTCAAAATTATATCTACGAGCCTGTATACGTTCACCAACCTGTTATTTATTCATCATTTTGGCATAATTCATACAGACCCTACTATTCGTCTTATTACTGGAACTATTATCCTTCATATTATTATGCATGGAACCCATATCCAGTATATACCTATAGGAATCATATTCACCAACACATAAATATTCATCATCATTATAACTACGTGAATGTAAGAAACAGCACAAGAGCGGTTGCAATGCACGGAACAAGACGCGGTAATGATTATGCAGTGAAGTATCCTGAACGTTCGTTTACAAACAGAAATAGTTCAGTGACCAACAGATATGAACTTGATCAGGCTAGGGGAAATAACAATGTTTCGGTTCGGAACACGAATGGAACGAGAACAACCCTAAGTGCGGAAGGAAACAGATCCACAACTGCGCCACGCTCCGCTAGCATTTCCGCACCTCGAGTTGGCAGCACTCTTTCGCCTAAGAAGCCTCAGTCAATTACCCGTAATGTAAATGCCGCATCGGCAGTAAAAAGCAGCACAGCAGTTCGCACAGTTACACCTAACAATGTCGCTCCTGCAACTTCACGTGCTTCAGTTCAGACACCGAGGGCTACAGCTCCACGTCCGTCAGGCAACTTAGTTCAAAGAAGTACAACAGCGGGCTCAGTAAGGGCGACTACACCTGCAAGAACCAATTCAAGGGCTATTGCAGCTCCACAGCGAAGTGAAGTACGTTCTACGAATACTGTTACAAGAAGCACTGCTCCTGCAAGATCATCAGCACCTTCACGAAGCAGTGGCGATCGATCAGTCAGAAGATAACCATACACAGGCAACATCTGCAGAGTATTTATATAAAGATTTAACTTTAAAGAGGATAAACTATACTAATATGTAGTATTTTTGTCCTCTTTTTTACGTACTATGAGTTCAAACCATCAAGGTCAGCTTAGTAAGCTTTCATTCGCAGGTCTCCTTATTACATTAGGCATAATATACGGTGATATCGGAACATCCCCGCTGTATGTAATGAAAGCTATCATCGGATTAGAACCTATCGTTGCCGACATTGCCCTAGGAGGAGTTTCTTGCATCTTCTGGACACTCACTCTTCAAACCACTATAAAATACGTTTATATAACTTTAAATGCTGACAACAACGGCGAAGGCGGCATTTTTGCGCTTTATGCTCTTGTTAAGCGAACTAAGGTGAAGTGGCTCATTATACCCGCAGTGGTAGGCGGAAGCGCACTTCTTGCAGATGGAATTATTACACCACCCATTTCAGTATCTTCAGCTGTAGAAGGACTTCGGACTTTTTACCCGGAATTAAACACCGTTCCAATTGTAATTGGAATTCTGTTCATCCTATTTTATATTCAACAGTTCGGTACTAAACTCGTAGGTAAATTTTTCGCGCCAATGATGCTGATCTGGTTCAGTATGCTTGGAATTCTCGGCGTCATACAAATAACAGGTCACCTTGAAGTTTTTCGCGCAATTAACCCATATTATGCAATTCACTTACTGACTATTCATCCGGAAGGATTTTTTGTTCTCGGTGCTGTTTTCCTTTGTACCACTGGTGCAGAAGCCCTGTATTCGGACATGGGTCACTGCGGCCGAAAAAATATACGCGTGTCATGGATCTTTGTCAAGACCATGCTACTTTTAAACTACTTCGGACAGGCAGCTTTTCTGATGCGTCATGAAGGGCAAACACTTATGAGCCTTGGCGGGGAATATGGTAACCCTTTCTATCTGATTATGGCAGATTGGTTCCGACCGGTAGGAATTGCAATTGCGACTTTAGCAGCCGTTATTGCGTCGCAAGCAGTGATTAGTGGCTCTTTTACAATGGTTAATGAAGCAATGCGTTTAAATTTTTGGCCGAAAGTTAAAATTAAATATCCTACTGATTTGAAAGGTCAGATTTACATACCATCCGTAAATTGGCTGCTGTTTGTAGGTTGCGTTATTGTTGTTCTGTACTTCCAGATTTCGACGAATATGGAAGCGGCGTATGGGCTGGCAATAATTCTTTGCATGATGATGACAACTTCGCTCCTAACCTATTACATGCTGATCAAGCGTGTAAATGGTTTTTTCATCGCTGCAATAATACTTATATATTTATTTATTGAAAGTTGCTTTCTTATTGCAAACATGAAGAAGTTTAATGAAGGTGGAAATTTCACAATCGGCATCACCGTACTTCTTGTTGTTTTAATGGCTACTTGGTTTAAAGCAAAAAAAATCAGCAGGAGTTATACTAAAATTGTTAAGATTGAAACTTATAAGAAGGTTCTTGCCGAACTAAGCGTAGATCTCTCAATCCCAAAATATGCAACTCATCTTGTATATATGACCAATGCAGGACGTGTTGATGAGATTGAAGAAAAAGTAATGTTTTCAATTTTGCAGAAACGGCCAAAGCGTGCCGACATCTATTGGTTTGTCCATGTAAATATTCTAAACGAGCCATTCCGTTCTGAATACAAGGTTACAGAAATCTTAAAAGATGATTTATTCAGAATTGATTTTAATCTGGGATTCAGAGAAGCAACCAAAATCAATCTGATGTTTAAAGAAGTGCTTCGTGACATGGTGAAGAACGGAGAAGTCGACATTACAAGCCGATACGAATCATTAAACAAGAACAATATTATTGGTGATTTTAAATTCGTTCTATCAGAGAAGTTCTTGTCGAACGACAGTGAAATGCGTTGGCATGAAAAAATAATTATGAACACATATTTCGCACTAAAAAAGGTAAGCCTTTCAGAAGAAAAAGCATTTGGCCTTGACAGCAGTTCAGTTAAGATTGAAAAATTTCCCATGGTATTGCATGCACCTGAGAAGATCGGTCTCACCCGCGTTCAATAACAATATCCAATGGCGATCAGCCATTATCTAAATATGAGATTACATAGAAATTTAGTTTATACTACCATAGATTCCCTTCATGCAATATTTAATGAAGGTGAATATGCCGACAAAGTAGTAGCTCGTGCATTAAAAAAAGACAAGCGCTGGGGAAGTGCTGATCGGAAGTTCGTAGCTGAAACCATTTATGAGATTGTACGTTGGAAACGGCTATACTCTGAAGTTGCAGAAGTAAAAGAGCCGTATGATCGTGATAAATTATGGCGCATGTTTTCGGTTTGGGCGGTATTGCGCGGATATCCAATACCCGATTGGCGACAGCTTGAAGGTACGCCGGAGCGTAAAATAAAAGGTCGCTTTGACGAACTATCCAAAATTCGTGTTTTTAAAGAATCCATTCCGGATTGGATGGATCAACTAGGTACCAGAGAATTGGGTGAAGCAATATGGTCAAAAGAAATTGCTGCTCAAAATCAGCCTGCGAAAGTGATTTTGCGAGTCAATACACTTAAAACAACAAAGGAACAACTACGCGCTGTTTTGATGGATTTAAACATCGAGACCGAATTTTTACCGGATCGGCCCGACGCACTCGTATTAAAAGAACGCGCAAATGTTTTTATAACTGAAGCATTTAAAGAAGGCCTTTTTGAAGTGCAGGATGCCAACTCTCAACTTGTTGCTGCTTTTCTTGATGTTGAACCCGGAATGCGGGTAGTTGATACATGCGCCGGCGCCGGTGGCAAAACGCTGCATCTTGCTTCTTTAATGGAAAACAAAGGTCAGCTGATTGCGATGGATCTTTATGAAAGCAAGCTGAAACAACTAAAACTCCGGGCTAAAAGAAATGGTGCCTTCAACATTGAGTATCGAATAATTGATTCAACGAAAGTTATAAAAAAACTGCAGGAAAAAGCCGATCGTGTTCTTATTGACGCACCTTGCAGCGGATTAGGTGTCTTAAAACGAAATCCGGATGCGAAATGGAAACTTCAGCCTGAATTCATTGACAATATTCGTAAAGTTCAAGCAGAAGTGCTGGAGAGCTACTCTCGAATTGTAAAGCCTGGTGGTAAGCTGGTATATGCAACATGTTCAGTCTTACCTTCTGAAAATCAGGAACAAGTGCAACGATTTTTGCAGACTGATGCAGGAAAAAACTTTAACTTTGTAAAAGAAAATAGCTTACTTGCATCCAACTCCGGATTTGACGGCTTTTATATGGCGCAGTTTGAGCGCAAAAACTAATTATGATGAAAAACTTCTACACACTATTATTGGTCTTTATCGCTTCTACGGGATTTGCACAGGTAATCCCAAACGGTTACTACAACAGTGCAACTGGCAGCGGCTACACGCTAAAAACTCAGCTTTATAACATTATAAAGAACCACTCAGATCAGGGATACGGCGGTTTATATACTACTTATATTGCATCAGATCGTGATTATTATTATGATTTAGATGGAACCCTACTTGACATGTATTCTGAAATTCCAGCTGGTGCTGATTCCTATGAGTATTCAGCTACCAACACTTCTGAGCGCTGTGGAAACTATAACAGCGAAGGCGACTGTTATAACCGTGAACACATAATTCCACAGTCAGTTTTTGGCTCGGCTGCGCCAATGCAATCTGATGCGCACTTTGTAGTACCGTCAGATGGTTTTGTCAACGGAGCTCGTGGCAATCTTCCTTTTGGACTTGTGTCAACTGCTAATTACACATCTTCTAACGGCTCTAAGCGAGGTCCTAACACGAATTCCGGATATTCTGCCGGATACGCAGGAACAGTTTTCGAACCAATTGACGAGTTTAAAGGCGACATTGCAAGGATGTATTTCTATTTTGTGACCCGTTATCAAAATCAGGTCAGCAATTGGGATTATGACATGTTCAATGGAACAAGCAACCAGGCACTAACTAATCAAGCGGTTAGCCTGCTATTAACGTGGCATAATCAAGATCCTGTAAATGACCGTGAAATCGACCGTAACGCTGCTGTTTATGACCGTCAGAACAACCGGAATCCATTTATTGATCATCCTGAATATGCAATGCAGATATGGGGAAGCTTATTAGATACTGAGTCGATATCTGCATTACAATCAACAGCGATATATCCAAACCCATCAAACGATCATCTGATCAACATAGCTACAGAGGTTATCGTTGATAATATACAACTGATCAATATCAGCGGCCAAATTATTAAGGAGATCAGAAACCCTCAATTTCAAAATAAAATCTTCTCTATCGAAGATCTTCCTTCCGGATTTTATTTTATCAGAATTTCAAATCATGAAGGAGAGGTCACTAAAAAAGTTCTCATTAATTAGAGAAATAAAAATTTTGCCTCGCTCATGCGGGGCTTTTTTTTTACGGCAGAATCAGAATTAAGATTACTTTTGCGCTTCAAATTTGATAAATGAAAAGACTATTCCTCTTAATGCTGTCAATCTCATCATTGACGGTTTATCCGCAAGCCGGTGCTCCTGCACCTTATTATAATGGCTTCAATTTTTCGCAATCAGGTATGGCGCTCAAAAATGCGCTTGCTAGCAAAATTACTGCTTCGCATACCAAAATACTTACATATCAACAAGCCGAAAATGCTCTTAAGATTGTCGATTTAGATCCGGAAAATACAACTAATACCAATGTCTTATTGATTTATGGTTTCAGCAGCGACATCTGCCCTACATCCAGCGCAACTGATAAAGACCACCGCAGACGTAACAAAGAAAGCGACGGCGGCGGCGCGAGTTGTGAGTGGAACCGCGAACATACATACGCAAAGTCGCTTGGAACACCGGATTTGGGCGAAAGCGGTCCAGGCGCAGACGCTCATCATTTACGGGCTGCTGATGTACAAAGAAACGGTGACCGAGGCAGCGAAAAATTTGCAGCAGGTTCCGGAGATTCGCACGATGTTAATTCCTCAACTTGGTACCCAGGTGATGAATGGAAAGGTGATGTTGCGAGAATGATGATGTACATGTATCTCAGATACGGAAGCCGTTGCTTGCCAAAAAATGTTGGCGTTGGCGTTACTGTTGCAACTGATACTAACATGATCGATCTCTTCCTGCAGTGGAACGCTGAAGATCCTGTTTCGCAATATGAGGACAACAGAAATACCTATTTAGGAAATGCGTCAAATCAATATGGTCAGGGCAACCGAAATCCTTTTATTGACAATCCGTATTTAGCAACAATGATATGGGGTGGACCAATTGCTGAAAACAGATGGCCATCGCTTGCAGTTTCAGATTTGACAGCACTTAATAAAGTAATCGTTTTTCCTAATCCGGCTAATGAAAATACGATCAATATCTATAGCGAAACTTCAATAGATAGATTACAGCTGGTAAACATCAACGGTCAAGTTATTCGGGATATTCAAAACCCTTTATTTCTGGATAAGGTATTTACGCTGCAGGCGCTTCCCTCCGGATTTTACTTCATCAGACTGACATCGGAAAATCGCACAGCAACACAGAAAGTTCTCGTAAACTAACTCTTTTAAAATAAAATCCCGGCCAGAAGCCGGGATTTTATTTTAGAATATATTGCAGTTTTAATCATTCATCGAAATTAAAAACTCTTCATTATTTCTTGTCTTCTTAAACCTGTCATTAATAAAGTCCATGGCTTCAACCGGATTCATATCTGAAAGATACTTTCTCATGATCCACATTCTCTGAATAGTTTTCTCATCAAGAAGAAGGTCGTCACGACGCGTACTTGACGAAGTAAGATCAATTGCAGGGAAGATACGTTTGTTGGCGATCTTTCTGTCAAGCTGAAGCTCCATGTTACCGGTTCCTTTAAATTCTTCGAAGATAACTTCATCCATTTTTGAACCTGTTTCAGTCAATGCAGTTGCAATAATACTTAGCGAGCCACCATTTTCAACATTACGCGCTGCTCCAAAGAAGCGCTTAGGCTTTTGAAGTGCATTTGCATCAACACCACCACTCAATACTTTTCCGGAAGCCGGCTGAACAGTATTATAAGCACGTGCCAACCTCGTAATTGAATCCAGTAAGATCACGACATCATGCCCACACTCAACAAGTCGCTTTGATTTCTCAAGAACTATGTTGGCAATTTTCACGTGTTCCTGCGGCTCACGGTCAAAAGTCGAAGCAATAACTTCTCCCCTTACGCTACGCTGCATATCAGTAACCTCTTCAGGACGCTCGTCAATTAAAAGTACAATTAAATAAACCTCAGGATGGTTTGCCGCAATTGCATTCGCGATATCTTTTAATAACATCGTCTTACCTGTTTTAGGCTGTGCTACGATCATTCCGCGTTGGCCTTTACCAATTGGTGAAAACAGATCAATAATTCTCGTCGAAACATTGCTTTGTCTCTCAGCAAGCTTAAATTTCTCAGTTGGAAAAACAGGAGTTAAATGCTCAAATGAAACTCTGTCGCGAACAACCTGCGGATCATGACCATTAATTTTTAAAACTTTTACAAGTGGAAAAAATTTCTCTCCTTCTTTCGGAGGACGAACAACACCTTTCACAGTATCTCCTGTCTTCAATCCAAAAAGTCGTATTTGTGAAGTCGATAAGTAAATATCATCCGGTGAAGCCAGATAATTGTAATCGGATGAACGTAAAAATCCATATCCGTCAGGCATCATCTCAAGTACGCCTTCACTTTCAATTATTCCATCAAATTCAAAATCTGCATCTCGAAAATTGTTTTTCTTGTTCCCTTTAAAATTAGGATTCTGATTTTGATTCTGATTATTGTTTTGACTCGGATTCTGAATCTGATTCGGGTTTTGTCCCTGATTTTGATTCTGAACCTGTGGCGTATGCTGATTGCCATTCACACCATTATTCTGGTTGCCATTAGCGTTTTGGCCCTGATTCTGATTCGGATTTTGATTCGGATTCTGCTGTCTTCTTTCGTTCTGATTTTGCCTCTGTTGAACAGGTTGCTCATTTCCGGCTATTGCAGTAGCAGGCTCGGAAACTTCAGCTGTTGCTTCACCATTTTCAGTTGGAACAATTAGCGGAGAATTTTTCTTCTCAAAAGTCGCTTTCTTAAACTTGCCTCTCTTCTCTTCTTTCTCAACCGGCGGTTCAGTAACACGCGCTACAGGCTCAGTAGAATCTGTAATAACTTGTTCCTGATCTTGTTCAAATAAAGACTTGTCTTTGGTAATAGCTGGCTTTTTATCGCCCACCATTCGTGTACGTTTTCCTTTTGCTTCGGGTGCCGAATCTTCGACTGGCGCGACAGCATCAGGGTTTGCAGCTTGATAATCGAGTATCTGATATATCAATGCTTCTTTTTTTACGCCGTTAAATTTTATTTTTTTTGTTGCTTTAGCAATGTCCTGAAGCTCTGATAGCTTCATTTCTTGTAATACAGAAATATCTAACATGTATTATTATGTAAATTTAGTGTGATTGTGCAGGTGCAAGTGTGGGTAGTAAGAGACTGAAGATGGGAAGTGCTTCCAATGATTTGTTATGCAATAATACAAATAAAAATTAATTTCACAATAGCATTTTTTTTAAAAAGATAATATATTTTTGCACTGCTGATAACGCACTTATGCTTCAACGAGTTCAAACGGTTTATCTTATTCTTGCCTTTATTACAGCGGCAGTGCTTCCGTTCGTTTTCCCTTTGTGGACAATCGAAGGCGGTGCTGATTTCTACTTTATGCAAGATTCGATCTACACTGCAATAATCGGTTTGTGCGCCGCGTTGATCATATTATCGATCATCAGCTACAAAAAAAGACAACACCAGTTTGTGATCAACAGGCTGGCAATCATATTGAACTTAATTTTGTTAGGCTTATTTGTTTATCGATCGCTAACGTTATCTGGAGAAACGGCAAACGTTTCTGAGAAAGGTATTGGGATGTTTCTTCCTATTGCTTCTATCGTTTTCTTGGCTCTTGCCAATAAAGCCATCAAGAAGGATGAAGATCTCGTAAAATCTGTCGACCGATTGAGGTAATCCTATAAACTTAGTTTATTTAGTGCGAAGAAAGTCCGGCCAGCCAGCCGGATTTTTTTGTTATGTACGTTTCGGAGTTTCTACAACTTCAAGATCGCTGATCTTTTCACCATCAATAACAAATCTCAGCATCGTTCGAACCTGATGAAAGCCGCTGATTCCTGCCGCACCCGGATTCATATGAAGAAGATTCAGCTTCTTATCAGGCATCACTTTTAAGATGTGCGAATGCCCGCAAATGAATAGTTTAGGTGGATTTTCATTCAGCATTTCTCTGATGTTTGACGCATATTTCCCGGGATATCCACCAATATGTGTGATTAAAACATCTACACCTTCACACATAAAACGATTATGAAGCGGAAATTCCTGCCGCGCCTTCGTCCCATCAATATTTCCGTAAACCGCCCGAAGTGGCTTCAGGTCTTTAATTCTATCGGTGACAGATAAATCGCCAATGTCGCCCGCATGCCATACTTCATCCGCCTGCGGAACGTATTTTAAAATAGTATCGTCAAGATAACCATGAGTATCGCTAAGCAGCAGTATTTTTTTCATTTTCAGAAGCTGTTTCCCGCCTTCGCCTGTATCTTTTTTACCTCATTCTTCGGCAAAAAAGGATGCCGGCTCTGTCGGGGCTAGGCCTTTGTCGTGAGCCTGATCAAATTTACAAACTTCAACCCATCATTATCATCAGCATCCGAACTTTACCATTAATTTAAAATCTTGCACTTCCAATTCTTCGTAACTTTGTACTATACATTTTGACCTTGAGGCATTTCATCGAATTTTCATATAAAGGCACGCAATATCACGGTTGGCAGATTCAGCCTAATGCAATTTCCGTACAGGAAGTGCTCAATAAAGCGCTGTCGGTGTTACTGAATCAAACCATCGAA
>DASWND010000158.1:0-23834 GCA_036399435.1 Flavobacterium sp.
CGAGATTTTCAGCCATTGATGGTTTTTCAACAATCAGATAGTCACTGTAATTTTTAAGAAAAGCAACATAACCATCTGTTCCAATCTGCCCGGTTGCAAAAGCACTTCGAAACTCTGTCACCGTTTTTTGAACTTCCGCCCGAAGCTGGTTTACAGCGCCGGCCAGTTCTTCATCAGAAAGTGTAGCTGGATCGATTCCATATTTAGGCAGTTCACTTGCATAATCGTACGAAGGATCTATCTGAAACTTTGGAACGCTGGTAAAGCGCATATAGTTTTCAGCATGATCAGTACTCCATAATCTCGGCAAAATCGTTTTATGATTGTCATCGCTGTTTTGTTCAGCGTTTTTGTAGTTATTGGTGATAATGTATTTTCCGGTCTTGTAATCACGCTCGTAGTTCGGCGCTTTATCGAGATATGGAGTTTCTTCATCAAGGCCTGCAAAAATATCAGTATACTGTGGTCCGTAGAACAGCGGATTGACGCCATATTGTTCACGGTTGTAATAAGCAAGAACTTCGGCAGCATCCGAAGGTTTATTTTCATTGATTACCACATCAGCATTAGCGCGTATCGGCAGCATCATCCAAGTCGAAAACCCGATCAGGATAAACAAGATGCAAAGCATTAACGTATTATATTGTACGTAACCTTTACGTCGGGTGTATTTAAGTCCGAAGTAGAAAGCAGCAATAAGTACCAAAAGCGCGAATATAGTTCCGGAGTCGAATGGGAGTCCGAGGCTATTCACCATAAAAATTTCTGTCTTTCCAAAGAACGCCATCGTCCATGGCAAAAGCAGTTTAAAGATGAACAACAGAATTGCAACAACAATTACGTTGGCAATGATGAAGTTTTTGGTAGTTATTACCTTGTAATTTTTGAAGTAATATAAAAAACCAATTGACGGTATCGCCAGAAGTGCCATAAAGTGGACTCCAAATGAAAGCCCGATAACAAGTGAAATAATCAGTAACCATCGGTTTCCGCGCGGTGTTCCCATATCGCGTTCCCATCTTAATCCAAGCCAGAACAGAAGCGAAATAAACAAAGAAGCCATCGCATACACTTCGGCTTCAACCGCATTAAACCAGAAACTGTCGCTAAAAGTGAATGCTAAAGATGCAATAAAAGCACTTCCGAGGATCATAACCTTATTGCTGGTATCAGCTTCTGGCGAAACGTCCACGACTTTCTGAAGAAGCATCGTCAGCGACCAGAACATTAACAGGATCGTAAATGCGCTGGAAAAAACCGAAACCATGTTAACCATCAGTGCAATTTGGCTATTATCGATAGCAAAAATCGAGAAAAATGCGCCAATCATCTGGAAAAGCGGAGCGCCCGGCGGGTGTCCGACTTCAAGTTTGGCAGCAGTTGCGATATACTCGCCGGCATCCCAAAAACTCATCGTTGGCTCTACAGTAAGCGTGAAAACAAGCAGAGCAATTGCGAATGTGACCCAACCTAAAATTGAGTTCCATTTGCTAAAGTTAAATGGCGGCATATCCGTGTTTTATAAGTTGACACAAAGAAAATGTTTTTTTGCTTAATGATTTACTAAAAAAAATATTTTCAGAAAAAGTAAAATCATGCTTGTTCAAAAAGAAATATGTTTTAAATTTGCAGCCGTTATGGAATTGGCCCATGGTGTAATGGTAACACAACTGTTTTTGGTGCAGTCTTTCAAGGTTCGAGTCCTTGTGGGCCAACAAAAAACTCCTCATGTAAGTGAGGAGTTTTTTTATTGATGATGTTTTGAATTTATATTTTAAAAGTCAGAACCGGCCTTACTGTGTGATTAACAAGGTCTTCACTGATGCTTCCATTAAAGAAGTGTGAAAATCCGGTCCTGCCATGCGTGCACATTGCGATTAGATCGGCCTGTACAGTATTGGCAAAGTTGATGATCCCTTTCTCAACATTCACATCATTGTATATATGTGTTGTGTAATTAGGGACTTGAAATTCGTCAATAAAATCATTCATTATGCTTTCAGCCACACCGGTCGATTTAAAGCTATTTGGCGTGTTGATCATTACAAGATGAAGATGAGAGTTAAATAAGTTAGCAAATTCGAGCAATTTTGCAAATGGCTTTTTGATCTCAGCGCTAAAATCTGAAGCAAAAACAAATTGTTGTGCTTTAAACTCTTCAATTTCATTTTTGATAACCAGAACAGGAATGTCTGAAGTACGAACTACTTTTTCGGTATTTGACCCGATGAACATTTCTTGAAAACCGCTTGCACCATGAGATCCCATTACGATAAAGTCAACGTCGTTTTTTCTGGCAACACGTACAATTCCTTCGAACGCTTTTTCAAATTGGACTATTCTTGATACAGTAAGGTCTGAGAGATAATCAACTTCTGCCAAGGCGTCAAGTTTGCTGATTGCGCGGTTCTTGAAAAACATTATTTCCGGAATGTCGCTTCCTGATCCAAGCGCATCACTTGATTGGTGTGGAAGCTCAAGCATGTGCAGAAGAATAATCTCAGCGTTAAACTGACGTGCAACCTGAGCTGCAACTTTTAGCGCGTATTCGGCATTTTTAGAAAAATCTGTAGGGACGAGAATCTTTTTCATGATTAAAGTGTAAGAATTGTTTTAGGTAAAACGCAGTTTTGTAGGTAATAAAGGTAAGAAAAATTTAACAATGAGCAAGATTTTCAAATCACAAAAAAATGACTATCTTTGCAGCGTTATTTACTGAAAATTAAATAATGAGGGGACAGTAGTCCCCTCTTTTTATACACATTATGACCTTTAAGGAAAAAGTAAAAAATTTATTGGATGAAGGGCTTCACGAAAGGCCGGAGCTGTTCTTGATCGACCTCACGATCACTGAAAGTTTCAAGATCATCGTAACAATTGACGGAGACAAAGGTGTCACTTTGCAGGACTGCATCGACATCAGCCGAGTGATCGAGCACAATCTTGACCGTGAAGAGCAGGATTTTTCACTGGAAGTAGCATCAGCCGGAGTCTCATCGCCATTGAAGCACAAACGTCAATATAAAAAGAACATTGGAAGAACGCTCATCGTCAAGCTCGCTGATCAGACAATTGAGGCGCCGCTTACAGATGCTGACGATGACAAAATCGTGCTCGAATGGGAAGCACGTGAATCAAAGAAAGTTGGAAAAGGAAAAGAAACTGTTTTAAAGAGACAGGAAATTCCTTACGAAGATATAAAAGAAGCAATTGTTACAGTAACATTTTAATATATAGATTGGCATGGAAAATATAGCATTAATCGAATCATTTTCAGAATTTAAAGACGACAAGCTAATTGATCGTGTAACGCTTATGGCGATTTTAGAAGATGTATTCAGGAATGCACTTAAAAAGAAATATGGATCAGACGACAACTTCGATATTATTATCAACCCTGACAAAGGTGATATGGAGATTTGGAGAAGGCGTGTAATTGTTGCAGATGACGATCTTGATCTCGAAAACGAAGAAATAACATTAACAGAAGCTAGAAAAATTGAACCCGATTTTGAAATTGGTGAAGAAGTTTCAGAAGAAGTTAAACTCATCGATCTTGGAAGACGAGCGATTCTTGCCCTGCGTCAAAACCTGATCTCGAAGATTCACGAGCATGACAACACCAATCTGTACAAACAATTTAAGGACTTAATTGGAGATATTTATACTGCTGAAGTGCACCACGTTCGCCCAAGAGTTGTAATTTTGGTTGACGATGAAGGGAATGAGATCGTACTTCCGAAGGAAAAGCAGATTCCGTCTGACTTTTTCCGTAAAGGTGATAACGTACGAGGAATCATCGAAAGTGTTGAGCTAAAAGGCAACAAGCCGCAGATCATCATGTCACGTACATCGGAAAAATTCCTTGAAAAATTGTTTGAGCAGGAAATTCCTGAAGTTTTCGATGGACTTATCATGGTTAAAAGTGTTGTAAGGATTCCGGGTGAAAAAGCAAAAGTAGCAGTAGATTCTTACGATGACCGTATCGATCCTGTTGGAGCTTGCGTTGGAATGAAAGGTTCACGTATCCACGGAATCGTTCGTGAATTAGGAAATGAAAATATTGATGTAATCAACTACACGTCAAACACGCAGTTGTACATCACAAGAGCGCTTAGCCCTGCAAAAGTTTCTTCGATCAAGATCAATGAAGAAACCAAGAGAGCTGAAGTGTTTTTGAAACTTGAAGAGGTTTCGAAAGCAATTGGAAGAGGTGGACACAACATCAAGCTTGCAGGAATGCTTACAGGTTACGAGCTGGATGTGATCAGAGAGGGAAGCCCTGCAGAAGATGAGGATGTCGAATTGACAGAGTTCTCAGATGAAATTGAAGGATGGATTATTGATGAATTTGCTAAGATCGGTCTTGATACCGCGCGAAGCATCCTAAAACAGGACGTCAACGATCTTGTGCGAAGGACAGATTTGGAAGAAGAAACTATTCTCGATGTAATGAGGATCTTAAAAGAAGAGCTTGATAGCTAGGTTCTTCCAAACAACAACACAACAAAAAAGGAAATAAAGGTTATATGTCTGAAGAGAGAGTAATAAGAATAAACAAGGTTTTAAGGGAATTCAACATTTCGCTGGAACGCGCTGTGGATTATCTTAAAGATAAAGGCATCGCTATTGATGCTAATCCGAATGCAAAGATTTCCGATGTGGAATATGGTATTCTGCAAGGCCAGTTCTCGGGCGATAAGGGGAATAAAGAAGCTTCCAAGGAAGTAGGAGAAGAGAAGCGTAAAGAAAAAGAAGCACTTCGCGTTCAACGTGAAAAAGAAATTGAAGATAAGCGTAAAGCCGACGAAGAACGTCAGAGGCAGCACGATGTTATAAAAGCAAAAGCAGTGGTCACAGGTCCGAAACAAGTCGGAACCATTGATTTATCGCCTAAAAAAGCAGAAGCACCAAAGCCTGCAGCGCCAGCACCAGTTCCGGCACCAGCACCAGCTCAGGTTCCAACGCCAGCAGCGACGCCAACGCCTGCAACAGCTCCAACTCCGGCACCAACTGCGGCACCATCGCCAGTGGAAGCTCCTGTAGCTCAAACTCCGGCGCCACCTGTTGAAGCAACGCCAGCACCTGCAGTACCGGAAGCCACGCCGCAGCAAGAAGACAAACCTGCAGATGAAGCTTTTACAACACAATACAAAAAACTTTCAGGGGCGACTTTAACCGGTCAAACAATCGACTTGTCACAATTCGACAAACCGAAGAAGAAGAAAGAAGAGCCGAAAATTCAGCCAAATAAGCCGGGTGCTATAAACGCAAACGCTGCTAACGACCCAAATAAAAGCAAACGAAAAAGAATCGCACCTAAACCCGGAGCACCACGTCCACCGGGAACTGTTGCGCCAGGCGGAGTAAATCCGAACCGCATTACACCAAATACAGGCGGAGCTGCTGCACGCGGCGCACGTCCCGGATTTGTGAAAGGCGCTCGCCCCGCAATTACAGCTAAAGTTGAGCCTACCGAAGAGGAAGTTAAAAACCAGATTCGTGAAACGCTCGAAAAACTTCAGGGTAAAGGCGGAAAATCAAAAGCTGCAAAATACAGAAGAGATAAAAGAGATACGCACCGTCAGAAATCGGATGATGAACAACGTTCATTAGAAGAAGGCAGCAAAACAATTAAAGTAACTGAATTTGTTACTGTTGGTGAAATTGCAATCATGATGGATGTGCCGATTACAAAAGTGATCGGAACATGTATGTCACTCGGAATCATGGTTACCATGAACCAGCGTCTCGATGCTGAAACACTGACGATCGTTGCCGATGAGTTCGGCTACGACGTAGAGTTTATCACTACAGATATTGAAGATTCTATTCAGGTTGTCGAAGACCGCGAAGAAGATCTAGTTTTCCGTGCACCGATCGTTACCGTAATGGGTCACGTCGATCACGGTAAAACATCACTATTGGATTACATCCGTAAGGAAAATGTAATCGCAGGTGAATCAGGTGGAATCACACAGCACATCGGTGCATACGGAGTAACACTTGATAATGGTCAGAAAATCGCATTCCTTGATACACCGGGTCACGAAGCGTTTACCGCGATGCGTGCACGTGGTGCTCAGGTTACGGATATTGCAATCATCGTAATTGCTGCCGACGACGACATTATGCCACAAACCAAAGAAGCAATCAGTCACGCTCAGGCGGCGAATGTTCCACTAATTTTCGCAATAAATAAAGTCGATAAGCCAAATGCTAATCCTGAAAAGATTAAAGAAAGGCTTGCCGGAATGAACCTTCTTGTAGAAGATTGGGGTGGAAAAATTCAGTCACATGATATTTCAGCAAAAACGGGACTCGGAGTCAAAGAACTTCTTGAAAAAGTATTGCTTGAAGCCGAATTACTGGATCTGAAATCAAATCACAACAAACCCGCTTCAGGAACTGTTGTTGAAGCATTCCTTGACAAAGGAAAAGGTTACGTATCAACAATATTAGTCCAAAACGGAACTTTGAGAGTGGGTGACTACATGCTTGCAGGTAAACACCACGGTAAGATCAAAGCGATGCATGATGAACGCGGACATATCGTACTTGAAGCCGGGCCTTCAACGCCAGTTTCAGTCCTCGGACTTGACGGGGCCGCGACTGCCGGTGATAAATTCAACGTGTTTGCAGACGAAAGAGAAGCAAAAGCAATTGCTGCCAAACGTACACAACTTATGCGTGAGCAGTCGGTTCGTACACAAAGGCACATTACGCTTGCTGAGATCGGACGTCGTATTGCACTCGGACAGTTTAAAGAACTTAACATAATCCTTAAAGGTGACGTTGACGGATCGGTTGAAGCACTTTCGGATTCATTCTCGAAACTTTCTACCGAAGAAATCCAGATCAATATCATCCACAAAGGTGTTGGAGCCATCACAGAAACCGACGTAATGCTAGCTTCTGCTTCAGATGCGATCATCATCGGATTTAACGTTCGCCCTGCCGGAAACGCCAGACAATTGGCCGATAAAGAAGAAATCGACATCCGAAACTACTCGATCATCTACGATGCGATCGACGACTTAAGAGATGCGATGGAAGGAATGCTTTCTCCTGAAATGAAAGAGGAAGTCACCGGAACTGCCGAAATCCGTGAATTATTCAAAATTTCTAAAGTTGGAACCATCGCAGGTTGTATGGTTACAGACGGTAAAATCTTTAGAAACTCACGTATCAGGATTATCCGCGAAGGCGTGGTTGTATTCACGGGTGAACTTACAGCACTAAAACGTTTCAAAGACGATGTGAAGGAAGTTTCCAAAGGTTACGACTGTGGTATCCAGATCAAGAACTACAACGACATTGAAATGAACGATCTGATCGAAGCTTTCCAGGAAGTTGCAGTAAAGAAAAAGCTGAAATAAACTTTTCATATAAAAAAAAGCCTCTGATTATTCAGAGGCTTTTTTATTGGTAGCTGTTTCCGGCTGTACGCTAATATCTTTTTTGCTTTCAGCTCCATCCTTTAACGGAACTGGCGGAGGCCGCAAAAAAGGATACCGCTGCCATCCGGGCTATTACTTGTTAGGTTTGATCAGAAATGCGTTAGGATACTTCTTTTTAATATCATTCAGGCTTCTTTCCGCCTCGATCCTTGTCTTGAAGTTTCCAACCCAGACTTTATACGACGGCGTACTAAATACGATCGTAGCATCATATTCTTTAAATGTTCGCTTCACTTCACTGAGATGCTTTTTCGACGATTCGCTGTCGCCATTGTAGATCTGGACCTTATATCGGTCATTAATGGTGATCGAAGAGTTGATTTTTCGCTTCTCATTAAGCAGTTGTTCGAACGAAGGATCTTGTTTTAAAGTAGTTCCTGATCCTTGAGCACACATTTCAGACGTAAGAAAAACGCTCGCTATTCCCATTAAAAGTGGTAAAAATATTTTTGTCGATTTCATAATGAGCAGTTTAGTATACAAATGTAGGGAAATCCGTTAAAAAGGGTAGTTCTGATTTATTTAGAATTGGTATAAATTGGTAATTCGGCAAGATATAAGGTTTTGTTAATAGTTACTAAATCGTATTTTTGTGCAAGTTTTTAAGGAACGTGCGCCTTTTTCAGAACCCTTAATAACCACGCCAATTTTAGCCGATAATTTTTTATAATATGAAAAAAGTGGGTAACCATAAGTCGATTTCTCGGATTTTAGTCATAACCATGGCTTTCATGCTGAACTTCTCGTTAACTTCTTTCGCTCAGGATCAGACTACTGCTGCTCCGGCAGAAGGCGCTGCTCCTGCAGAAGCTGCTGCGGCTCCTGCTGCTCCTGCCGCCGGCGCAGGTGACGCTGTCGCGGGAAAAGCCCTTTTCAACTCAAACTGTGCTTCTTGTCACAAACTCGACGGAAAAGCAACAGGTCCGGCGCTTAGAGGCGTGGCTGAAAGACGTGACCGTGAGTGGTTATACAACTGGATCCACAATAGCAGCGACATGATCAAATCTGGAGATCCTATTGCTGTTCAGCTATTTGAAGAGAACAACAAAGTTGTTATGACTCCGTTTCCACAGTTGTCAACTACCGATATCGACAATATTCTTGCCTATACATCCGAACCAAAAGGTGGAGCTACAACAGGAACGACAATGCCTCCCGGCACACAACCTCTAGCTGAAAAGGAAGACGGTATTTCAAATAACCTGATTCTTGGAATTCTTGCAGTCGTTCTCTTGATCTTGGTTGCAATGCTTGTTCTCGTTAACAGGGTTCTTGCTAAAGTCGCAAAAGCAAACGGGATCGAAGTTGCTAAAAAAGCGCCAACTACTCCAATTTGGGTCGCATTTGCAAGAAACCAATTCCTTGTTCTGGTAACCGTAATTTTCCTAATGCTGTCGGCAGCATATTTCTTATACAGCTGGACAATGCAAGTTGGCGTTGACCAAGGCTATCATCCAATTCAGCCAATACACTATTCACATAAAATTCACGCAGGCGACAACGAGATCGATTGTAAATTCTGTCACTCTGCTGCACGTATGAGCAAGAATGCAGGTATTCCTTCTCTTAATGTTTGTATGAACTGTCACAGAAACATCAGCGAAGTTGCTGAAACTACTGCAACTCCTGAACATAGCAAAGCATTTTACGATGCTGAGATCCAAAAGCTATACGATGCTGTCGGTTGGGACAGAACAAACCAGGTTTATACCGGACAAACAACGCCAGTAAAATGGGTACGTATCCATAACCTGCCTGATTTCGCATATTTCAACCACTCTCAGCACGTAACAGTTGGTGGTATTGAATGTCAGACTTGCCACGGACCTGTTCAGGAATTTGAGTACATGAAGCAGTATGCTCCTTTAACAATGGGCTGGTGTGTTAACTGTCACCGTACAACTGACGTCAAGATGGAAGGCAACGCTTACTACGATAAGATTCATACTGAATTATCAAAGAAATACGGCGTAGACAAGCTGACTGTCGCGCAAATGGGTGGTCTTGAATGCGGAAAATGCCACTACTAATAACATATTAAGAAGCTAATATCTATATACAATGTCATCAAACAAAAAATACTGGAAAAGTGTTGAAGAACTAGACCAAAACAGTTCTGTTGTTGAGGCGCTTTCACATAACGAATTTCCCGAAGATTTACCTGTTGAAGATTTTTTAAACAAGGACTCTTTGGCAACTTCGTCTACCAGTCGTCGTGACTTCTTAAAATTCGTCGGATTTAGTACTGCAGCGGCATCGCTTGCGGCGTGCGAAGGTCCTGTTCATAAAGCTATACCTTATGTTATGCAGCCGGAACAGATAGTTCCAGGAATGCCTGACTTTTATGCTACTTCATATTTTGATGGTTTCGACTTCGCGCACATGCTTGTAAAAACTCGCGAAGGCCGACCTATTAAAGTTGAAACAAATATTGTTGAAGGTGGTAGATTTGCCCCTAACGCACGGGTTCATGCTTCTGTTTTGTCACTTTATGACAGCATGAGGCTTAAAGAACCTAAAATCAATAAAAAACCTGCTTCTTGGGTAGATGTTGAGGCTCGAATCAAAGCCGGCATCGCCGATGCAAGAACAAAAGGTGAAGCAGTAGTTCTATTGACACCAACGCTTGCGAGTCCATCTACAGAAAGATTAATTGCACAATTCATATCAAATAATCCAGGTTCAAGACATATAGTTTATGACGCTGTTTCAAGTTCAGCTGCTTTGGATGCTTTCGAGCGCACTTACGGTGAACGTGCTTTAGCTAACTACGATTTCTCAAAACCTTCAGTAATTGTTTCAGTTGGTGCCGATTTCCTTGGTGATTGGCAAGGTGGCGGTTACGATGCAGCTTATGCTCAGGGTCGTGTGCCGCGTAACGGTAAAATGTCGCGTCACTTCCAGATTGAAGCTAATATGTCATTATCAGGAGCATCTGCCGACAGGCGTATACCAATGTCGACTGCAGATCAAAAACAAGCTCTTGTAAAAATTTATAATGTTATCTCAGGTGGTTCTGTAGGAACACGTAAAATTGCAAACGAAGATGCTGTAATGAAAGCTGCTCAGCAATTAAAAGCTGCAGGAAGCAAAGGCCTTCTCGTTTCAGGAATTGACGATGTTGATGCACAATTACTTG
Source organism: Flavobacterium sp. (assembly GCA_036399435.1). Classification (GTDB taxonomy): domain Bacteria; phylum Bacteroidota; class Bacteroidia; order Flavobacteriales; family Flavobacteriaceae; genus Flavobacterium. The sequence goes on from DASWND010000158.1 coordinate 10,600, forward strand.
TTCTAGCGATCAATCAGGCTCTTGGAAGCGATGCATTCAGCACTGCCGGAACACGTCAGATCAGAAAAGGTTCAGACAGAGCGGTTCTTCAGCTGATCAATGATATGAATGCGGGTAGAGTTCACACGCTTATCATGAGCAATGTCAACCCGGTTTATACGTTACCAAACAATGCCGATTTTGTTGCAGGTCTTAGAAAAGTATCGCTTTCAGTAGCGTTTTCAATGAAAGAAGACGAAACTGCATCATTGACAAATATTGCCGCAGCTGCTCCACATTATCTTGAATCTTGGGGCGATGTTACTATTACAAAGGGAACTATCGGGCTTACGCAGCCAACGATCAGGCCTTTATTCAACACAAGACAATTTCAGGATGCGTTAATTTCACTTAACGGAATCCCTGGTACATATTACGATTATTTAAAAACAACTTCAACTTTTGCCGGCAAAACGTGGAATCAGGTTCTGCACGACGGTGTATTTGTATCTCCGGATGCATCTACAGCTTCAGCCGGTGGCTCGGTAGATGCAGGAGCCGCTGCGGCAGCTTTGGCACAATCGAAGCCAGTTTCGGGATTAGAATTAAATCTTTATACTAAAACAGGTCTTGGAGACGGTCAGCAGGCGAACAACCCTTGGCTTCAGGAGTTTCCTGATCCAATTACCCGTGTGGCATGGGATAATTATGTTACCGTTTCACGAGTTGATGCCGTCAAGCTTGAACTTGAAAATAAAGTTGTAGCTAATGGTGGACTTAACGGTAGTTATGTTAACCTGACAGTTGGTAACAAAACAATTGAAAATGTTCCTGTTATCATCCAACCCGGACAAGCACCAGGAACTGTTGGTCTAGCACTTGGTTACGGAAAGCATGCTGCTATGAAGGAAGAAATGAAAGTAGGTGTTAATGCTTATACTTTCTATCAGAACTTCAAATCGACACATCCGGTAACTATTACGAAAGTGGGCGGAGAGCATGAATTTGCCTGTACTCAATCGCAGCGTACGTTAATGGGCCGTGGCGATATTATCAAAGAAACGACATTAGAGATATTCAATACAAAGGATGCAAGAGAGTGGAATATCGTTCCGACAGTTGCTCTTGATCACAGTCCGGTTGAAGCAGTAAAAGTTGACCTTTGGGCGGGATTTGACCGTTCGGTTGGGCATCACTTCAACATGTCGATCGACTTAAACTCTTGTACTGGTTGTGGTGCGTGTGTAATCGCATGCCACCTTGAAAATAACGTACCTGTTGTTGGTAAAACTGAAGTGAGAAGAAGCCGTGATATGTTCTGGCTTCGCATTGACAGATACTATTCTTCTGAAGATACTTTTGCACAAGATGTTAAACGTAAAGAAGAATTCAGCGGTTTATTTGGTGACGAAGGATCTCTAGGTGGATTCAATGATATGGAGAATCCTGCGGATAATCCACAGGTATCTTTCCAACCAATGCTTTGCCAGCACTGTAACCACGCGCCATGCGAAACTGTTTGTCCGGTTGCTGCAACATCACACGGTCGTCAGGGCCAAAACCAAATGGCTTACAACCGTTGCGTTGGAACACGTTACTGTGCAAACAACTGTCCGTATAAAGTACGTCGCTTCAACTGGTTCCTATACAGCAGAAACAGCGAGTTTGATTATCATATGAATGATGACCTTGGTCGTATGGTACTTAATCCTGATGTGAATGTTCGTTCACGTGGAGTAATGGAAAAATGCTCTTTCTGTATTCAAAAGACACAGCTTACGATATTAACTGCTAAACGTGAAGGCCGTGAGGTTCATGTAAATGAATTTGAAACTGCATGTTCAGCTGCCTGTTCAACAGGATCAATCAAATTTGGTGATGTCAATCAGCCTGATAATGAAATTGTCAGCTTGATGAAAGACGAAAGAATGTACCATGTACTTGAGCACGTTGGTACGAAGCCAAACGTTTTCTATCACGTGAAAGTCAGGAATACCTAGTACGAAGTAAATTATTAAGAAACAATATAAAGGATTATGTCGTCTCACTACGAAGCACCCATTAGAAAACCCTTAGTTATAGGTGATAAATCTTATCACGATGTAACAGTAGATGTAGCCGCGCCTGTTGAAGGCAGAGCTAACAAGCAATGGTGGACAGTATTTTTAATAGCACTGGCCGCGTTCCTTTGGGGTATGGGGTGTATCATCTACACAATTTCAACCGGAATCGGAACATGGGGACTTAACAGAACCGTAGGCTGGGCTTGGGATATCACGAACTTCGTTTGGTGGGTTGGTATCGGTCACGCAGGAACGCTGATTTCTGCAGTACTTTTACTTTTCCGCCAGCGATGGAGAATGGCAATTAACCGTTCTGCTGAAGCGATGACAATTTTCTCAGTTATTCAGGCGGGTCTTTTCCCGATCATCCACATGGGACGTCCCTGGTTAGCTTACTGGGTGCTTCCAATTCCAAATCAGTTCGGCTCACTTTGGGTCAACTTCAACTCACCTCTTCTTTGGGACGTATTCGCGATCTCGACATACTTATCAGTTTCACTTGTATTCTGGTGGACAGGTTTACTCCCGGATTTTGCAATGCTTCGTGACCGTGCAGTTACACCTTTTACAAAAAGAATTTATTCAATACTTAGCTTCGGATGGAGCGGACGTGCAAAAGACTGGCAGCGTTTTGAAGAAGTATCATTGGTACTTGCCGGACTTGCAACACCTCTTGTACTTTCTGTACACACGATCGTATCCTTTGACTTTGCTACTTCAGTTATACCGGGTTGGCACACTACGATCTTCCCGCCGTACTTCGTTGCAGGAGCCGTATTCTCAGGATTTGCGATGGTAAACACGCTACTTATCATCATGCGTAAAGTGTCGCATCTTGAAGATTATATTACGATCCAGCACATTGAATTGATGAACATCGTAATCATGATCACAGGTTCTATCGTTGGTGTTGCCTATATCACAGAACTGTTTGTTGCATGGTACTCAGGAGTTGAGTACGAGCAGTACGCTTTCCTTAACAGGGCTACAGGTCCATACTGGTGGGCATATTGGTCGATGATGACATGCAACGTGTTCTCTCCGCAATTCATGTGGTTCAAGAAATTACGTACGAGCATTATGTTCTCTTTCATTATTTCAATTGTGGTAAACATTGGAATGTGGTTCGAACGATTCGTAATCATCGTGACTTCACTTCACAGGGATTACCTACCATCATCATGGACGATGTTTTCACCAACATTTGTCGATATCGGAATCTTCATCGGAACAATCGGATTCTTCTTCGTGCTATTCCTTCTCTATGCGAGAACCTTCCCGGTAATTGCGCAGGCAGAGGTTAAAACGATCTTGAAGACTTCAGGAGAATATTTCAAAAAACGCAGAGAAGAAAATAAACATTCACATCATGACTAGTAACAAAGTAATATACGCCATTTATAATGACGATGATGTATTGATGGATGCGGTCAAAAGGACGCGTGCCGCTCATCATCATATTGAAGAGGTTTTTACTCCTTTTCCTGTACACGGACTAGATAAAGCAATGGGTCTTGCACCTACAAGGCTTGCGATATGCTCATTCATCTACGGTTGTATCGGTCTTTCTGTTGCTACATGGATGATGAATTTTATCATGATTCAGGATTGGCCTCAGGATATCGGTGGAAAGCCAAGTTTCACATACCTTCAGAATATGCCGGCTTTTGTTCCGGTAATGTTTGAGATGACTGTTTTCTTTGCTGCTCACTTAATGGTAGTCACATTTTACCTTAGAAGTAAATTATGGCCATTCAAACAGGCAGAGAACCCGGATGTAAGGACCACAGATGATCACTTTCTTATGGAAGTATCTGTCAACAACAATGAAGAAGAATTGGTCAGCTTTTTCCAGAATACCGGAGCAGTTGAAGTTAAAGTAATAGAAAAGCACTAGTATTATGAAGAGCTTATATAAAATATCACTCTTAGCAGGTATTTCTGCTTTGGCTGTATCGTGTCAGAACGATAAAGAGCCAAACTATCAATATATGCCGAATATGTATGAATCGGTTGCGTATGAAACCTATACGGAAGCACCCGTTTTTAAAGGCGGTACAGAAGCACAGGTTCCTGCGGCAGGTTCGATCAAGCGAGGTTTCGTGCCATATGAACTTCCAAATACAAATGAAGGATACTTAGCGTCGAAAGGTGTAAATGCATCACCATTGGATTCACTTGCTTACGATGAGCCTAAAGCTGAACAGTTATTTACAATCTATTGCGCAATTTGTCATGGTGATAAAGGAGACGGAAAAGGTAAACTTGTTCAAAAAGAGAAGTTTCTTGGTGTTCCAAGCTATGCTGAACGCGAAATTACAATTGGAAGCGTGTACCACGTAGAGACTTACGGGCTTAATGCCATGGGTTCATATAAAAATCAAATGACACAAGATGAGCGCTGGCTGGTTGCACAGTACGTGATGAAGCTCCGAAGTGAACTATAAGTAGAACAAACTGATCGAAATAGATATGTATACATTTTCAAGTAAATTAAAAACGTTCTCTCTTATCCTGATGGTCTTAGGTATTCTTGGGATTGGATATGGTTTTTTAACTGCGCCCAAAACTGTTCAGGATGTTGAGAAAATTCTTAAGGCCGAAGAGCAGGAGCATGGTGCCGGACATGGCGAAAAGAAAGATCACGTTATTAAAGATGACCTTCAAATAGACGATCCAAATAAATACGTATCAGGAGGCGATGAGCATGCTGCTGAAGTTACAGTAAATCCTGTCGGAAGCCAGTCAGATCATATGACTCACGATGGCGATTCGACTAATATTGAACTTGTTCGTGGTGATCAGGAAGCTCCGGCTGCAACGACTGCTCCTGAAAAGCACGCTGAAGCACATTCAACAGTTCCAACACATGATAATTTAAAAGGTGATGCTGCACATGGTGACGCACATGGCGGTGATGCACATGCAGATCATCAGGAGCATGTAAAACACGTTTTGCACCAGCTTCAAAATAAGCCTTGGGCTGCGTTTTATGTTGCGTGTATATTCTTTATGCTGATTTCACTTGGTGTGCTTGCTTTCTACGCGATTCAGCAAGTTGCACAGGCTGGATGGTCGCCTGTACTTTTCAGAGTTATGCAGGGAATTACAGCGTATCTGCCTGTTGGTTCTATAATATTTTTCATCTTCCTTATTCTTTGTGGATTACATCTAAATCACCTCTTTATATGGATGGATGCCGATGTAGTTGCATCAGATAAATTAATTCAGAACAAATCAGGATACCTAAACTTCCCATTCTGGATCATTCGTGCAGCTATCTTTTTAATCGGATGGAACCTCTATAGATTCTACTCCAGAAAAAACTGCCTTGCGCAGGACGAAGCAACTGATGACAGAAACTACAAGAAGAACTTCAAAATTTCTGCAGGATTCCTTGTATTCTTCATTGTTACCGAATCAATTATGTCGTGGGACTGGATCATGTCGATCGATCCACACTGGTTTAGTACTCTCTTCGGATGGTATGTTTTTGCAAGCTTCCTCGTAAGCGGTATTACTGTGATCTGTATGGTAACGCTTTACATGAAATCAAAAGGATATCTGGAGTATGTCAATACAAGCCATCTTCATGACCTTGCTAAATTTATGTTTGGTTTTAGTGTTTTCTGGACATACTTATGGTTTTCACAATTTATGTTGATCTGGTACGCAAATATTCCTGAAGAGGTTACCTATTATGTAACGAGGATCGAACATTATAACCTTCCATTCTTTGGTGCAGTTGTGATGAACTTCATCTTCCCAATCTTGATATTGGTGAATACCGACTTCAAACGAATTACATGGGTATTGGTTATGGCGGGAGTCGTTATTTTATTAGGACACTACATCGACTTCTTCAATATGATCATGCCGTCGGCTGTTGGTGACCGTTGGTTTATTGGTGCGGCTGAAATCGGATCTGTACTGTTCTTCTTAGGCTTATTCATTTTCGTGGTGTTCACAGCGATGACAAAATCACCGTTGTTACCAAAAAGGAATCCGTTCATCGAAGAAAGTAAACATTTTCATTATTAATATTTAAAGTATAACAGATGACAACTTTGTTGGTAATTATAGTTTTAATCTTATTATCTGTTGCCTTATGGCAGCTGACAAAAATATTTGACCTGACGCAGGTCGGTGAAAGTGTCGATAGTTCTGAAGTAGCAAACCACCACGATAATAACATACAGGGTTACCTGATGTTTGGTTTTCTTGCATTCATCTATATCATTACGATATACTGTTGTATTTACTTTGGAAATCTTCCTTTGATGGACCACTCCGCTTCTGTACACGGAATCCTGATCGACAGCCTGATGTGGACGTCAATGATCCTGATATTTGTGGTGCAAACAATTACTCAGGCTTTACTTCACTGGTTCGCATTCAAATACCGTGGAAATACACCGGATAAAAAAGCCCTTTACTATGCCGATAACGATAAACTGGAATTTATTTGGAGTGCCGTTCCTGCGGTAGTTTTGGCTGGACTTATTCTGTACGGATTGTACGCCTGGACAAATATCATGTATATCGACCAGACTGATAAGAGTATGATGGTGATTGAAGTGTATGGTAAACAGTTCCAATGGGAAGCTAGATATTCAGGTGCCGATAATGTTCTTGGAAAAGCTAACGTTCGTTACATTGAAGGAATTAACACAATGGGTGTTGACTTAGCTGATCCGAACGCCCAAGATGATGTAACAGCAATGGAACTTCATATTCCTAAAGGAAAAAAAGTCTTATTCAAATTCAGATCACAAGATGTACTTCACTCTGCATATTTTCCTCACTTCCGTGCGCAGATGAACGTCGTGCCCGGAATGGTAACCGAGTTCGCCTTCGAGCCTATTTATACAACAGCTGAAATGCGGGAGCTGCCATACATGCAGGAGAAAGTTGAAAATATCAACAGAATCCGTGCAAAGAGAAGCGCAGAGGCAATTGATAAAGGTGACAGCGCCTTAGATCCATATTCTTTCGACTACTTTATCGCTTGTAATAAAATTTGTGGTGCGTCGCATTACAATATGCAAATGAAAGTTGTTGTCGACACACCTGAAAACTTCCGCAAATGGATGCAGGGTCAGGCAACATTGATCCAAAAATGGAACGAGCAAAAAGCAAATGCAGCGGAAGAAGGTTTAAACAAACCTGTTCAAACAACCACTGATGGGATAGTAGGCGAAAATCAGGCAACTTCATTAGTTCCCGGTTCGAAAGAAGCAGGTGGAAACACGAAAGCTGCAAATTCAACTCCAACTACTACTACCAAATAAATCAAATCTAAAGTCAAACTTATATGTCAGCAGTAGCTCACGCAAACGACCACGACCACGCACATGATCACGATCACGGTCATGATCACGAACACCACCATAAAGACACTTTCATTACTAAATATATTTTTAGTATTGACCACAAGATGATTGCCAAGCAATACCTGATCACAGGTATTATTATGGGAGTTATAGGCGTGATGATGTCGATGCTTTTCAGAATGCAGTTGGCATGGCCTGAACAGTCATTCAAGCTTTTTAACATCCTGCTTGGAGACAAATGGGCTCCGGAAGGCGTTATGGCAAATGATATTTACCTCGCACTTGTAACGATACACGGAACCATCATGGTATTCTTCGTATTGACCGCGGGACTAAGCGGAACTTTCAGTAACCTGCTAATTCCACTGCAAATTGGTGCGCGTGATATGGCATCGGGATTCCTGAACATGATTTCATACTGGATGTTCTTCCTGTCAAGCGTCTTAATGGTTAGCTCATTGTTTGTCGAAAGTGGTCCTGCGAATGCTGGATGGACCATTTATCCGCCGCTTAGTGCACTTCCGCAGGCAATTAATGGATCAGGAGCTGGAATGACTTTATGGCTTGTTTCGATGGCTGTGTTTATCGCCTCATCATTAATGGGATCTTTGAACTACATCGTAACAATCATCAACCTGCGTACAAAAGGTATGTCATTGACGAGATTGCCACTTACTATTTGGGCTTTCTTTTTAACTGCAATTATTGGTGTGCTTTCGTTCCCAGTACTTTTATCAGCAGCCTTGCTTTTGATAATGGACAGAAGCTTCGGAACATCATTCTTTCTTTCAGATATTTATGTTGCCGGTGAAGTACTGCACTATCAAGGTGGTTCACCAGTTCTTTTCGAACACTTGTTCTGGTTCCTTGGACACCCGGAAGTTTACATTGTAATCCTTCCTGCAATGGGACTTGTTTCTGAAATCATGGCGACAAACGCACGTAAACCTATTTTTGGATACCGCGCGATGATCATTTCATTGATCGCAATTGCTTTCCTATCGACAATCGTTTGGGGTCATCACATGTTTATCTCGGGAATGAACCCATTCCTTGGTTCGGTATTTACATTTACAACATTACTAATCGCGATTCCATCTGCTGTAAAAGCATTTAACTGGATAACCACGCTTTGGAAAGGTAATATCCAGTTTAACACAGGTATGTTATTCTCAATTGGATTCGTGTCAACGTTCATCACAGGTGGACTTACCGGAATCATCCTTGGAGACAGTACACTGGACATCAACGTTCACGATACATATTTCGTTGTAGCTCACTTCCACCTGGTAATGGGTATCTCGGCTCTTTACGGAATGTTTGCCGGAATCTATCACTGGTATCCAAAAATGTTCGGACGAATGCTAAATAAGAAGATGGGTTATATCCACTTTTGGGTAACTTCAGTATGTGCTTACGGAGTATTTTTCCCTATGCACTTTATCGGAATGGCTGGATTACCACGTCGTTACTACACCAATACAAACTTCCCATTGTTCGATGACCTTCAGGATGTAAACGTTTTAATTACAATGTTCGCGCTTATTGGAGGTGTATTCCAACTTGTGTTCTTATACAACTTCTTTTCAAGTATTTTCTATGGCAAAAGAACTGTTCAAAACCCATGGAAATCAACAACCCTTGAGTGGACAGCACCAATCGAGCACATTCACGGTAACTGGCCTGGTGAGATTCCGCACGTTCACCGGTGGCCGTATGATTACAGTAAACCTGGTCACGACGAAGATTTTGTACCGCAAAATATTCCATTGAAAGAAGGTGAAGAAGAACTTCATCACTAGTATATAAGCCTCCACATTGGAGGCTTTTTTATTTATCAGCCTTTTAAATTTCCGTACCTTAGTAATGCTTGCAGCTTTGCAGCCTTAAATCAAAAATTATGGATGACAATCAAATACATTTGAACGAAGATAAAAAGCAATTTGAACTTGATGTTAACGGCGAACTGGCTATAATCAATTACAGGCTCGATGGCAAAGTATATTCGCTGATTCACACCGAAGTTCCGCCGGCGCATGAAGGTCAAGGCGTAGGACGTGACCTTGTAGAAAAAACGCTGACGTACATCAAAGACAACGGATTCCAATTCGAGCCTTTATGTTCGTTCGTCGCAGCTTACGTGAAGCGTCATCCCGAATGGGAATCTTCAATGGCAGGACACTAAAAGGTTTAACTATTCGCCGATTTCATCCTCTTCATTTTTGGCTATCTTTGTCAGATGAACGAGAATCTTGATCCCACAAACCGCCTTTACAACACCGAAGAACTTGATATCGAACGCAAACTGCGGCCGCTGTCATTCGACGACTTTGCCGGACAGGACCAGATTCTCGAAAACCTAAAAGTCTTTGTCGCCGCCGCCAATCAGCGTAACGAAGCACTAGATCATGCTTTATTTCACGGACCTCCTGGTTTAGGAAAGACAACATTGGCTAATATTCTTGCGAATGAACTTGGCGTTGGAATCAAAATCACATCCGGACCTGTTCTTGACAAACCCGGAGATCTCGCCGGGCTTCTGACAAACCTCGAGGAACGCGATGTTTTGTTCATCGACGAAATCCACAGGCTTAGTCCGATTGTCGAAGAATACCTTTATTCAGCCATGGAGGATTTCAAGATTGATATCATGATCGAATCCGGGCCAAACGCACGTTCAGTGCAGATCAACCTGAATCCCTTTACGCTCGTCGGCGCAACAACACGTTCAGGATTGCTGACAGCTCCGATGCGCGCACGATTCGGAATTCAAAGTCGACTTCAATATTACACTACAGAACTTCTGACTTCAATTGTAGAACGAAGTTCCGCAATTATAAAAATGCCAATAACCATGGAAGCCGCCATCGAAATTGCCGGCCGAAGCCGTGGAACACCTCGTATCGCAAACGCATTGTTACGCCGGGTTCGTGATTTTGCACAAATCAAAGGCAATGGCAGGATCGATATAGAGATGGCGAGATATTCTCTTAAAGCTTTAAACGTCGACGCACACGGGCTTGACGAAATGGACAACAAGATTTTAAACGTCATCATCGACAAGTTTAAAGGCGGCCCCGTTGGACTCTCAACACTCGCCACCGCTGTTTCCGAAAGCAGCGAGACAATAGAAGAGGTATACGAACCGTTTCTCATCCAGGAAGGTTTTATCATGCGCACGCCGCGTGGCCGTGAAGTTACCGAAAAGGCTTATAAACACTTGGGTAAGATCAAGACGAACACGCAACAGGGATTGTTTTAGGGCATTTCCCTACGGCAGTCGGCTTGCCAGCCTCGTGCCTTCGGGTCGCGCTTTCCGCTGCAAATCCTCGCTGACGCTGCGGGTTTTCCGCTGCAATCCCTAATGCAATGAGCAACAAAACGAAATACACCGAGTTCATCAAGAGCGAAGCAAAACGCCTCGGTTTCCTGTCATGCGGAATTTCGAAAGCCGGTTTCCTCGAACAGGAAGCGCCACGGCTCGAAAGCTGGCTCAACGCAAACATGAACGGCCAGATGTCATACATGGAGAACCATTTCGACAAGCGCCTCGATCCAACTTTACTCGTCGACGATTCAAAAAGCGTGATTTCACTGCTGCTCAATTATTATCCATCTGAAAAGCAGAATGAAGATTCATATAAAATCTCAAAATATGCTTATGGCCAGGATTACCACTACGTCATTAAAGAAAGGCTTAAGGAACTTCTGTTTTCAATACAAAATGAGATCGGTGAAGTCTCGGGTCGCGCCTTTGTAGATTCAGCTCCGGTTTTAGATAAAGCTTGGGCCGCAAAAAGCGGACTCGGCTGGATCGGAAAGAACAGCAACCTGTTGACCAAGAAAGTCGGCTCCTTTTACTTCATCGCTGAACTCATCGTCGACCTTGAACTGGACTATGATCACGCAGTTACGGATCACTGCGGTTCCTGCACTGCTTGCCTTGATGCTTGTCCGACTGACGCAATTGTTGCGCCGTATGTTGTTGATGGCAGCAAATGCATTTCTTACTTCACCATAGAACTTAAAGATAATATTCCACATGAAGTCAAAGGCAAGTTTGATGACTGGGCTTTTGGCTGCGACATCTGCCAGGATGTTTGCCCGTGGAACAAGTTTTCAAAACATCATTCGGAGCCGCTTTTTAATCCCAATCCTGAATTGCTTTCTTTCAGCAAAAAAGACTGGGAAGAAATAACAGAAGAGACTTTTAAAGCGGTTTTTAAAAACTCGGCTGTGACACGCACAAAGTTCGATGGACTGAAGCGCAACATCACGTTCCTTAAACATGAATAAATAATCCGAAGCCTGCGTGAAGGATCGCGGCAAGGTACCGCGTACCGCCAAGAGCCTGACGCCGCTTAACGTTTAGCTGTTTTCTACTTCACAACATCTGGTGGCGGCACGCCCAAATGCTTTTTATTGAAGATAAGTACGTTATTCTTTCGGTTTTAAACATAGTCTTTTACCTTTGTGAGTCGCAAGAAATTTGAAGATGAACAAGTACAGCAAACGAAGGGAAGCTCTTTTATATCACGCCAAACCGACGCCGGGAAAGATCGCGGTTGTTCCGACGAAAAAGTACGCTACGCAGCGGGATCTTTCGCTCGCGTACTCGCCGGGAGTTGCCGAACCATGTCTTGAAATCGCAAAAGATGTTCGGAATGTATACAAATACACGGCAAAAGGAAATCTCGTAGCAGTTATCACCAACGGAACTGCAGTTTTAGGATTAGGCGATATCGGTCCGGAAGCATCCAAACCAGTCATGGAAGGAAAGGCACTTTTATTTAAAATCTTTGCTGACATTGATGTTTTTGATATTGAAGTCGATACTAAAGACATTGAAAAGTTTATTGAAACGGTCAAAAATATCTCTCCAACCTTCGGCGGAATCAACCTTGAAGACATAAAGGCGCCCGAATCCTTTGAAATTGAACGTCGGCTTGTCGAGGAACTGAATATTCCGGTGATGCATGACGACCAGCATGGAACTGCAATCATATCATCGGCGGCATTGCTTAATGCGCTTGAACTTGCAGGTAAAAAAATAGAAAATATAAAACTCGTGGTTTCGGGAGCAGGATCTGCGGCGATCGCGTGTGCGAATTTGTACGTGCGGCTTGGGGTTCAGCTTGAGAATATCATCATGTTTGATAAAGATGGTGTCCTTTCGTCAGATCGGCAGGATCTTTCGGCATTGCAGCAGCAATATTCGAAGGCGAGATCTGGAATTACACTGGCGGAAGCACTTGTTGGTGCTGATGTATTCCTTGGTTTATCAGCCGGGAATATCATGGATGGTGACATGCTGCTTGCGATGGCGCCGCATCCCATTGTGTTTGCGATGGCGAATCCGGTTCCGGAAATTGATTATGATGTAGCAATTGCCACACGTCCCGACGTGATTATGGCAACAGGACGTTCGGATCATCCTAATCAGGTGAACAATGTACTAGGATTCCCATATATATTTCGAGGTGCGCTCGACGTACGGGCGACGAAGATCAACGAAGAAATGAAGATGGCTGCCGTTAAGGCACTGGCCGCGCTAGCAAAGGAATCCGTTCCCGAGCAGGTGAATATTGCTTATGGCGAGACCAAACTAATTTTTGGACGAGAATATATTATTCCCAAGCCTTTTGATCCGCGATTAATTACAATGGTGGCTCCGGCTGTTGCGAAAGCTGCAATGGACTCCGGAGTTGCACTTCATCCGATCACTGATTGGGAGAAATATGAGGAGGAACTTCTGGAGCGCCTCGGCTCTGATAATAAAATGGTGAGGCTTTTAGCGAATAGGGCGAAAACGTCACCAAAACGTGTTGTTTTTGCTGAAGCAGATCATATCGACGTATTG
>DASWND010000159.1:0-7254 GCA_036399435.1 Flavobacterium sp.
CCCTGAAAGGGTTAATAAAGAAGATATAGCGAACAGCGGGAAATAGCTTCTAAAAAATAACAATTCAAACAAAATTCATATGTTAAAAGGATTTTTTAATGTGCCGAAAGCGGTGAATGAGCCGGTGAAATCGTATGCGCCGGGTTCGCCTGAGAAAGCTGCTGTTTTGGCTGAATATAAAAAGATGTGGAATGAGCAGGTTGATGTTCCGTTGTATATCGGATCGAAGCAGATTCGCACAGGAAACACGCGAAATATAACGCCGCCGCATGATCACAAGCATGTTGTCGGGAAATATCACTTATGTGAGAAGTCGCATGTTGAGGAAGCGATATCGACTGCACTTGCATCGAAAACCCAGTGGGAAAATCTTCCATGGGAACAGCGTGCTGCGATCTTTTTAAAAGCTGCTGAACTTATTGCCGGGCCTTATCGTGCGAAGATCAACGCGGCGACAATGATCGGTCAATCAAAGAATATTTATCAGGCTGAGATCGACGCGTCATGTGAGCTGATCGACTTTTTAAGATATAATGTTGAGTTTATGGCGCAGATCTACGCTGATCAGCCAAAATCGGATTCAGGCGTTTGGAACAGATTAGAATATCGTCCTTTGGAAGGTTTTGTATATGCAATTACGCCATTCAACTTTACTGCAATTGCTGCAAATTTACCTGCAAGCGCGGCGATGATGGGTAATGTTGTTGTCTGGAAGCCAAGTGACAGCCAGGTTTTTTCTGCTAAAATTATTTTGGATGTGTTTCATGAAGCAGGTTTGCCGGACGGCGTAATTAACGTTGTTTTTGGTGATGCTTTGATGATCACCGATACTGTTTTGGCGAGTCGTGATTTTGCAGGTGTACATTTTACAGGATCGACATTTGTATTCAAGGACATTTGGTCTAAGATCGGAACCAATATTCATCATTACAAAACCTATCCGCGAATTGTCGGTGAAACAGGCGGTAAAGATTACATCATTGCGCACCCGAGTGCGAATGTGAAGCAGGTTGTTGCCGGAATTATACGCGGAGCTTTTGAATATCAAGGGCAAAAATGTTCGGCGGCTTCAAGAGCTTATATTCCAAGGAGCATTTGGGATGAAGTTCAAAAACAGCTTATTGAAGAAGCAAAGACCTTGAAAATGGGCTCACCTGAAGATTTTGGAAATTTTATCACAGCAGTTATTCACGAGGGGTCGTTTGACAAACTCGCACAATTTATTGATGAGGCTAAAAACGATGAGGATGCAGAGATCATTGTTGGCGGAAACTACGATAAATCGAAAGGTTATTTTATTGAGCCGACAGTTGTTGTAACGACGAATCCGAATTATAAAATCATGTGTACAGAGTTGTTCGGACCTGTGATCAGCATTTATGTTTATGAAGACGACCAATGGGAACAAACGTTGAAACTGGCTGATGAAACTACTGAATACGCCTTGACAGGAGCAATTTTTGCGCGTGATCGTTATGCGATTGCGACTGCAACTTATATTCTTCGGAATTCAGCCGGAAATTTTTATATAAACGACAAACCTACGGGAGCTGTTGTTGGGATGCAGCCATTTGGCGGTGCGAGAGCGTCGGGAACAAATGATAAGGCAGGATCAGCACTGAACCTGCTGCGCTGGGCATCGCCACGAACGATTAAAGAGACCTTTGTGACACCTGAAGATTACAGGTATCCGTTTTTAGGAGAGTAAAAAGAGAGCCAACATTTGTTGGCTTTTTTATTTCAATGGCGGCTTTTTCTTTATATTTGGTTATAAATTAAAACATTAGATATGAAAACAAAATTACTTTTACTTTTTACTGCGTTGCCTTTCGCTGGATTTTGCCAGGCGCCGATCAATTCTTTTTTTGGTTCATCAGGCGCAAATTATGCGGTTATAGACCCGAGCGTGGCTGCCGGAGCGGAAGCAGGTGCTGACGCAACGTGGGATTTTGCAGATGCACAGCCTTTGGGAGTTTCAACGTATAGCGAGCAGGAACCAACAGCCGAAGAGCTTGCTACTTTCCCTAACACAACATCTGTCGCGGTCAATACTGCAGTTTCAGAAATGGGAACTGCCGAAGCGAGAATTTATATCAATGAAGTGGGCAGTGATCTTTCTATCACAGGCGCAACAGGAAATGATCTTGTTTTAAATTATATTACAAATAATGCCGAAATCGGAACTTTTCCTGCAAGCTTCGGTTATACAAATACTGATGCCAGCGCAGGAACTTTTACTTTTCAGGAGTATGAAGGAACTTTTGTGGGAACAATTAATACAACGGTTGATGCTTATGGAGATCTTACGATCGGCCTTTTAGGTATACCCTCGATGTCAGGCCCGGCAACCCGTATAAAAGTTGTGCAGGAACTAACGTTGAGTTCAGGTATTTTTGTGAATGTTGGAACAGTGACACAAACTTCTTATAATTATTATTTAACGGATGAAGACTTTGATAATCCTGCGTTTAAAACCATGGAGATAACTGTTGCTGTGCCGCTACTTGGAATCAATGAAACACAGTCTATTTTTGAAACATTCCTATCGCCTCAAATGGGTGTTGCAGAGCAGAATATCGCTGCGATTGCTGTAGCTCCAAACCCTGTAGAAAGCACGCTTCAAATATCACTTGCTGATGGTATGACATTACAATCAATTGCTATTGCTGACCTGAACGGACGAGTTATAAGAAATATAAACAATCCAATGTCATCAATTGATGTCAGCGACCTTTCAAGCGGAATGTATATTTTGACAGCAAACTCAGACGCTGGTTCAAAAACTTTAAAATTTGTAAAGAAATAATATTTTTATACAATCACTAAAGGCCGCTAAATCAGCGGCTTTTTTTATGCTTCAAATTTTAACGGAAGATGAACAACCTTTTTAGTTTCAAAGAATTCATCTTCGAAAAAATCTGAAATCTGGTACTCAGTAGCCTTTGGAAAACCGGCAAGTTCCTCAGTGAGATCGCCGCCTTTTAGATATAAAATTCCATTTTTAAGTTCATGTTTTTGCTGCTTCTTGACCTTTCCCTTTACCCAGCCAACAAAATCAGGCATATTAGTTACTGCGCGGCTGACGATGAAGTCGAAATCACCTTTAACATTTTCAGCCCGGATTTGTTCGGCTTTGACATTATTTAGCCCAATGCTTTCAGCTACAGCTTTTACTACATTGATTTTCTTCTGAATCACATCGATCAGGTAAAAACGTGTTTCCGGAAACAAGATTGCAAGCGGAATTCCGGGGAAACCACCGCCGGTTCCAACATCCAATACAAAAGCGCCTTTAATTAGTGGCTGAATTTTTGCAATGGCAAGCGAATGAAGAACATGTCTTGTATAAAGCGAATCGATATCTTTTCGCGATATAACATTGATCTTCGAATTCCACTCCTGATATAGCGGGCCAAGCTGTTCAAATTGATTTTTCTGAACATCTGTAAGCTCCGGAAAGTGTTTAAGAACTTCTTTCATTTGGGAATATTTTAGGCAAAAGTAACGCTTTACAGCTGAAACTTTTAGAAGACATTGGCGATTTGATCGTCGATAAATATTTATCTTTGACCATTATTTTTTATTTATGAATACAACTATTCCGACATTTTCTAAACAAGACAGCGTAAAATTTTTTCGCACGCTTAACAGCCGGGTTAACAACTACTTCAAAGAAAACAACCTCAAGAAAACCGGAAACTGGAAAATTCACCTGAAAACAATTATCCTTTTTTCGATTTTTCTCACTCCATACTTTTTGATCCTAACCATCGAAATGTCGTTCTGGCTGAAATTGCTTTTACATGTCATAATCGGAATTGGAATGGCCGGAATTGGAATGAACGTCATGCACGACGGTAACCACGGTTCGTATTCATCAAAATCCTGGGTCAATAAATTCATGGGCGGAAGTATTTACGTTCTTGCCGGAAATGTATACAATTGGCAGGTTCAGCACAATGTATTGCATCATACTTATACCAATATCCACGGTCATGACGAAGATCTTGACGCAGGCAGAATAATACGTTTTACACAAGAAGCTGAATGGCATTATTTTCATAAATTCCAACATTATTATTCGGTTTTTCTTTACGGATTGCTGACTTTTAACTGGGCTATCACGACAGATTTTAAGCAAATGCGCAGCTACCTCAAAAGGAAGTTATCCTACGGCGAACCTAAGAACCCTAAAATCTTGTGGACTACTTTAATCATTACAAAAGTAATTTACGTTTCGATCTGGATCGTCTTACCGATCGTACTTGGAATCGTTTGGTGGCAAGTACTCATAGGATTTTTTGTAATGCATTACACTGCAGGTTTGATTTTGAGTATCGTATTCCAGCTTGCACACGTTGTTGAAGAAACTACAAATCCGATCCCGAATGAAGCCGGAGAAATAGAAAATACATGGGCGATCCATCAACTTTACACAACTGCCAACTTTGCTCCGAAAAATAAGATCGTGAACTGGTTTACGGGCGGGCTCAATCATCAGATCGAGCACCATATTTTTCCAAATATCAGTCACGTTCACTACGGGAAAATTGCTGAAATCGTGAAGCAAACCGCAAAAGAATGTAATCTTCCATATCACGAGTTTAAAACCATGCGCGCTGCAGTTGCTGCACATTTTAAACATTTAAAAGAACTTGGCACGAACCCCGCGCTGAGTGCTTAAGACATAGATAATCCAATGAGCCAAATTCTTTCAGACCGCATTAACAGCCTTTCAACTTCTCAAACCCTGGCAATGGCCGCAATGGCGAGGGAATTGAAAGCACAAGGAAAAGACATCATCAGCCTAAGCCTTGGCGAACCGGATTTTAACACTCCAGATTTTATTAAAGAGGCAGCCAAGCAGGCGATAGATGATAATTACAGTCAATACACTCCAGTCGATGGCTACGTTGAGCTTCGCGAAGCCATATCACGCAAATTCAAACGCGACAACGATCTTGATTATAAACCGTCACAGATAGTGGTTTCCACCGGAGCAAAACAGTCTTTATTCAACATTACACAAGTACTTTTGAATCCGGGAGACGAATGCATTTTGCCAGCCCCTTTTTGGGTCAGTTATTCGGAGATCGTAAAGATGTGTGGTGCAATTCCTGTTGAAGTTCCCACGTCTATCTACACAGATTTCAAGATGACGCCGGAGCAGTTCGAAGCAGCGATTACGCCAAAAACAAAAATGATGCTCTTCAGTTCACCTTGTAATCCAAGCGGATCTGTCTACAACCGCGAAGAACTCGAAGGACTGGCAAAAGTGCTTGAAAAATATCCTGATATTATTGTAGTTTCCGACGAAATATACGAACATATCAATTTCACCAACAGCTTTGCAAGCATCGCGACAATTCCGGGGATGTACGAGCGTACGGTAACGGTCAACGGAGTTTCAAAAGCATTTGCAATGACAGGCTGGCGAATCGGTTACATCGGCGCACCTGAATATATTGCGAAAGCATGTACGAAGATGCAAGGCCAGATTACCAGCGGTGCCAACAGTATCGCGCAACGTGCTACAATTGCAGCTCTCGATGCCGATCCATCGAAAATAAAATACATGGTCGACGAATTTCACAAACGCCGCGATTTAGTTGTCAAGATGATTTGCGAAATTCCGAATATCAAGATGAACACACCTGAAGGCGCATTCTACGTTTTCCCTGATGTTTCATCGTTTTTTGGAAAAACATTGCGAGGAAAAACAATTAATAATGCCGAAGATTTCTCGATGTACCTGCTTTCCGAAGCATGCGTTGCAACAGTGACCGGCGAGGCTTTCGGAAACCCGAACTGCATTAGAATTTCTTACGCAGCGGCCGAAAACACACTGATCGAAGCGATAAACCGAATACAAGAAGTTTTATCCTAGAATATGTCCGCCCCTTTTTCGAGGGGCTTTTTGTTGAATAATAATGGCGTGACCGCAAGGGTCGGGCTTTTCGCAGTGCACGGCACTTGCTTCAATCCCTCACGCAACTCAAATCATCAGTATGCAGAAAAAAATACTATTGCTCGGTTCGGGTGAACTCGGAAAAGAATTTGCGATCGCCGCACAGCGCATTGGTCAATATGTAATCGCAGTTGACAGCTACGCAAACGCGCCGGCAATGCAGGTTGCACACGAATCTGAGATCATTAACATGCTCGATGGCGATGAACTCGATCGGATCGTGGCCAAACACAAACCCGACCTCATCGTTCCAGAAATCGAAGCGATCCGAACAGAACGGTTTTACGATTACGAACAGCAAGGTATAACGGTAGTTCCGTCGGCAAAAGCCGCAAACTTTACCATGAACCGAAAGGCAATCCGCGACCTTGCCTCTAAAGAACTCGGAATAAAAACCGCTGCTTACCGCTACGCAACCTCATCCGAAGAACTTTATGAAGGCGTAAAGGCAGTTGGAATGCCATGTGTTGTCAAGCCATTAATGTCTTCATCAGGAAAAGGACAATCAACAATTAAATCAGAAGAAGATATTGAAAAAGCATGGAGTTACGCAGTTGAAGGTTCACGTGGCGATGTAGTTGAAGTCATCGTTGAAGCATTTGTAAAGTTCAATTCTGAAATCACGTTGCTTACAATTACTCAAAAGGACGGACCAACGTTGTTCTGTGCACCAATCGGCCACAGACAGGAACGCGGTGATTACATGGAAAGCTGGCAGCCTGCGAATGTTGTAGAAAAAGATCTTTATGAAGCCCAGGACATGGCTGAAAAAGTGACCGAAGCACTTGGCGGCGCCGGATTATTTGGCGTTGAATTCTTCCTTGCTGATGACGGAGTTTACTTCTCAGAACTATCGCCGCGCCCGCATGATACAGGAATGGTAACATTGGCGGGAACCCAAAATTTTAATGAATTTGAACTGCATCTTCGGGCAGTCCTGGGACTTCCAATTCCTGAAATTACATTAGAACGTGCGGGAGCAAGCGCAGTAATTTTGGCCTCTGAAAACTCAAACGAACCAAAGTTTAGCGGAATCGAAAAGTTAGCTGCACTTCCAAAAACTGATTTCCGAATTTTTAATAAACCGACCTCTCGACCTTATCGCCGAATGGGCATCGCATTGACATACGACACGCCCGAAACAGATACAAAATCAATTGTTGAACGAGCTAAAGCTGCAGCAGCATTAGTACAAGTTTTGCCCTAGATTACTTCTTGCCCAATGTTTTATTGTCGAAAGCAGAAATGTCTATGACTTCTTCGGGATCAACATCAAACGACAGAAT